>JAFDDT010000061.1:6220-26225 GCA_019310725.1 Deltaproteobacteria bacterium | reverse complement strand
ACCACCGATCCGTGGCAGCGGCCTTCCTGAATCTGTAACTACTAATGCAACGAGGATTTCGTCCATTCTGGGGGCGTCTTGAACCCTTACGGGCATAGCATCAAAATGGGTACGAACAAAGGCAGCATCCTTATAATGAGTAGGGACGTCAAGCTCTGTTCCGGGTCCTCCCATCTTGGCGGCCGATGGGATGATTGCCTTACCACCCCCGAGGGCCTCTCGAAAGGGTGCGCCCAGCTTGGGGTGCAGGATGGCATGACCATGCTCTAGCTCGCCATTCAGGCCGATGATCGCTCCCTTACCGTATCCTTCGCATTCCTCCTTTGTTATTCCGAGGGCCTCCCGTGCCATCGTGCCTAACATATCACCAAGCGTTACACCATCCTCTGTAAGCTCGCTCAAATCTTCCTGGTACTTACCAGCAAAGGGGTTCTCGATAATAGCTATGGCAGCAGCTTT
Organism: Deltaproteobacteria bacterium; assembly: GCA_019310725.1. Classification (GTDB taxonomy): domain Bacteria; phylum Desulfobacterota; class DSM-4660; order Desulfatiglandales; family B25-G16; genus JADFWK01. Next base: position 25,766 of record JAFDDT010000061.1, on the reverse strand, counting down.
TTTAATGGGCTTGGGAAGATCTTTCCCCATCTCTTTTCTTGTCTCCTCCACAATGGTTACCATCTTTCTAATTTCCATAATTTCCTCCTATATAATATATCGGGGTTTCTAAAACCTACTGAAATCACAAGCCATTTAGTGGAACATATTTGTGGCATCCCCGCCCGCTCGTGCCTTGCGTGGCAGGCGGGCACATGGAATGATGGCCTGACTTTCCCCTTATCCAATCGATTGTTCAGGGGCGCTTATCGCGCATTTTCTTACTGGCGGTGGTGTATTACGGCTCACCTGTGCCTTTACCACACCGTCTACCATAACCAGCCCTATCCCTGGGATATCCCCGGCCTCAATGGCGCCAACAGCATCCTTACCAACTGAGCCCATCGGTGTATCCATCATGATAAGGTCGGCCTCGTATCCGTCTTTGATGAGACCCCGATTGAGATTATGGCATCGTGCCGTGTTTCCTGTTGCTGTAGCTACAGCTTCGGGTCCGGAGATCCCACCAAGAGAAGAAATCAGATTGAGTGTTCTCAATATACCCAGGGAGATAACTCCTGTTCCTGATGGCATATCGTTTCCTATAATGAGCCGGCTCATGGCCTTGTTTCCCTTTATCATCTTGATGGCGTCAACTGCGACAAGTGGGTTGCCGCACTGGACAATTTCAAGGAAGTAATTTGTTTCCTTGATTAACGGCTCTACCTCGGACAGTGGAATCGCTGTTGGCCCACCATTCAGGTGAGAAACAATATCCGGATCAGTAGCCTTCACCATTGCTGCTGTAACCGTTGCACTTCCCGGGATAGAAGTTCCGCCGGTATGCATCATCACGGTCATTCCATATTTTTTTGCCAGCTTAACAAGGGGCGCGGCATCCTCCGGTTGCTTGACGCTTCCGAGTCCTATCTCCCCAACAACCCTCACTCCCTCCTTTGCCATCTCCTCAAAATCCTTCTCAGTGAGGCCTTCTTCCAATATCAATCCCCCACCAATCACCTTTACACCCCCAGGTCGGAAATTTGCGTAGGCCTTGGCAGACAGAATCGCCAATGCCTTTGCGCCAGAAGCATCTTTGGGGCGTCCCGGATAGTGGACTTCACCGGCCGAGATAACCGTGGTGACACCACCATGAAGCTCTCCCTCTATGAAATTAGTTGCAAACTGGCGTGGCGTGTAGTCTCCCACACAAACATGACAATGGGAGTCGATTAAGCCTGGTGCGACTGTCGCTCCATTAATATCGATAATTTTTTCAATATCTCCCGTGCTGATATCCCCCTCTTTTCCTATGCCCGCAATGCTTGCGCCATCGACAAGGATGGAATCACCTTGCAAAACCGGGTTGGCGATATCTCCAGACAATATCGTCCCAATATTTTTTAGTAATGTCTTAGACATGTTACCCTCCTCCTTTCTATAACTATAGAAGTTTCTATCAAAAATCTGGAAACTGAAAAAATATGCAGTGCCCTATCTTAGTTGATAATTATATAAATATCCTTGTTTAGGTTATCCGTCATGAGTTATTCGGTTGCGCTGCTCGTTTCGTCTACCGTCTCTCGGTTGGGCTTTTCCTTGCGCTGGCTGAACTTGGTCCAAGCAAGCGATAAGTTATATAACTGGCGGCTCGCTTTATCATAGATATCGATCAGTCCGTTGCACACATTGATATCAACAAAGCGAAAGCAAAGATCCCGGACTTGGTATAGAGAAACTATAGTCTCATTTGATTCTGCCATTGCATCGTCAAGGTATTTTTGAAACCCTCTCTTCTGGTGCCTTTTAGAATGCCCTTCAGCTATTAATCTTGGAATCGCTTTGGCTGATCGGCGGAGTTGATTTTTAAGATCATATTCCTCTTCCTTTGGAAGCTTTGGCAAAATGTGTTTGAACACCACAAGCATTGCTTTATAGGTATTTTGATAAACATCCAAATCCTGGAAACTCTTTATTGACTTTTTGACCTTATCCATAAACCCCTTACGAATCCTGAAACGAGCTGCGCAACCGCAACCGTTTGACTCAACCGAAAAATAACCTACTTCTGCCAGCTACTAAACGGTTAACAGAGCTGAAGCAAATTATATTTTTCTAAGAGCTCCTACAAAGTATCCTGTGGTATCCACATGATCTTTGACTGATATAACCGCTCCACAGATCAGACCACTCTCCATTAGCCTTAGAGCCTCTGCCTTACCCATATTCATAGCTTTGTCTATCTCCTCCTGAGATAAGTCCCCTACCGAATGGGTGACCTCAACTCCCACAAGATCGGTATCAGGATAAATAGATTCTGCCAGAACCCGTTTTACCTTGGGAGAAACAACCACAGTTTTATTTCCCAGAAAGGTTGCTGCAGCATCAGCTATTGCAGCCTGACGTGCTACCACCGTGACTCCGTCTGCCACTCCAAGGGTAAAGCTCCGACCCCCAATCCCACTGGTGCAGATCCCACAATCCCGATCTATCAAGGCACGGTATTCATAATCCGGCCTCGCGAGATTCAGACGAAGTCCGACAGTTGCCGTTTCCCCCTCCCTCAATCGGATAGCGATATCCCCTCCATTATCAACTATGATCTTGGTGGCACCAGCCCTGGCCACATAGTCTGCAACCATGTCAGAGGCTGCCCCTGCTACGGCAGCCAAAGGGGTAAGATAGGGATCGTTCATGGATGAAACGGCGCTTATCATCCTATTGACTACTTCAGGGTAAGTCTCACTCACAGAGAGACTAGAGACTCTCTCTTTGATTACCGAAAGTGAGTCGGCCTGTTGTTTGAGGATCTCAAGGGCAAAGATCGCTCCGGACTTAGCCAGCTCTGATAAGGGAACCCCTTTCTCAGAGACCTGAACCGTCATGTGGAGGGGCCCGAAATCGACTAAGGCTAGCCCCTCTTCTGTCAAAGTGACTCTAGTCAACTTTTCGTTCGGTTAAAATGCTCCCTTAGTGTTCTCACGCTCTTGATTGATCCAAGGTGGCCACCGATTTCTCGATAGTCAGCAAACCTCATCGTCACTTCTATCGGTGCCACTGTTGCAGGGGTGGGAATCCAGGCAAAGGCACCAGCCTTTACCTTCTCCACATCCACCAGAAAGTCTATACCACCCCCAGGTAAGACATAGGTAGGGGCGCCACCCACCGTGATTATTGCCCGGTTTCCATGTACAGCACGTGTCAACTTGATGGGATAGGAGCTTACACCAGCCCTGAAGCTTCCCCCAGAACCTCCAACATAAATTCCTGAAACTCGGGATGGCTCACAGTGATTTTGGATCAACTCTATCAATTCCTGAGCTTTTGGCGAGAGAGCGATCTCCTCCAAGCCTCCCCCTTTCGTTACCCTGAACATAGCAACCCTTTGACCTGTTGTCTCCGTGATCAAAATCGTCATCCCAGGATGGGCAATGTGCATGTCAATAGAATCTACAATATCCCTTGGATCTTTGATAGGGGTACCACCCCATCCATCTCCGTGTTCACCAAAGTAACGCCCAGGTGTACTCATTCTAAATTTAAGATGGACACCGCTCGAAGTCTTTCCCAGATAGGTTCCTGCGGTATGCTCGGTAAACAGGCTCGTAATATGGGAATCTATGACGATAACCTCATCCGCTGCCTCTTTGATGACTGGTGCAAACAGACCAGCTGTGGCACTACCGCAACCAACCCTCATCTTTTCAACCAACTCGCCATTAACAACGGGTGCCTGGCCGACCTGAACCTTTAATCGTGCACCTCCCTCTATTCTGAGATTGAGGCGATGTCTATTTGCCAACTCAGAGACACAGCGGGCTGTAGCTATACCGTGTTTGCCGGTCAGCTGATTTATACCGCCAATCGATAGAATCTTTGACCCATATTCCTCGGTGCACAGGTGTCCCACCTCCCGCTTCTCAAAGAGCACCGGCGACCTCTCCTCACCGAGAGTAAGGTCTGTATCTATCTTAATCTTGATACCGCTATAAGAGAGCGGAACTTCACTCACCGAGGTGACCACATCCACTTCATCCACCTTATCTTTACCAACGAAAGGAGCTGGCCTGTAATCAGGATAGGTGGTTCCCGCGCCAATAGCGGTTATTAAAGGTTTTTGGATTGAAGGATCAGGGCGAGGGCCAACAATATCGGAGACATCCTCTGCAAAATGGAGGCTGACACCTCTTACGAGTTCGCCATCCCTGTTATGATATCTGTGACAGGCGCCCATTTTGCCAGGCGGGATCTGGCAGTTAATAGGGCACGCCCCACAGGTTACACACCCCGGTTTGGGCTTGTCATCAGAAATCGGTGCATCAACCGGACACACTTTAAGGCAGGCCCCGCACTCCACGCACTCTTCGCCGACAATCGCCTTTTTGTCCTTGAGGGTGATAGCCTTCTTAGGACAGTCAAGAACGCAAAGCCCGCATCCGGTACACTTTTCTAGATCAATCTTCAAGCCATTACCTTTTCAAATTAATTCCTATGCTACAAAATCATCACTTGTTCAAACCCACCGTGTGATGACCGTCTTCTCGTCCATGAACATCCTCATAGAGGCCATCCTTGATTTAGCTGTTCCCACAAACGATTCCCTTCTGGAGCCCAACGGGAAGAAGGCATAGGGCTGTGCCACAGCCACATTCACCGCAACATTTCCAACGTTGACCTCTCTGATGTATTTGCGGGCATTCTTGCCGCTCTGGGTCATAATGGATGCTGAGTGTCCAAGATTGGTTTTGGTGTTGATCCACTCTATTGCCTGATCAAGGCTGTCCGCCCTGATCAGGGCTGCCACCGGCCCAAACGCCTCCTCTTTTGCCATTGACATGTCAACATTCACATCTTCAAGTATTGTGGGACCAAGAAAATAGCCATTAGAATAGCCCTTCACCTTCACACCTCTGCCATCGAGCACCATCTGACGGTTTCTTTTCCGGCCAAGGTGGTCAATGGGCCGAGTTCGGTGTCTTCATCAAGCCCATAGCCGAGCTTCATGGCTGCGGCAGCCTCTTTGAATTTACTCTTCACCTCATCGTAAATGTCTCCAATGATAACTATGTTATCAACACCAAGGCAGCGCTGTCCTGTCATGCCAAAACATGCCCTGAGCAGCCAGACGATTCCCTGATCAACATCGGCGTCTGGCATAATGACGCAATGGTTTTTGCCATTCCCATTGACATGCCCTGAGCAGCCAGACGATTCCCTGATCAACATCGGCGTCTGGCATAATGACGCAATGGTTTTTGCCATTCCCATTGATGGATGAGGTCTTTCCCAGTTTACCGCACATCTCAAAAAGCTCCCAACCTGCTCTATTAGATCCTATGAATCCAACCCCCTTTATTTCTGGTTGTGACAAGATCTCTTTATTGATATTTCTTCCACCATGAACCAGGTTTATTACCCCAGGGGGGAAACCCGCCTCTTGTGCCACCCGGCAGACAGCCTCACCAGCTACGGGGTCTTGTCTGCTCGGGCTTACCACAACAGTACACCCTGCAGCCAGGGCATAGGGCACAAAGGATGACCAGGCGTGCATGGGAATATTACCAGGGGTTATAATAAGAAAAGCCCCAAGTGGTTCCCATATCAGGTACTGGTCAATGCCGGTAGCCACCTGGTCCATATGTTCATTCCGCTGAGCCAAACTATACAGAGCAGAGCATGCGGACTCGATATTCTCAATGACCCTGCTCACAGAACCCCTGGCCTCACCTATCGTCCTTCCATGGTCTTGCGTCAGGATGCGGCAGAGCTCATCGTAGTGTTCCACGAACTTCCCCCGCATGTTGAAAAGCAGAGTTGCTCTATCTCGTAAAGGGAGCTCCTTCCATTCCTTGAAGCCCCTGTGGGCTGCTTCAACGGCAGTATGAGCTTCTTCTGTGGTTGCTGTTGGGAATTCGGCAATCACCTCATCTCTCGCAGGATTGGTGTCTTCATTGATGGTAGTAGATTGGGAATCTACCCAGTTGCCATCAATGAAAAACTTTAGTCTTCCATAATCGGTTTTCACTTCCGGTAACCTCATACAAAAACCTCCTTCATCATTTAGTTTGAGTGTGAACCTCTGAACCCTGTTCCTCATCAAGCTCTTTATGAACCTCTAACCCCTTTACGATATGCTCCCTTGTGAGCCGTTCTGCCAATATCTTATCCCTTGCCTTAATGGCCTCCAGAATTTGCCGGTGATATCTGCACGAAGACTTGAGATGTCCTTCTTTGGTAAAGGATCTGTAACTGACCCGTTTGATCTGATTGTTTAAAGATTGCACCATTTTTTTCAACCTTCCGTGGCCTGCTAAGATGGTAGTCGTTTCATGAAAAAGATTGTTTAACTCCTCGTATCTTATGATATCGGGGTTGCTATCATCCTGAACGATCATTTCCATTTGTGTCACAATCTTCTCAAGTTTTCCGATGCCATTATCAGAGATTCTATCGATTGCAAGGGTAACAGCAAGGGTATAAAGGGCAATCTTCAAGGTATAGACTTCCCAAATGTCATTCTTGGTGACCTCAGAGACAAGAACGCCTCGCCTCGGTTCTCGCTTTATCAGACCCTCAGCCTCCAGGATCTTAAAGGCCTCCCGCACAGGAGGACGGCTTATTCCTAACTGGGAAGAGACCTCCTGTTCCTTAATCCTTTGGCCTGGTCTTAGCTTCCCCTTGATGATCATATCTTCGAGATACTTCGACGTATGGTCAACGAGCGATTTTATCTTCATGTCGTCTCTCAAAGCTCACTGAGTTTATCCCACAGCACCTGAGCCTTTGAGCACCATCTTCATAACACGCTCCAGCTTTGCGGGAAGATTTACAATCTTGACACCCAATGCCCGGTTCATGGCATTAATGATCGCAGGTGCTGTAGGGATAAGGGCTGGCTCTCCAACCCCTTTGGCCCCAAATGGCCCGGTATGTTCTGGACTCTCCACAATTATGGGAATGATCACCGGCACATCTTTGACAGTTGGAATCATATACTCCCGCATGGAACCGGTTTGCCCAGGAGCAAACTCCTCCATCAGGGCTTGACCAATTCCCATGGCCACTCCGCTGGCAATTTGTCCCACCACATTGGTGGGGTTTATCGCCTTTCCCACATCGTGAGCCGCCACCACCCGCAGCACATCTACCTCGCCGGTAGTGGGGTCTACCCGCACATCAACCATATGACAGGCGAAGGCATAGGTGGCATAAGGAATTCCTTGACCGGTCTCGGGGTTTAGGGTGCTGGTGGGTGGGTCAAAGAACCCCTCTCCGATTAGTTTTTTTCCCTCATGCTTACATCTGGCTGCCACTTCCTCCAGGGTGGTCAGTGTTTTCCCATCTCTTATGGATTTAATCAGGGCATCTTCGATGCTAAGTTCCTTTACAGGGACATGCAGAAATTCGGATGCGTTTTCCAAGACCATCACTCTCAGTCTGGCAGCCGCCTTGCGCACCGCATTGCCAGAGATATAGGTCTGGCGGCTGGCCGAAGTAGCCCCGGCATCAGGTGTGATAGCTGTATCTCCCCTGATCAATCTGATGTCTTCGACTCCTATCCCCATCTCCGAGGCAGCGATCTGGCACAGGACTGTATCAGAACCCTGGCCGATCTCCGCTGCCCCTGTAAAGAGAGCAAACATCCCCTGATGATTAAGCTCGGCCCGGGCTGAGGCGGGGTTTTTCATCCCGGTGTTCCCAATGCCGTACCACATAGCTGCTATTCCCCTCCCCGAAAGCCTCCCCGGGGAAGCTTTTTCCTCCTTTATCTTCTTGCTGTGCTCCTGTACCCGCTGCAGGCAGTCCTTTATTCCCACGCTGTCCTTCAAGATTTGGCCGGTAGCAGTCTCAGACCCCGGCTCGAAGGCGTTCAGAAGACGGATATCAAACGGGTCCATTCCCAGTTCCTCGGCCACAAGGTCCATCTGGGACTCATGGGCAAAGGCCACCTGGGGGACGCCAAAGCCACGCATAGCCCCGCAGAAAGGGCGATTGGTGTAAGCCATCCTGGCCCTCACCTTCACATGAGGCACGTGATAAGGACCAGTCGCGTGCACCGCTGCTCTGCCGGCAACCGCTATTCCATAGGATCCGTAGGCGCCTGTGTCACCCAAGATATCCACATACATGGCCACAATCTTTCCATCTTGTCGCACACCGGTCTTGTATTTCATGATAAGGGGGTGCCGCTTGGCCGTGGCCAGATAGGCTTCCTCTCTGGTATAGACCAAACGAATTGGACGGCGCAAATAATAGACCGCCAGGGCGAGGAAACACTGGACGGTAATATCAAGCTTACTCCCAAACCCTCCCCCGGTGGTTGCCTGAATCACCCTTACCTTCGAAGGATCAATCCCCAAGGAGGTGACGATTTCCCTGTGGTCATAGTGAGGGTTTTGTGTGGAAGCGTAGACCGTGATCCTTCCCTTTTCGTCTATCCATGCAACACCGGCGTCAGGTTCCAGATAGGTATGCTCGAGCATTGAGGTGGAATATATCGTCTCTATCGACAAGTCAGCGTCAGAGAACCCCTTTTCCACATCACCTCTTACGATGTCCCGCTGGTACAACAGGTTTCCCTTTTCGTGGATAAGGGTAGTTGAGTCCAGAGACTTCTCGGGATCAAAAATGGGGTGGAGGTCTTCGTATTCAACCTGTATTTTCCCTAAGGCCCGTTCGGCTTCTCTCTCACTGTGAGCTACTACCAGGGCAACAGCATCACCTACAAACCTGACCCTTTCTTCAGCCAGAACGGTTTGGTCCTTATTGATAATTCCGATTAAGTTTTTGCCAGGGATGTCCTTGTAGGTGAAAATCCTTACCACCCCCTCCATCCTAGCAGCCCTCTCGGTGTTGATCTTCCTGATGCGGGCATGAGGGCGGTCGCTTCGTAAGACTTTCATATGAAAGAGTCCCTCCATCCTGAAATCCGCTGCAAAGAGGGCTTTGCCCAAGACCTTGTCCATGGCATCAACCCTCGGTATGCTTTCCCCTACTTTACCTTTTAGCGGCATAGTTACAAGCCTATGTTGAAGGCCTCCTGCAAGGCCTTTTTGACGAGTCCCTGCACAGCAGGTCTTTTGTATTCTGTCGATGGTCTCACCCCGCTTCTAGCCACCATTTCTTCAGCCACTATCCGGGATGCCTCTTCGATAACAGCGGCAGAGGGCACAGCACCCCTTAACACCGCCTCTGCCTTTTCCATCCTGCACGGTGTCGGAGTAGAGGAACCAATAGAGACCCTCACCTCCTTTGCCCTCATCTCATCCATCTTGGCCAACACGGCGATATTGATCCTGGAGATAGCCAGGGCCTTTCTCCTGGCCAGCTTAATGAAAGAAGATTTCCACGTATCATCAAGTTTGGCAAAGGTAATCTTCGTAAGGAGTTCTTGAGCTCCTATTATCGTCTTATAAGGGCCGAGATAGAAATCAGTTATGGGGAGACTCCTCTCCCCTTCCCTTTTTTTCAGCGTAACCTGGGCCTCCAGGACCACCAGGGCAGGGATGGTGTCGGCAGCTGGGGAGGCGTTGATGATGTTTCCCCCAATGGTCCCCATATTTCTGATCTGCGGAGAGCCCACGCTATTGGCAGCCCTTCCCAAGACAGATGCCCCTTTCTTGATCAGCCCGGAAGAGGCGAGCTCGCCATGGGTGACGAGGGGCCCAATGCAAATCTGGTTCCCTTCTTCCCTGATCAACCGCAATTCAGGAATGCGGCTGATATCCACCAATAGCTCTGCCCGCAATTCCCCCTCTCTGATAGCGATCATCAGGTCAGTACCCCCGGCAATCACGCAAGTTCTTTCGCCGAAATCCTTTAGTATTTCTAAGGCCTCTCCCAGAGAGCTTGGGGAAGCGTATGCGAACTCAGACCTCACCCTTTCCCCCCTTGCCACTAGCCTCGATGGCCTTCACAATCTGCAAGTAACCGGTGCAACGACAGAGATTGCCGGAGATGGCATCCTCGATCTCCTTTCTGGATGGATTGGGCCTTTCATCAAGGAGGGCCTTGGCCGCCAGGATCATCCCCGGGGTGCAGAAGCCACACTGGACAGCCCCGTGGGCAAGAAAGGCCTTCTGCACGGCATGTAGTTTGCCCTCCTCTCCGATTCCTTCGATGGTGATGATCTCCTTTCCATCCACCTTGGGTGCCAAGACGAGGCAGGCATATACCGGCCTCCCATCCAACAGTACTGTGCAGGCACCGCATTCCCCTGCTTCGCACCCGTTTTTGGTTCCGGTAAGGCCAAGATGATCCCGTAATAGCTTAAGTAAGGAGATGTTTGGTGGAATCTCCCTCTCTTCCTTTTTCCCATTAATAACAAAACTAATTTTTATATTTTTCATACCGACTCATATTCCTTTATGCCCTGATGATCATGGGAATTTCATCTTTATGCTTGCCTGATATCTTTATCAGATACTTACCGCAACATCATGCCAGGAAGAAGTACGGCAAGTTTGGGAAATATCGTGATAAGAATCACTATCGCGAATATCGACAACAAGAACGGAAGTGTACCGCGAAAGATATCCTCTACCGGCACGTCCTTCACCACACCGGCAACAGTAAAGATGTTGAGCCCCATTGGCGGGGTGATCAGTCCTGCCTCCATCATCAGCACTGCGATTACACCAAACCAGATGGGATCAAAGCCGAGGGCCAGAATTATCGGGAAAATGACCGGCAGTGTCAGAACCATCATTGATATTGCGTCTAAAAAACATCCCAAAAACAGATAGATAATGACAATAATGGCGTGAATCAGGTATGGAGACACCGCAAGACCGCCTGCCCAAGCTGCCACCTTCACCGGGATCGTCGACAAGGCCAAAAAATAGCTGAAAACGTTGGCTCCGGCGACAAGGAACAGAACCATTACTGAGATACGGACTGCCTCCTGCAGGGCTTTCCCCAGATTCTGCCGGTTCAATTTCATTTTGATTAGAGAAACTAAAAACAGGAGCGTCGCACCTATTGCACCGGCCTCTGTGGGGGTAAAATAGCCAAGGTATATGCCTCCCATTACCACCAAAAATATCGCCAGGGGCTCCCATACACCTTTGAGCGCTGTAAATTTCTCTCTCCAGCTAACCGGCTTTGGGCTGGCCGGGGCTAAACTTGGGCTAATCTTAACCCTTATCACAACAATAGAGATATAGGCTGCCGCCAGAATCAGCCCGGGAATCATGCCAGCAATCAGGAGCTTGCCAATAGACTGCTCCGTCATCATACCGTAGACGATAAAGCCAATGCTCGGCGGGATCAGAAACCCCAGCGTACCACCGGCAGCGATACTCCCTGTAGCGAGCCTCGGGTCATAGTTAAACCGCTTCATTTCTGGAAAAGCGATGGTCCCCATGGTAGCTGCTGTAGCCACGGAAGACCCCGACACAGCAGCAAACCCGGCACAGGCACCAATCGTTGCAATCGCCAGCCCACCGGGTAATTTTCGAAACCACCTGTCAAATGTGCTGTACAACTCTTGAGTCATGCCAGAGCTACCGGCGAATCCCCCCATAACAATAAACAACGGGATGACCGTATAGGGGTAGAAAGCAGAAACCTCATAGACTGTCCTTGCAACTACTGGTAGCGCTGCCCCTATGGACGCCAAATAACTGATTCCCGCGAAACCCACGAACATCAACGCAAAGGCAATAGGCATTCCCAGGAATAGCAAGAAGAATATCAAAAACGTACCAATGACACCTACAATTACTGGATTCACCGTTATCTCCTTACCAGTTTTCGAAGGGAATCCGCCAGGTCAATCAAGAGTTCCAGGCAGAGCAAGACACCTGCCACCGAAACGAGCAGCCTGAACGGCAACTGAGGCACCCTGAGCATGTCTGAAACAGTTCGTTCTTCGATCCCTACCACCCAGCCCTGCCACGCCAGTATCGAGATCATAAACAGGCTCAAAATCGTTGTCATAGCATCTAGGAGAAGTCCCGCCCTTTCGGGCAGTCGAGATACAAGCATTGTTACGCGAACATGCCCTTTGACCTGGTGTGTGTATGCAACACCCAGGAGTATAAAAACAGCCAACATGTAACTGGATAGCTCAACTGCGCCGGGAATAGGCCGGGACCATACGGCCCGGCCTATTATATCACCAGCGGTGATCAGCATCATCGGGATAAGCAGGACCATGCCAACTGAACATATATAGAAGTCTGCGCGTTGTATCCCTTTTCTAACTGTAGCCAACCATCCCATTGTTTAACCCAATCCAGGCACATTCATAGTTATTTCCATTCAGGCGGAAATGCAACGCATTTCACGCCTCTCTTCTCGCATTCCTCGTTGTACATGATCACGGTTTTTTTTGCCGGAAGTCCCTTCGCCTCCAGCCCTTTCACCCACTTCCTCGTCTCGTCCTGAAATCCTGCGTACCATCGCTTCTCTTCCTTTTTGGGCAGATAATAGAGTTCTACGCCTTTAGCAGCGATTTCCTTCATCATGACTTTGTAGACGTCCACCGTTAATCCCCCGGTGGTGCGGAAGGGATTTGAGCATACTTTCTCTATAATAGGCTTAAGGTCATCCGGTGTCCTGTCCCAGCTCTTCTGGTTCATTATGACGCCCTCGGTGACACAACCAAAGGTGGCGATCGTCCCCTGTTTTGCCACCTCATAAAGTTTGAAGGCGAGGACCAAGGGTGGGCAGGTAACAAGGCCGTCTACGGTACCTGTCTCCATAGCCAGATACACATCCCCCAGAGGCATGAATACCGGTTCTGCGCCCAGTGACTTAATGTAATTGGTCTGGTGACCCCCCGGGGTCCTTATTCTGAGTCCTTTGCAGTCCTCAAGGGTACGAATCGGCTTTGTAGTCCATAATGAGGCCTTGATGCATCCGTTCAGTTCGATCATTTTCACGCCAGGGAATTCCCGGCTCAGGATGCGCTTATACATAGCATTGCCAATGTCAACACCGATGTCTTTACCATTTACCCAGGCAGCCAGGGAAAGCACATCGCTGAGAGGAAACCGGCCTGGTGTCCACGTGGCGGTAAAATAACCCATATCAGAGAGTCCTTTTGCTACTATATCGTAATGCTCAGGGCCTTTACCCAGCGCGCCACCCGCATACATAGTGTAGGTTATACGACCGTTACTCCTCTCTTTCAACTTCTCAAGCATGGGCACAAAAACAGTCTTGACCTCTCTACCCACGGGAGGGTGCCAAGTACTAAACTTTATATGCATCTTAGACTGTGCCGCCGAATTATTGCTAACAACCAACAATAAACCCAATGCCAGCGCAGCCCCCAAAAAACCTATAAATACCTTCTTTTTCATCACTTCTCCTCCCTTAAAAAAGTTTATGGCATCAACCCCAACCTGTTTATGTGTTTCTTTTGCTACCACCCCCTTTCAAACAGCTTATTGGAGCTTGCCCTCGCTCCTTTCTGATTGATTTGCCCTGCTTGACGTTCAAAATGTCTTTATCTTTTGAAGGTCCAGTTCTTTTAATATTATTATCCCCTTGTCTTTCATCTCTTTCAAAGCCTTTGCCGAGGTCTCAGGTGCCACCCCCTTGCATAGTCCCTCTATAACAAAGACCTCGTATCCTGCATCAGCCGCATCTATGGCCGTTGCCTTCACACAGTAATCGGTTGCTATTCCATAGACAATTAGCTTTTGGATCCCGTTTCTCTTCAGGATCTGATCCATCTCCGTTTTGGCTCCTCCATCGTCCATAAACCCAGAGTAGCTGTCATATCTTGTATTCCTCCCTTTTTGCACGATGGCCAGGAAAAGATTATTGTCCACAAGGATTCTCGCATTCTCCGTTCCCTGCACACAATGAGGAGGCCAGAGGACCTGAGTCCTTCCCTCGATCTTGATAACCTCAAAGGCCTTTTTTCCAGGATGATTTGTATAGAATGATATATGATCTCCAGGGTGCCAGTCCTGTGTCGCGAATATAGGATATCCCTCTCTGCTGAGGGTCTCAGTAGCCTTCTGAACCTTCTGGACAAAGGCCTTGTCTGCGCCATTGACTGCTAGCGATCCCTTCTTCCAGGTAGTAAAATCTCCCTGGACATCCACTACAATTACCCCTATCTTTCCTGCGGCAGTGGCCATAGTTGCATAGAATGCTAAGCAAGTCAGGCAAATAAGTAAAGCGCCCAGAGCTATTGATAATTCATTCAGTTTCATTGCTATCCCCCTTTTTTATTCTAAAATAGCTGAAATAAACTCACCCCATAAAAAAATTTCCCTCATGTATCACACCCTTATATCTTGAATATCCTACCAGAAATAATAAACACCTGAAAAATTCCGAAAAGGATGAGATGCACTGCTTAATTTAATTGGAATCATAATCTGGTAGCATGCTAAAGGTGTTGGCATATTCTTTTAGCGAGCCATTATTGGATTTTTCGAGATAGATTGTATATTGTATACAAAAATTAGAATGGTATTTATCTCTTGTCAAGAAAATTCTACTGCGAAAATTTTATTTATCTCAGCCAAGAAGTTAGATCAATGAATCAGAGGCCAGCCCTGTAATAGATCAGCCAAGAATAATGCTGAAAAAAAAGGGGGGGGATTTATCTTTGGAAAATTGGCAAGATCTATGGTAAATGTAGCCCCGGATAGTATGGCCATTTCAGTTTTGTGTATAGGTGTTAGGGCGTTGACTGAAACGGCCCTTGGTGTTCAGTTCACGGGGGTCATTGAAAGACAGGGAATTGAACAAAAAGAATGCCTGGCGGACTGATCCCGTCTCCTGTGAACTGTGAGCGTTGTGTTAAATCTTTTCTAAGTGAGGTGTACTAATTGTGTTTCACACAGCCACGCATAAAGAGGTAAAAGAGGGTCTGGTTGCCGATATCTACTTTGAAAGAACAAAGAAGATCTTGCAGACCAAAGGGATAGATCGATCTGTTCGCGCGGAGTTTATGGCCCATGGTTTCCCATCAAATTGGCCTTGGGCAGTACTCGCAGGGGTTGAGGAATGCGCCGAAGTCTTAAAAGATCTTCCAGTTGATGTTAGGGTGATGAGAGAAGGCACTATATTTGGTATTAAACAGCCGGTAATGGAGATCAGCGGAAAGTATCTCGATTTCGGCCAGTATGAAACAGCACTCCTTGGTATGATATGTCAGGCATCTGGCATCGCTACCATGGCTGCCCGGTGTAAAAAGGCAGCAGGTAAAAAAGAGGTAATCAGTTTTGGCGCTCGCAGGGTGCACCCCACAATAGCTCCCTTGATAGAGAGAAATGCATATATAGGTGGCTGCGACGGTGTATCTGCTACCCTTGGGGCCAAACTCATTGGAAAAGATCCGGTAGGGACCATGCCCCACGCGCTTGTTTTGCTTATGGGCGATACGGTGACAGCCACAAAGGCATTTGATGAGGTAATCGAACCACGGGTTAGAAGGGTAAGTCTGATAGACACCTTTAACGACGAAAAGATAGAGGCTCTTAACGTTGCCGGTGCTTTAGGCAAGAAGCTCTATGCTGTGCGGCTTGATACGCCAAGAAGCAGGCGGGGAGATTTTGTGGAGATAATGAGAGAGGTAAGATGGGAACTTGATCTCAGGGGATACAGAGATATAAAGCTTCTTCTGAGCGGTGGCATCGATGAAAGGGATATTGAACGGTACAATGTGCTTGCAGATGCCTATGGTGTAGGAACTGCAGTAAGCGCTGCGCCGGTAGTAGATTTTTCAATGGATATAATAGAAATAGATGGGCATCCTGTTGCCAAGAGGGGAAAAAGGTCTGGTAGCAAGAGGGTCTTACGATGTAGGGAGTGTTTCAACACAAGGGTCTGTTCTGTCAAAGAAAAGCCCTCACGATGCTCATGTGGAGGCGCTGAAGAGGAGATACTGGCTGACTTTTTCTCTAAGGGAAACCTGAAATATCCCTTGCCCGGACCTTCCGAGATCAGGGATTTTGTATTACAACAGTTGAACAAGGTGGAATTATACTGCTAACAGGGAAACAGAGTGGTTAAGAAAAACATAAGAAAGGTAGGCAATCTGAGCCGTTTGATTACCTACATGTTAGGAAACAGACCAGATGAATTTGGTCTTGTGCCTGACAAACAGGGGTACATAACCATCAAGGAGCTTCTCAAGGCCATCAATGAAGAACCCGGTACGAAATATGTTCGTGAATCCCACATAAGAGAGGTGCTCTTGCATGATAGAGATGGTGTTTTTGAGATTCACGAGAAAAAAATCAGATCTAATCAGTGGAAGGTTTGCCTGAAAAGCAAAGGACACAATCCTGTTCCTCCCTCAAAACTCCTTTTCAAAGGAGTAAAAAAAAAGGCATATCCCTTTGTTCTGAAGGCCGGTCTACTGCCGGGGTCAAAAGATTATGTGCTGCTGGCAAAAAACAGGGATCTTGCTACCCGTATTGCACACCGCCTAGATCAAAATCCAGTTCTATTAGAGATAAAGGCAGGGTCAGCCCATGAGAACGGGGTAAGGTTCTATCCCTTTGGCGACTCTCTATATCTGGCAGATGAGATCCCGGTGCAGTTTATCAGTGGGCCACCATTGCCCAAGGATATAGCTGTCAAAGAAAAACCGATAGAGAGAAAAAGAGAGATTGAGCCTGGGACCTTTATCTTGAGGGCAGAAAGAGACCCTGATTTCAAGCGGCGAAACAAGGCAAAAAAAAGGGCTGGGTGGAAGGAAGAGGTGAGAAAGGGCAGGAAAAGAAGACTGGGATACAACTGAGCCTGGCCGTGTCATTTATTTTTGTCTTTTATCCTGGACATTTTTGTAATAGATTGTTTTTGTTTGAAATTGTTGAGGGCTCGACTGTTGACCTCGTGATTTATAAAGGTCTGGGTTTTGTTATCATCATTTTGGCAATTACCTCTTTCTTTCCTCTTGTAAGCTAGAAAGCTGACCGCCTTACCAGTTCTTATCTCAACAGGGGCATAAACCCCTACTTGCCCACAATAGGCTGGGGATTTCTTATGGTTGAGGGAAATATCGCTGAATATATCGACCAGAAAAAAATCGTGCTATCGGTCTGCCTGAAAGATAGAGGCAGCAAGTTACAGCTCCTCACCCTGTCTAATCATGAGGTGAGTATTTCGCCCAAAAGGACTCTCCTGCTTTCATCTACCACCTTGGATATTTCCAGGCCAAGAGAGGAATTGCTCAGAGAGTTAGATAAAATCGAAAAAAGGCGCATCCGTTACATGACCCAGGTCTCTGTTCAGGATCTCTGGGAGCTCACTCATGAGACAAATGAGACCTTTACCTACAAGTACCTTGCTCAGCTCGTCTTTGGTGAATCTGTCACTGATGATCACATATCTGCTCTGGTGAGGGCTCTTTTCTTTGATAGAGTCTATTTCAAGATGAAGGACGACTATTTTATCCCCAACAGCCCGGATAAGGTGGAACAGATCAGGACCGCGAGAGAAGTAGCTGAATTAAGAGAAAGGAAGATTACTGAAGGAGCAACTTGGCTCAAGGAGTTAATCAATAATAGGAATCCTCAGGATCCACCTTTCAAGGAAAAGATTATTGAAACCATGGTTCAGCTCGCCCTTTACGGAAAAGATGCCCCGGATTTTAAGCTGGGCAAAGAGATGTTTTCCCGTTCTGGAATTAAAGATATAGATCGAGCGCGCCACCTCTTGGTAAAGCTAGGGGTGTGGCATGAAGACGAGAATCTCGATCTTCACAGGTTCAAAACGAGGATCGATTTCAGTGAGTCCGTCCTCAGAGAGGCAGACGATGTAGCCAGGAAAGCCATAGACCGCTCAGGCCGGGAAGACCTGACAGATCTTACTGCCTTTACAATTGATGGGCCACTCACCAGGGATTTTGATGATGCATTGAGCCTGGAGCCCCTTGATGGGGACTATAGGCTCGGTGTGCACGTTACTGACTTAACAGCCTTTATCCAGATCGACGGACATTTGGATAGGGAGGCTTCATCGAGGGCAAGCTCTATCTATCTTCCGGCAACACAGATTCCTATGTTTCCTGCAAGCCTTTCTAACAATGCATTGAGTTTGGTAAAGGGGCTTGACCGGTTAGCCATATCCCTATTAGCGGACTTTGATGGGGAGTGGAGCCTGAAGCATTATCGCTTTGTACCTTCTGTGGTAAGAATTCAAGAGCAACTTACCTATGGTCAGGTGAATGCATTGCGAAGTGAGGAGCCAGTTTTTTCAGCCCTCTATAAATTGACCCAGGCGCTCAGGCAGAAGAGGGTTGCTGCCGGTGCCTTAGTTATCCCCTTGCCAGAAATCTATTTTGAATTTGAAGGCAATTCAGATGTGCAGATTAAACTTATAGAGCAGGACACACCTGCAAGAACGATAGTCTCAGAATGCATGATCCTCTACAACTGGCTGGCAGCAAGATTTGCCGCTGACACAGCACTGCCTATCCTTTACAGGAGTCAAGAGCCTCCTCAGGAGAGATTATTCATTGATAAATCCAACTATATCTATTGCGTATTTCAACAGAGGCGCAAACTTCAACCCCTTTTCATCGATACCACATTCCAACCACATAGCGGTCTGGGTGTCAATGTCTACACAAATGCCACTTCCCCGTTGAGAAGATACTTAGATCTTGTTATGCAGAGACAAATCCATGCTGCTTTGCTCAAGAAACCCCCCCCCTACACTCAATCGCGGCTTAAGGATTTGAACCTTGTGATACAGCAGACATTAAGAGATATTGGAGTAATGAAAAAAAATCAAATCAGATATTGGATACTGAAACATCTTGCCACGCGAAAAGACGATCGTTTCAATGCGCTTGTTTTTCAAAAGCTTAGAAACAAGTATTTGATAATACTGACTGATTTTCTCTTTGTCGCTGAACTCCCAATAGTAAGTGGGCCTGAGTTGTCACCCGGGAAAGAGATCAGAGTGGTGATAAAAAAATCAGATCCTTGGGAAGACCTCCTGATCCTTGAACTGGCTGATTAATCGTACCAGGTGGTACATTGGCAACGTTCAAAGGTGTTGGCATAAACTATAGTGAGCGGCGGTTCACGTTCGCTGGTAACTACAACACACCCTACACCGCAACCGTCTTGTCCAGGATCAAGGTGCCCTCGTCACCGTATACCAATATCTTCAAGATTAGCGGTTCATTCAGGGGATTGCTGACAGTGTATCTGCTCTTCACCGATTCGAATCGCCTGATCACAAACCGCTGCCCCTCCCGGTAGTTTACAGGAAATCCATCTTTGAGCGGAGAACTTGGGTACACCATAACCTTAGAATGACCCCTTGAGCCGGGCAAGGACAAAGGTGTGGCCACTGATCGGTTCATCAGTTTCCTGGGTGTCTATAATATTGAAAATCAAATCCGAGGAACGGCACCATAATAGTTCTTGCTTATTCCCGTCATTTTTCCTTGACAAACGATATGCCACCAGTCAAAAATGTCCTTGCATCAAAACTCAGGTAGGCTACCAGCCAGCCGATATTCTGCCAAATCGGTTCTTTATCTTCATCACCCTGTAGCTGAAGCGGATCATGCCAAGAAAGACCCTTTGTCTCTTTACTGTCCTTTTCATCCTCTTCACCATCGCTTCACCAACCT
>JAFDDT010000061.1:0-6197 GCA_019310725.1 Deltaproteobacteria bacterium | reverse complement strand
TGGTGGCGAATCCACCTTTCGTTCCACCACTTCACCGTTGATGATCCTGCAGATGGTCTCATTATCATTACTAAGAACACCCCTCAGAAAAAGATACGGGGAGGATTTCTTCTTCTCAATGGAAGGTTCATCTCTATTCGGAGCTTTCTGGTCGGAAGCGATACTGTCTTTGAAAGAGAGATCTCACTCCGCGCTACTAACCGCTTGATGGTCTTTCTCAGGGGACAGCGGAGAGCTTCAATTACTTTAGAGGTGGGGGAAAAGAGCACTATCCAACCACCAGAGGTAACCTTCTCGGCAGACCCCAAGACCATTGAGGTCGAGGAGTCCTCGACCCTTTTCTGGA
This sequence comes from Deltaproteobacteria bacterium, assembly GCA_019310725.1. Lineage (GTDB taxonomy): Bacteria > Desulfobacterota > DSM-4660 > Desulfatiglandales > B25-G16 > JADFWK01. The sequence goes on along the minus strand of JAFDDT010000061.1, from coordinate 5,851 downwards.
CTTCGAACAACGCAGATTCTGCCACTATAGATCAAGGCATTGGTGAGGTCCCTGTAGAAGGCTCAACCACGGTCTCCCTCACCGAGACGACCACCTACACCATCACAGCCACAGGCCCTGGCGGCTCTGCCACGGATTCAGTCACCGTGGTGGTTGTCGCTCCTCCGGAAGACGTGGACCAAGGAATACCCGAGGACGACCAGCAGGGGGGAGCTGGCCTGGTTGGCGAGACTATCTGCATACTCATCGGAGCCAGTGTGGAGCGGCGATCGGATCTGGCATTTCCTTCTCCTAATAGCCTGGGGCTCTCTTTTGAAGCCTTCTATAACAGCCATTCCCAATCCTTGGGCACCCTGGGCTACGGCTGGAGCCACACCTATAATACCTCCCTTGACCCCGTATTCCAAATAGAAGGTAAAGACTTTGTCAGGATTGTTGACCACACAGGCCGGGCTCACTACTTCCTCGAAGAGAGCCCCGATCTATATAGAGGTGTCTTCAAAGAGTGCACCCACCTCAGAATTGAAGCCGGCGATTATGTCTGGTACCGACTCGATGGCGCCCGCTATGGCTTCTCACCCTCAGGGCAACTTCTATGGATAGAAGATGAAAAGGCAAACCGCCTGGAGCTTATCTACGATGCCCAAAACAGGCTTGAGACAGTAACCGATATGGCAACCGCCCGCATGCTCACTTTTCACTACACTGGCAATGGCTTGTTGGCCTCCATAGAAGGTCCCCTTACCCCGGCGGTCCCTGACGGGATATGGGTTACCTATTCCTATGACAGCAACCAGAACCTCATCTCTGTCACGTATGCAGATGACTCGGGATTCACCTGTGCCTATACTGATCCCAATGATATACACAACCTGACTGAGATGACCGACAAACTGAATCATCTGCTCAATACCTGGAGCTATGATGAGGAGGACCGCGGCGTTTCCAAGTTCAGCCTGCAAGGTAAGGGCGTTACCGGCATCACTTATGTAAGCGAGACCCAGGTGGACGTGACCGATGCTTACGGGACTGTGCGAACGTACAGTCTGGGAGAGGTGGCTGGTCGCAAGAGGCTGACCGCACTACAAGGAACTGCCAATGCTCCCTATAGCGACGACACTATCGTCAGGTGGGTCTATGATGATGACCTCAGGCTCATTGAAACCGAGTCTGCAAATGGTACCATCAACGAGTACCAGGACTATGATGAAAAGGGCAATCCGGGGACGGTTCGACTGGCCGTGGGCACCCCAGGAGAGAGAGTGATTTACTATACCTACCATCCCACAGTCAACCTACCCTTAATCAGAACCGAGTCCAGCGCCCTTGGAAGTGGGACCAGGGCAACCATCTGGGATTATGACGATGACTACGATACCATCCCCAATGAAAACCCCACCCGCCTCCTCTCTCGTATCGTTGAACAGGGATTCACACAAGATAGCTCAGGGATTAGTGTTCCCTTTTACTACATCACCACCTTTACCTACAATGTTAAGGGGCAGGTATTGACTATTGACAGGCCATTACCCGGCAGCGATGATACCACCTCTTTTAGCTACAATAGCGCGACTGGTGATCTTCTCTCCATAACCCAGCCCCTGATCGGGGCCACCACCTTCTCAGACTATGATGCTGTGGGAAGGGTGGGCCGTGTGACCGATGTGAACGGGGAAGCTAAGGGTTTTACCTATGACGCTAAGGGAAGGGTTACCATAATTACCAATGAGGCTGACGGAAGCTCAACGACTATTTCCTACAATGCTGCTGGCCAGCCGGATACACTAATGGATGAGGATCGTGTCACCCAAAGCTTTGAATATGACAGTAATGGAAGGCTGAGCAGGGCCACCGACATAGAAGGCAATTATATTGCCTATGCTTATGACGGGCAGGGAAACCGCATCGAGATGAGCAAGCATGACCATTCAGGAACACGCACTTCAAGGAAGCGCTGGAGTTACGAGCGGCCCAACATTCCAGGCAAGCTCTGGAAGGAGATAAATGCAGATGACACCTTCACCGAATACGGGTATGACAGCGAAGGAAACATCGCCTCGGTGAAAGACCCAAATGGTAACACCACATACTATGCATATGACCCACTCAACCGTCTGATTTCCGTTACACAGCCCGGCAGTGTGACAACCACCTACACCTATGATACCCATGGTAACCTCACAGCTGTTACCAATGCGAATGGCAATGCCACCGGTTATAGTTATGATGACATGGGGAGTCTGGTCTCAGCTACATCACCGGACACAGGAACTGTGACCTATGCCTACGATGCGGCGGGGAATCCGACTCAGAAGACGGATGCAAAAGGGATAACCGTTCAATACACCTATGACCTTTTGAACCGACTGACAGGGGTCCAGTTCCCCGACCCAGGCCAGGATATCACCTACTCCTATGATGCTGGAACATATGGTAAAGGACGTCGCACCGGCATGATGGATCTTTCAGGAGAAACCACCTTCACCTATGATGCCAGAGGGCGCCTGGTTGAAAAGACCAGTACGATCCTTGGCCAGAGCTATTCACTAGACACAACCTACTCCCCGGGCAGCAAGGTGACGAGCGTCACCTATCCCACCGGAAGAACCCTGGATTATACTCGAGATAGTATGGGGAGGATGCAGGGATTGTCTACCACATACGATACAAGCACCGTCACCCTGGTCAGCAATATGACCTATAATCCCTTTGGAAACCCCAAGGGCCTGAGCACTGGTTCAGGCGGTGAGATCAATAACCAGTTCGGGCAGGGCGGCCATATTGAGGTAGCCAATCCCGGGGAGCAGATGGAACGTGTCTACACCTATGACAACAACCGCAATCTCATCGATGTCCATTCTCCTAACATCCCCTGGTACAACCAAGACTTCACCTATGATACTCTTAATAGGCTCACCAGTGCAGAGGGCCGCTATGGCGCCATCAATTACACCTACGATGATGTGGGTAATCGACTAACAAGAACGATAAATAGTGATACTGAGGACTACACCTACCTCACTGGTACCAATAAGCTGATGCCAATGGGAACACTGCCGCACTAGGGAGTAAGACCCTCATCTACAACCAGAACAACCGGCTCATCAGGGTGGAGGAAGACGCATCCACAGTAGCCGAGTACACTTACAACGGGCTGGGACAGAGGGTGATAAAAGCAGTTGGTGATGTCACCTCGGTTTTTCACTATGATCTCACCGGAAAATTAATCGCGGAGAGTCTTGCCAATGGCACCATAACAGCAGAGTATCTATATATGGGCAAGATCCGTATAGCCAAAGTGGATGTCAGCACTGGCAAGATATACTACTACCTGAATGACCGTCTCGGTACTCCGCAGCTCATGACCGATGATACCGGCACCATTGTGTGGGAGGCAACCTATAGGCCCTTTGGTGAGGCCACGGTAAATCCAAAATCCACTGTGGTGAACAACTTCAGGTTTCCGGGGCAATACTATGACGAAGAGACGGGGTTGCATTATAATTACTTCAGGTATTATGATCCGAGGACGGGGAGGTATTTTAGGGCGGATCCGATTGGGTTACGAGGGAGTATTAACTTATACACTTACGCTCACAGTAATCCTGTCAACTTAGTTGATCCGACGGGAGAGCATGTGCCGATTGGTTATCTGTTGTAGGAGCAGTTCTAGTTTATGGAGCATATGTTTTTATTCAAAAGTCGATCGAGGCTCAGAAAACGGCAGAATTCTTCCAACTGCTTGATGAAGAATTCTATAATGCTTGGGAAGCAGGGGATTATGAAAGGGCTAGCGAAATCAAGATCTTGAGAGATGAAATCAGGAAGAAAGGCTTCAAACAAATGATGGAAATAATAAGGAATGCTCCCTACGGCACAAGTCTTACAGGGCAAGTCCCGACTAGAATTTCAGAGGCTCTGACCCATGAGGCTCTTAGGCTGATACTATTCCATTTTTCTAGAATCAAAACAGAACCGTGCGAGAAATAATGAGGAAGGGCTTTACCATGTCTAAGGCAAAACCGTCTCTACGATCGAAAGCTCTTATAGCGCTTGTGATTGTACTCTCGGTAATAATTCTATGTATTGGGATAAATATGCTAACCAAGAACAAACTCAGCGACTACATTACCCTAACCGTTTTATACCTTACCAATAAGGAAGAGGTGAAGTTCTCTGATATGGTGCTGTATGTGCCTTTCGATTATTTCAGAGAGAAGAGTAGGGGTAAATTAGTGTTGATCAAGTTTCCAAAGGGTGGTGACATCATCACTATTACCAAAGGCCGCTATGTTCCAAAAGATCAGTTTCAGGAACGCTTTAGGGAGTACTTCAAAAAAGTGGATTACACTCCCATATATGAAAACGTATTGAATATTGGCAAGGCGAGAGGATACATCATTTCAGCCTGTAGCAAGTCCGATCCATGGGAATGCGAAGCGTATATAACTGTCCCGCAAAGGCAAGTAACGATATCCTTTGTCGGCAATAGAGGCCATCTTCAGGGCTTCAGAAAAATGATGAAGGAGATAGAGTTCGCAGCCGAAGCCATTGCTCGGTAAAGAATAGGGCAGGCGGTATGAATAATCAAGAGTGCACGTCAGTCGCTGGGACTAAAGGGGGCTCTGATTCTGAAGACAACTTGACAAGAGGCAACGGAAATCCTAACGTTAAGCCATGGCCAGACAACCAAGATTGGATGCACCCGGCGCCTTACAGCATATCATTATCCGGGGAATAGAGGGTAGAGCCGTATTTCCAGATGCCCGGGATCGCGACAATTTCCTTAACCGGTGAGCCACCATCTTATCAGAAACATCGACCTCCTGCTATGCGCGGATATTGATGACCAATGATGTTCAGCTTCTTTTGAAAACCGGATTGGTGCCTGTAGCAACGCTCATGCCCCGGTTGTTGACGGGCTATGCTCAGCAGTTTAACCGGCGCCATAAGCGTCACAGGCATCTGTTTCAGAATCGATACAAATCCCTCTTATGGGAACAGGATCCCTATCTCCTCGAACTGATCCGCTCCATTCACTTGAATTCGTTAAGAGGAAAACTCTCAAAGACCTAAAGGAGTTGAGATCCTATCCATACTGTGGCCACGGCGTTTTAGTGGGCAGCTCTAAAAACGACTGGCAGGATACGGCCTCTGTGCTTGGGCTGTTTGGGAAGACCGTGGGTGCAGCAAGAAGCTCCTATTCCGCCTTTGTAGCCAAGGGAGTGGTTCAGGGCCGGCGGCCTGACTTGGTTGGCGGTTGGTCGGCACTCAAAGGCTATCGTGGAAGTGGGGTTCGTATCAAAGGGGATGAAGGGATTCTGGGAAGTTCGGATTTTGTTTAACGGGTTTTGAAAAAGGCAAACGAAGGCTTTGAACACAAGGGCCGTGTTCGAACAGCCGGTCCTGATCTTGACACTTTGATTGAACGGGTCACAGATTATTATCACCTTGACGCCGATGATTTAAGGACATCGAGCAAAGGGAGACAGATCACCCGGGCACGCAGGGTGTTTTGCAAGGTGGCTGTTAAAGAGCTCCTGCTGAGTTGTGCTGAATTGGCCCGAGCGCTCAACATCAGCCCTTCGGCGGTCAGCAAGGGTGCAAAAAGGGGGCAAGAAGTCTCAGATAGAAGGGAAATCGAAAAACAGCCGCTTGGTATATGAAGAAACCAAGGCAGGGTGTTGAGGTGGTTGTAAAATATCCAAATGGCGCGGACCCCTATCCCCACGAACGGTGAATGGTGGCATTGAGGGCTACACCCATATTCCCGGGACCAATAAGCTTGACCAAATCACAGGTGCCAACCCCATCCCCTTTACCTATGATGCCAATGGGAACACTGCCGCAC
>JAFDDT010000275.1 GCA_019310725.1 Deltaproteobacteria bacterium | reverse complement strand
ATAGCGGAGAAATCACTGAATCTTATCTTGATAGTTATAGTGCCTCCTTTGAACCCTTCTTTTCTCATTCTCCACGCAACCTTATCGGCATGGGACATTACCCGCTTTCTTAGAACGCTCAGATCACCGGTGTCTGACGGTAAGGTTTCTTCTGAGCTGACGGATTTGGCCTCCCTGCCGGCAACCACAGATGAGGCGTCCACACCCTTTGCAATCTCATACAGCCGGTGGCCGAACTTACCGAATTCCTTTGAAAGGCGTTCCTCGCTAAATCTCCCTAAATCCCCAACCATCTTGATTCCATAGCGCTGGAGCCTGTCTAATGACCTTTTTCCAACACCAGGGATTTTTTCTACAGGCAATCGAGAGAGGAATTCCTCAACATCATTTGCCAAGATTATCGTCAAGCCATCTGGCTTATTCATGCCCGATCCAATCTTTGCCAAAACCTTGTTAGGGGCAACACCTATGGAACACGTTAGGCCGGTCTCTTTGCGGATCCTGTCTTTTATACGCCGGACTATTTGCTCCGGGCTGCCAAAAAGCTCCTCTGTTCCCGTAATATCAAGATAGGCCTCATCAATGGAAACCTGCTCAATGCTCGGTGTGAAATCTTGCAATATATCAAGAATTTTTCTCGAGACCTCTGCGTATCTCTCCTTTCTTACTGGAAGAAAAACACCGTGAGGGCATTTCCTTTTTGCCATAAATATTGGCATGGCAGAATGAACACCAAATCTTCTGGCTTCATAGTTGGCTGTAGACACCACTCCCCTCTTGGTAGTGCCACCAACAATCACGGGTTTTCCAGCAAGAGAAGGATCATCCAGCACCTCGATTGCCGCAAAAAAGGCATCCATATCAATGTGGAGGATTGTTTTGCTCAAGGTTTTTCTAAAATTAGAATTAGGCTGTAGTTGCAACAACAGGGAGATATGATTGCTGCAGCAGCTGAAAAGTTTTGGCGACTGGCGACTGACAACCATCAACGGACACTATCATGCCTTATCATAATGAGAGAACTGCATAGTAAAGGTGGCTCTACCCTGGGAGGAAGAGCGAAGAGCTGTTGAATAGCCAAACATATTGGAAAGAGGAACTATAGCGGCCAGTATCTTAGCTGGCCCTTTCGTGGTAATCCTCTCTATTCTGCCCCCTCTTGTATTTAAATCATTGATCACATCACCAACAAACTCTTCGGGAACAATGATTTCCACTTTCATGATAGGCTCCAGCAAAACAGGCGAAGCAGATTCACAGGCCGCTCTAAAGGCCATTGATGCAACAATCTTAAAGGAAAGTGGGGTTGAGAACTGTTCTTTCAACGTAGCATCAAAAAGAGTGGTTTCCACATCGATCACCGGATAACCCATCAAAACCCCGCTTTCTGATGCCTCCCTTATCCCTTCATCTACCGAGTCGATAAACTCCTCCGTCATCAAAGGGTTTGAACATTTATTGACAAAATTATTTCCAGTTCCTCTGTCCATGGGTGAGACCTCTATGGTAACACCGGCAAAGTGCATGACACCGCCCCATTCTCTGTCAAAAACGCTCTCAGTTGTAGCCTTTTTGCTAATGGTTTCTCTATAGACGACCTGCGGTTTTCCGGTGTTTACACCGAGGGAGAATTCCCTCCTGAGCCGCTGGGCCAGAACCTCCAGATGAAGCTCGCCCATACCAGAAATTATCATCTGGCCGGTATCCTCATCGAGAGCAAACCGAAAGGTAGGATCCTCATCGTCAATTTTCTGTAGAGTTTCTATGAGCCGCTCCTGATCCTTCACCTGTTTTGGCTCCACAGCCATGGATATTACTGGCTGATCAAATTCCATTGCCTCAAGTAATAGAGGATGCTCCTTGTCGCACAGGGTATCGCCGGTAATGGTCTCTTTCAGGCCCATAACTGCAACAATATCACCGCAGAGAGCCTGGCCTATTCTCTCCCTTTTGTTTGCATGCATCCTCATGGCCCTCGCCACCCTCTCGGTGACATTCTTGGTGCTATTGTAGATTACGGATCCTGTTTTCATGGTTCCAGAATAGATTCTAACATACGTCATTCTTCTTCCCTGATCCATGGCAACCTTAAATGCCAGGGAGGCGAGCGGCTCCTTTGTGGTTGCAGCCCTGGTCTCAGATTGTTTTGTCTTGGGGTTGATACCGGTTATTGGCGGGACATCGAGTGGTGAAGGAAGACACTCAACAATTCCATCCAAAAGGGGCTGTATCCCCTTGTTTCTCAACCCTGCACCACAGAAGATGGGGACAAGGCTGAGCTTTATGGTGGCCTGCCTGATTGCCCCTTTAATTGACTGAATATCTATCTCCTCTTCAGACAGGTACTTCTCCATGATACTGTCGTTGGTATCGGCTAGCAGTTCCAGCATCTCGTCCCTCTGCCTGAGAGCCGCCTCTCGGTAACTTTCTGGAATGGCTACTTCCTGAAAAGAGGCGCCTAGATCATCCTCATTCCACACAATAGCCTGCATCTTTATCAGATCGATTACACCTTGAAAGCCCTCCTCCTGTCCCCATGGCAACTGAAGAACCAATGGTGTAGCACCAAGCCTTTCCCTTATCATCTCCACAGCATTCTCGAAATCTGCGCCAGCCCTGTCCATCTTATTTATGAATGCTATCTTGGGAACCCCGTACCTGTCCGCCTGATGCCAGACCGTTTCGGACTGGGGTTCAACACCACCTACAGCGCAGAATACCCCGATAGCTCCATCCAAAACCCTGAGGGATCTCTCAACCTCGATCGTAAAATCCACATGTCCCGGCGTGTCTATGATATTTATGGTATGGCCAAGCCATTCGCAGCTGGTAGCCGCAGAGGTTATGGTGATGCCCCGCTCCTGTTCCTCAGGCATCCAGTCCATAACAGCCTCACCATCGTGAACCTCCCCAATCTTGTGAGAACGACCGGTGTAATAAAGTATCCGCTCTGTTATGGTAGTCTTGCCGGCGTCTATGTGGGCTATGATACCTATATTGCGTGTTTTCTTAAGTCGCTGCATTGACATAGCGATTCAATTTAAGGTATCTTCGAAATCGTGTCAAGCCGGTATACTCGAAGTGCGGATGAAATAGTGGCTACTCCAACGGGTACAATTCTGATGGAGATACACGATCTCCTTTTCACAGCCTTTGGTTCTCAGAACTGGTGGCCGGCAGAGACTGACCTGGAGATGATGATCGGTGCCATCTTAACCCAGAACACCAGCTGGAGTAACGTGGAGAAGGCGATCCAGAACCTTAAGGAAAAAGATCTTGTTTCCATAAAAGGTCTCAGTGACACACCCGCACCGATCTTGGCTGAATACATCAGGCCAGCGGGGTATTATAATCTCAAAGTCAGGCGCTTGAAAAACCTCATCTCCCTGATCCATGATAAACACAATGGGGATCTGAACAGCCTTCTTTCTCTTGATACCGAAACAATCCGGAAAGAACTTTTATCTGTTAAGGGAATCGGATTGGAGACAGCTGATAGCATGATCCTCTATGCAGCAGGGAGGGCCCTGTTTGTAGTGGATACGTATACCCACAGGATTCTGTCAAGGCATGGTCTCATTGAAGAAGAGGCAGGATACTTTGAGGTACAAATGTTGTTTATGGATACGCTTCCTCATGATGTGGAACTCTTTAAGGAGTTTCACGCCTTGCTTGTAAAAACGGGAAAAGACTTTTGCAGGAGAAAACCCCTCTGTCCTGACTGCCCTCTTGAAAAGGTAAACAGGGAAGCGTAGGTATAACCCTGATAGGTATCGGGGCATCTCTATGAGCAGGATTT
>JAFDDT010000060.1 GCA_019310725.1 Deltaproteobacteria bacterium | reverse complement strand
ATCCCGGATTCTACCACCGATGGCTAAAGTTTTGATATTATCGATTTCGCCAACTATTTCGAACTACATAGCGAATTGTATCAACTTGATTAGCTTATATCAAGAGCAAGTAAGTACTATGCAGGAAAATCTTTTCAGAGTCCAATATATTTTGTGTTTTGCAGAACTACTCGGTACGCGGGTTTATTGGCAGCAGTTTCCAGGGCGATTGTCGATAGATCGAGGTTTGCCCTCAGTTCTTTGGTTAGGAGGGGATTGGCGTAAAAGTAAAGATTTGGTCCGGATCATTTTGTCAACTTAGATTTTTAAGGGCGTCCCGCTTTACTCGCCGGCACCAGTGCTAACAGTATAAAATATCTTGCCCCTTATGTCTTCAAAGTGGCCGTTTCAAACAGCCGCATCATTAAAGTCGAAGACCGGAAGTTCCTTTTTAGATATAAAAAGCCCCAAAGCAATCGTTGGCGTACCATGGTATTGGATGTCATGGAATTTATACGGCGCTTTCCACAACATGTCTTGCCAATAGGTTTTATGAAGGTTCGGTATTACGACTTTTTGAGTCCGGGGGCTTCCGTCCCTCTGGAAAAGATCGAGACCCTTATTGTGAACTATCTTTCGGTTTTGAAATCACCAAACCCGAAAGGAAAATCGAACCGTTTGATCCGCCAAAATGCAATCATTGCGGAGGGAGACTTAAATATGTCGTCTCGATTCTACCTTTTTAAACTGATTCGATCCTGGCCAGGATAAAACCGGATTCGAACACGAAAATTATTGATAATCCAGACAGGCCGTATCTATCTACCGGAACGGCACAGGTTTGCTATGTCCTAATGAAGTTGAGTCACACCTTGACCGCTATATAAGATGGAGTTTTGAATAGAATCAAAGCTGATTTTGAACCTTTCCTCCGCTCATTATCCTCTCGAACCCGTATTTTTGCAGATTCGGGAAACTACTCCTTTACCAAACATCGAATCATTACTCTATACAGATCATCCCGAAAACCGGGCTTCTTGAATGACAGGTTCTGCCTTAAAGATCAAGCTGGATCGTGATAGCCCTGCCTATGCCCTCCATCTCAGTGGAAGAAATAGATCCTGCCGGATTGAATAGCCGTCTCTTGCTCACTGTAGTAAGCTGATCGGCCATAGCTTTGGCCTTTTTTCCACGAAACGTTACATATGTTTCGCTTGGGTACAGTTTATTAACACTACTCGTCAGGGGCACGACTTGGACTCTATTAAGGAACTGGTTGGCAGCATTATTGCTTACTATGACCGCCGGTCGCTGCTTGCGCATTTCACCACCAACGGAAGGTCCAAAATTGATCCACCACACCTCACCTCTCTTCATCATTTATGTCTCCAAGTGTGCCCTCGGCCCAGTCAAGGGCTTCGGATTCCCGGATCTGATCGGCAGCCATCTCTTCATATGCAGCATACATACCATTCTTGACAACATGCGGGCGGACTAACTCTTGGATAAAGCGACTGATTTTTCGTGGTCCAATGACTGCCCGTAAGCCATTATAGACCTCCTCATCTATGGTCAATGTAAGTTTCCTTTGCATCACAAACACCTCTTCAAATATTACACGTATGATTTTTATGTGTCAAGGGGGTATAAATATTTTCTGAGCGGCAGAACCAAAAGCTAACCAGCCGCTCCAACAGCCTCCGCAAAAGCGGCAACGTTCCCGCGGTCTGGTTGAGCGCCTGGTTATCTTTTCCTAAATGTTAATTCAAGTTGATCTGCCGCGGATTTTAACCTTTTATCTGCTGTCCACAATGATACTCCGGTTATCTGAGCAGACGCTAAAATGTGGACATCGACGAAACCAACACCTTTTCCCATTAGGTGATTTTGATCAATAAAGAATAAAAATTCGTCAAATTCAATCGTCAGAGCCATTGGAAGGGAATAGAGCAAGGAGATGATTTCGTTCCGGTTTTTCAGATTACCACAGGCGAGCTCGCCAATGATAAATGGGTGGCACATAACCTCAGCATCTATTAGCAACTTTTCAAGCTGTCGGTTGCCTTGACGCAGGTAGGTAACCCAAATCGAAGTGTCAACAAGAACCATAGCAGTTTTAGGCAGATTTTCGTCTTGGAATTGGACGTAGGTTATTTTCGGTTCCGCCGAGTTTAGCAAGTCGCTTGCTACTTTCGCGCGCAATTAGAGCTTCTAAACCAAGCCGGACTAAAGAGGTTTTCTCCTTAACCCCTGTCAGCCGTGATGCCTTTTCCAATATCTTGTCTTCTATGTTTAGTGTTGTCCTCATATGCATTATGATGCATCAATCATGCATACATGTCAAATAAAAATTTGAATTGAAGATAACCTTGAGCTCAGCGGCGGCGATTAGCCGTCCGCTGAAAGGGCTTCTGCCTCGTTTTCTTTCTGTTTAAGGTATTCTGACCTCAGGTCTGCTAACAGTTTCCCATTTCTGTTTTTCCAGCTTGTCCAACCATTTACGGTTTTTCGATCGCTTCCTGCATCCTGTATTCCAAGAAGGGCAGCATAAGAAGGACTCTTAAACTTTTTGCCCAAAACGATCATGCTTCCTTCCTCTGTAATAACCGCTTTGTATTTTTTCTGATTACCGCCTCTTGGTTTGTAGTCATCACCAACTCATCACCCAGACTAAGAAGACCTGCTTCAAGAAGATCAGCAAGAGAAATATCATAGTAAACTATCCCCGATTTTGGTTTCTCCTTTTCTTCTGTGGTATCAAGGACTGGGCGATACTCTTCTGGAATTTCATACGATACATTCTCTGGGGCTCCAAACTCGATATACTTTCTAACAAGCCAAAGTCTCACATCATTCCGCAATGTTCCTGCCCCCTCCTTCAAATCCTGTGAGATTCTATCAATCGGCATCCCAATCACAGGTGTCTTGCTCAGAATCTCAGCAAGCACTTTCCTAATGTCGATTTCTTTGATTTTTTCTTCTTTGAATTTTTCCTTTACATCCTCAGATTCGCTAAACATCTGAATCACGATTTCTTCGAGTATCTGCCGACTCTCAGGAGTAGCTACCGCTATCATCTGTTTTGCTACCTGGGGCGCTATATGGCTCCATACGCTGTGATGAACAAGCTCGACTTCTACTACATACCAAGTTCGAGAAGCCAAATCTATTGCGAAACCGTCAGGTATAGTGCCGAACCCATCCCTTGTTTTTGTCAATTTTTTGGGGAGAAATATCGAGGAAGAACCAAAGAAATTTTCAGCGTTTTCAATGACAACATCTTCTATCTCTTGTTCATTTTCAAATTCAGCTTCGATAAACTTTTTGTCACCCTGTATTATCATTTCTTTCTCCTGCAGAAGCAGTTAGTATATAGTTTCTGACTAATTACGAATATTTTTGGATGTGGGAGTTCAATCTTAAATTCTTAAGGATTTTCTAGCGAGATAACTCCATATTTGAATACTAGCCAGAAACCTGGAAAATAGCGCATAACGAACGGGTCTGCTCTTGACTTTTGCTCACATGAAGTTCGCCTGGTGCTATACTCGCGAACCTTCTTGAGATTCTTCTTCTCCTGAACTGGTTTCCGAAATCCTTTTCCGCCTTCGTCACAATGGGACTACGGTGGATTACCCTGCCCAGCATTCATCCACGGGCAAGCCCGTGGGTTTCTGCGTAGGCGGGTAAAGCGGCCTGTGTTTGAGTCTTTAAAGGTCTTACCAATCAACATCATAAACCATCCTGCTACGAAGCGGGGTGGTTCAAGCTATGCTATGCTGGTGAGTGGGTTTTACCTTTTTATCTCTCGCCCGCTCCCCAGGGTTGCTCCCCTTCGAAGTCGCTCAGGGCTTTTGGGAGCCCGCAGACCCGCATGCCAGCGCCTGAAGCGCAGCTGATGGCGGGCAGGGGTCGCTGAGTAAAATAACTACGGCAATGATTGCTTACCGTTTCATGGGAGAAGGTCTCTGGCGTGGCGTGATTGTACGCCCCAGCGGGGCAAGGCAAGCAATCTCTTGTGTATCATGAGAACATCTTGATTCTCTGAGCACTCTGCTGCCCCGTTGAATGTGCAACCTATTCAACTGGGGTGTGCTCCGTGAGAGAGTAAAGACCCTTTTAAGGTCAAAACAAAGACACCCTTTTTAGGGGTGGTTGTTAGCTACAGAGGAATCAGTAGTGCATCAGAGTGGGAAATGAACTTAGCAAGAGAGCGTGCGTGGTGCTTCGGACTCTGCGTGATGAAGGGGAATTGAATCCCAGTTTCGCGTGAGCGGGGAAGATGAATATAGCTGGAAATCACGTTATCTCTATCATACCCTTTTGGTATTGGCAAGCAGGAATGACCCCGGCGCCAGAGCCGCGGGGAGATCCGAAGCTCGAAATGCGAAATTCGAAACAAATCCGAATGATCTAAAGATAGCGCACGTTGTTTCCTGAAGCCGCCCGCTAACCCTAAGCTATCAACTCAGCTTAGATAGCTGCTATCAGTGCTTCTGATCACCTCACAAAGTTTTGACTACAATATCAAGTCTGAAATAAGATTTTGCTGATCGTGGGTTTCAACTTTGACAAGAAAGCTGCTAATTTTTTTAAATAACTTGATTTTTGTAAAAAAAAGCTTATTATAAAACCTTCATGAGGGCTCACCTTATGGGTGGGCTTGTTTCGTTCTGAGGGAAAGATCTATTTGTCAAAATGTCAAAAGTGGCATCCTGAGGTTTGGAAACATGAAAATTTATTTGAAAGGAGGGTGTCACTATGGCTAATGGAATAGTGAAATGGTTTAATAGCAGCAAAGGCTTTGGCTTTATTGAACAAGAAGATGGTCCTGATGTATTCGTTCATCATTCAGCGATCAATGCAACCGGTTTTAAGTCTCTTAATGACGGCGATCAGGTTACCTTTGACATAGAGCAAGGGACAAAAGGCCCGGCTGCAGCAAATGTCACAGTAGTTTAGCTTGCTGTTTTGACCAGAAAAGAGGGCATTCCACCAAATTATGTGGAATGCCCTTATTTATTTTGATAGAAAATTAAAGTTACCCTTTGCTCGAATCCGATCTGCACACTAAGTTGGGTATGCATCCGTTCGACAGAGTTGGAGAATGGAATTTAGACGATACCCTGTTTCACCCTTCGACAAGCTCAGAGTAAACCCTTCCCGCGTTAGGATTTGTTTTATTCAGGGAATTGCAGATTGATTTGAACAAATGGCTATCCCTGACTTGCTATATGCAAAGTACTTCAAGCAAAGTTACCCAGTCAGACGACTGCCCTTGACGGTTGATCTTTCCTGATGTCAATAATAGCGGAAGAATTTTGAGCTGGCGGTTATTCCTTCCAGGCTCCTTTTATTCCATTGGTCCAGGGCCTTCCAGGCAACATCATAGGCGTTGCCGGCACTCCAGAGCATCCAGCCACAAGAGTTCGCCTGATCTAGCGCGCGGAGTTCCTCGAGGATATACTCTTCCTCAAAATTCTTGGCACCGTATGGGAAAGCCTGAATCCAGGGTCGTAAAGTCACCTTCGTGTCCTTAAGAAATGAGGAAAATCTCTTGCATGTTTCAGAAATCAAGAGGAAGGGCTGACTACCGGGGTTGGGAATATCCTGAAAAGGACTGTAAAAATGGGAAGGATAAATCATGGGGCAAACCACGTCGCAGTGTTTTGCCAATTCCTCTATGTTCTGGCCCGTTATTCGAATATCCTCCAAGTGCCCCCAGGCAACAATGCCAAAGACATCGACTGATAAGAGTACCTTGTAGGGTGTCAATGCCTTGCGGGCCCGGGCAAGGAAGTCGGCAATGATCTCGTATCTGGGAATTCCTTGCTCATCAAGGCTGCGCGTAGCATTTTCAAGGATTTTCTCTGTTGGAAAGCGGATATAGTCAAACTGGATCTCATCTACTCCCATTTCTGCGAGCTCTTTGGCAATGTCCAGATTATACCCTTGGACAATTCTGTGATAGGGATCAACCCATTCGGGTTTGCCAATCTGTGTCTGCTGATTTTCGGTGCCGATTGCGTGAAGGGCTACCCCCGGTTTCTTCGCTGCCAGGAGGGGGTCATAAAAAAGAACGAGACGGACGATGATATGGAGCCCCTTTTGATGAAGGTAGTGAAACAGCTTGGCCGGATCATTGATAACCGGGCTGGCATCTGCACCAATTTCATTTGCCAGAGCCACTCGTGACGGATATGAGAGCCTTCCGGTCATGTCCTTTCCATCGAGGATTACTGTGTTGCCTCCGGAGACGATCAACCTATCTAGCAGCCGCGTCATTTTTTGACACGCCATGGAAAAGCGATTTATATAGATGCCCGTGGCCTCGAAGTCAGGTTGCTTTGGAACAGTTGTGGCTTTTACAGGAGCGGATTGGGACAGAGGGATTAGAAGGGGCTGACGCGGGTGGATCAGCGAATTCTGGATACCGTTCAGTTGCCTTATTTCCCTGACCAGCTCCCCAATGGTAATGGCGTCTGTCAGAGGAAGGTATTGGTGTGCGATCCTATTGAGTGAATCACCGGGTGAAACCCAATGAACGAAATCTGTATTGTTTCCGATATCCTTTGCGTGGGCCTTTAGCGGTTGAAAAAGCAAACTCAAGAAAATAAGAATGTAAATGCAAAGGCTACTTTTGGAAGATAGCTTTGGCTCCACCATGGCTTCAAATACGTCAAAATAAGAAAAGGTTTTTAACGAGATCTCTCCTGATCATGTAGGTTATTGTTATTAATCGGAATTTTGTGGTGAAACCTTTACTAAAAACTGAGCAGCCCGCTCCCCATCGAAATTTCATCATCTCTCGGGTTCGACTCAGTCACATTCAGCCTCAGGCCCTTTGCGACAATTGGCGCAAGAACCCCTCAAGATCTCTGCTCCAACCCGATCCACTCAAGCTTTCAGTATGTATATGAATTGCTTCGGTAAATCAGATGAGTCGAGTTCTGCTTGATTTCCACCCGGTTATTTGTGTAAACTCAATGAGAAGCATCACACCGATTCGTGAAACCCTTCATCGGGAACAGTAACGGGCAGGTAAAACATTGGGAGAGCGTTACGCAGATAGGGCTGAATCTTAGGTAACATTCCCCTCAAACCCTTTAGACCCCAGAAACAGTACCTTCTCATCTTTGAACTGGGAGACAACACGGGTATTTTTGTAAGAGAGCTCTTTGTGTTTAAGGGGAAGCTGGCCATTACCCTGAAAAACCACACAGACATGAGTTTCATGTCAAAATTTGTGGTCTCCTGATAACGGGCACAGACTACCAGATATTCCAGGGATACGCCCAAGAGGTAGAGCGTGCCAACAGTTTGACAAACATTGTCACTCCTTATTGCTCGCTTTATCCCCATAGATCCACCAGTCTTTTGTTATTTCCGGCTAAAATCTAGATCTATTTGATATACTTATGTTTTTTTGATTTTCTATGAAGCCTAGCGTTATACCTTCGGACTGGCACGACTATTGCTTATTTTGAAGGTGGGGGTATTTTGGCAATCGAAACCAGGCATGTGAGTTATTGTTTCCTGCTAGATTAGAAATGAGTGATCCTCAACCTTTGAATATTGGTGAAAAATCACATCAAACGCTGACGGGAAACCCTTTATGCGCATATGGCAATAATATAACCCAGGAATTTTTTTGAAATTATTTCTCTGTAAGGGGTTACCATGGAAGACACCCTTCCAGAATCAGAGAATACCGTTGTTGAACCAATACCTGATGATCCGCTTAAGGAGATCAAGGCCAAACTCGCCCACTTTCTTCTCGCCCTAATCCAGGCCTTTCTCCGCACCGGTTATTACACTCCCGACCATCCACAGTCCAAAAAGGCCAGAATTGGTCTCTATGAAGACTTCAAAAACCTCTTTACCCAAAAGGATGAGTTGACATTCCTGGTTCGTGACGATGAGAAAGAGAAAAAACTCTTAATCGAAGGTGTGCTGGCAGAAAGCCATCCCCTGGAAGAGGTAATGATACGAGGGATGGCAGAACTGTATACGCCTAAATTTGCCAAATTCCTGGAGCGCAAAGATCTCATCAGTTTAACACTTAAGAATTCTATGACTCGGACGGAATTCACCAATTTCGTCGATGTCATGAGCGACTCAAGTTTTGTCGATACTCAGGAGAAAAGCGATAAGGAACGATTCAGCCGGACGCTGCAAGACAAAGGTATTTTCAACATTTCCTACATCTTCAGTGAAGAGCTTCTGGCCGCAAGGCGAAAGATCCCCTGGCGATCTCAAATAGCCCTTTCCCGCCTCAATAAAGACTTCAGGACGATCCCCCTTTTCCTTGATCTAGATGAAGAAGGGTTCAAAAAGGTGAGAAGACAAATTATTCAGGACATAACTCGACCTATTCAAAATAGCGAAATCGTCTACCCCATCTTGATGAACACCGATCTCGCCGAAACCAAAGAATTCAAGGAATCCGAGATTGACGACGCAATCATTGTCTTTCTCTCAGATGAACTTCTCTTCAAGCTATCCAAGATCTTGCTCAGGGAAAAACTTCACCAGAAAGAACCGGAATCCCACCAGGGGAAGTTGTTAGTGATTGCCAGAAAACTCGCCTCCTCCCTCAATCTAAGGGAAATCAAGGGAAGAGAGCCTATCCTTGAGGAGTATTTCAAACACAAACTTATTCCTTTGGAACTGCTTTCAGCGGCCACGCAGCAAAAGACCAAACTTGAACAGCTCACAAACAAATTTTTGCGGCATAGAGATTCCTTTTTCACCCAGTTTGACAAGATCCAGGACAAAGAAAAATATATTCGAGCAGCTCGCTCCTGCAAACAAATCATCCCCGAATTGATTCGTCGCGATCGGTACGGTGAAATTTTGGCCATCATCTCCCATATTGATCGCCACTTTAAGGAGGAAAAACAGGTCTCCGTCTATGCAGGGCAAGTCTTACAGGAGATTGTAGAGAGTGACATTCCCCAGGCATTGAAGGCAAATTTTCTCACCGGGCAAAAGGAAATACGTGAGGGCATCGGCCCCATTCTTCTCAAACTCCACACAGAATCTGTGCCGCTGCTTTTGTCCGTTTTTAGGGAAAGCGACGACCAGTTGGTTCGAAAGGACGCCTGGGATATACTCATGCAGATTGATTCCTCGGCTATAAACTACATCCTCGATGAGCTAAACAAGGAGGAAACCGCAACAGAATCCACGATCGACATAATCCGGATTTTGGGAGAGATCAATTGTGGTGAATGGATTGAACCTGTGTCCAAAACTCTCAGGGCCTATCTCAACCATGAAAACCCTCATCTCAGAGAGGAAGCCTTGTGGGTTTACTACAAGCTCATAGGTGGTAAGGGTGAAAAGTTGTACCTCACGCTCCTTGATGATCCGGATATACATGTTCAGAAAGTGGCGATCCAGTGTCTGGGCAAAATCAAGAGTGAGACCGCCCTGAAAGGGTTCATCGAAGTATTAGAAAAAGCCGGAGATTCTCCCTCTGATATCGATATGCGCATAGAAAGCCGCATCTTCAGCACCCTCGGCTCTTATGGGAATGTTGAGCTGCCAGGCGGAGGATCCCTTGAAAATTTCTTGCTGCAAACACTTGACCATCGCCTCGGTTTAGGCCCCCTCAAATTTCTGAAGAAAAAGGAAAACCTTCTGAGCGAAGCTGCAATAGTGGCGATTTGCGAAACCTTAGGGACAATTGGAACCAACAAATCCCGCGGCATTCTCCAGAAACTGGAGAAGCAGCACGACAGCCTGTGGAAAGACAAGGCTCAAGAGGCCCTGGAAAAAATTGGTGAAAGAGAGGAGTCCGAAAACTCCATCGAAACGGGATAAAACGAACCTTCCTTCGCGCAACAACGATTCAATCCTGCCATTCAAAATCCCCTTAGAAATAGCGTAACCGTTCACACGTTCAACGTTAAGGGTTAAGGAAAAAGAATGCATTGAGGACCCTAAGGCCTCGTTAAAAAGGCTCATTTTCCCAAATAATTCCGTATCTTCTCAATAAGTTCGGGTTCTGTCATTGCGAGCGAAGCGAAGCAATCTCTATTATCGCGACGAGCCCGCCCTGCGACATGATTTGAATATGCTCTTGTGCTCTCTTCTTCTGCATGCATCTGTTTCCGTCAGTGCATACAGAGAGCCAGGTCTGTGCCAGGGATTGCCACGTCGCTGCGCTCCTCGCAATGACGGCAAATAGCAGTGGGCAGGATTTAGCCGAACGTATTGAGAAGTTGCGTAATTTCCAATGTGGCTTCAAATTTTGGGTTACACCTAAGCCAGGGCTTTTCTAGGTGTCTATATAACCCAAGATCTTAACATTTAGGTCAAGTTTATGCGTTAAAATGAGATCACGCTTCTATACGGACTTCGAAATCCGAAATCCTAATATCTAAATCCTAAACAAATTCCAAATTCAAATGTTAGAAATACAAAACCATTGAATAGTCCCTTGCTAAACTCCAAACATGTTTTGGTCATTTCGGTTTTGATATTTGATATTGTTTAGAGTTTAGGATTTAGTGCTTAGTATTTTCCCCTTATTCGATATTAGGATTTATTTTCCTCATTCCTGGTCGGTTTGAGGCGAAGCTTCGCGAGTAAATATGAATCCAAAATGTAGTCCCGGGGCGAGAACGGAACCCGGAGGCGCGCAAGCCTTGAACCCGTGAACGCCTACAATTTTTGTTTATCCGAGTTAACGTTTTTGTTAAGGTGTGGTGGCTGGTCCGGGTTAAGCTATATCGTCTTTGCGGTTGATGATGTGCGAGCCTTCCGAAATGCGGTGATTGCTGCATGGGGCTGGGGAGTTGGCCAGCTTGTTTCTGTAGACATTCCGGGCGCAGGCAGGATCTCACATTTGCGTATGTCACAGACCCAGAGGGAAACATGATAGAACTGCAGCAGTGGCCGGAGTAAGGTCACAACCTTTTACCAGTAGCGAAACATTGCGGTACAGCAGGAGGCAATATTGAAAATTGGTTTTATTCAACTTGCACCGGTATTGGGAGATGTCCGAGCAACGATTCAAAAGATTGACCAGTTACTTCATGGCTGTGAAATCGCAGACATCTTGGTACTGCCCGAATTGTGTAATTCTGGGTACAATTTTGTCTCTCACGAACAAGCCTATGAGACATCAGAAGAGATAGAAAACAGTATTTTTATCCAGTTCCTGGAGGAAAAGTGCAGCCAATTGAATTTATACCTGGTCTCTGGGTTCAATGAAAGGCATAAGGAGGTTTTGTATAACTCGGCCGTGCTTATCGGTCCGGGCGGCTATATTGGAAGATATCGTAAACTCCATTTATTTATGAATGAAAAAGATTATTTCACTCCGGGCAACACAGGCTTGCCGATTTACGACATAGGATTGTGTAAAATAGGTATGCTCGTCTGCTTCGACTGGGTGTTTCCAGAAGTATGGAGAATGTTAGCCCTCAAAGGCGCAGAAATCATCTGTCATCCTTCAAACCTCGTGCTACCGGGGCTTGCCCAGAAAACAGTCCCCATCCATGCACTCACCAATCGTGTTTACACCGTTACGGCAAATCGAATCGGAACCGAAAGAGAGCTCTCATTCACCGGTCTTTCAGCAATTGCAAATCCAACAGGCGATATATTGATCCAGGCCTCGCAAACAGAGGAAAAGGTTGAAGTTGCGGATGTCGATATAACTGTGGCAAGAGATAAAATGATTACCGAGAGAAATGATATATTTGCGGATCGAAGACCAGAACAATATTTCACAACGCTTTTTACCGCAAAGGCTTGATCCGTTTGCCTCACAAGCCCAGACAGAAGAAAAGGTGTCTGGACAAATACACATTTCTCTGCTATCTAGAGTGAGGAAGCAAGGAATCCGCTCAGAGGGTTCGGAGGTTCAAGGTTGGGGTTAAGGCAATGCAGCATATCTGGATCAAGGATATCAAGGAAAACGATGCAGTAAGAGGAGACTATCTCGTTGGAAGCAAGACAATGGGTAAAACAAGGCAGGGCAATTCTTTTCTCACCCTTACCTTGACTGATAAAACAGGCACCATTGAGGCCCGGGTCTGGGATAAGGTAGAGGAGTTATCTGCTCAATTCAGAGAGCATGACGTTGTTACTATTACTGGACAGGCAAGCACATACAGGAACCAGGTCCAGGTCCAGATACACGAGTTAAAACAGAATACCTCCCCTGTTGATCCGACAATGTTTCAGGAATCTACCCGCAAAGATATTCCTCACATGCTTTCTGAACTCAAAGCTCTGGCCCACCACATTGAAAACAGACATCTCAGGGCTCTTGTCCAGTCCTTTATGGCTGACAACGGCTTTATCTCACAATTCAAGAAAGCGCCGGCGGCCAAGCATTTCCACCATGGATATCTTGGGGGACTCCTTGAACACACCCTTGCGGTCTCTCAAATGGCAGTGAAACTGGTCGAGCAGTATCCTGATCTTGATCGTGACCTTCTTTTGGCCGGGGCCATACTGCACGACATCGGCAAGATTGATGAACTTAATTTTGAACTAAGCATAGAATACTCAGATCAGGGAAGGCTTTTGGGGCATATTGTCTTGGGTGTTTTGATGGTAGAAGAAAGATTGAAAAGCATGAAAGATTTCCCCGTTGAACTTGCCACCCGTCTCAAGCATCTCATCCTTAGTCATCATGGCGAATTTGACTTCGGGTCTCCCAAAAGGCCTAAGTTCTTGGAGGCCTTTGCCCTTCATCTCATAGATGACCTGGATGCCAAGATCAACGGGTTGAGCAAGCTCTTGAAGGAAGACCGGCAGGAAGGGTCATGGACGGCATTCAACCGTTTATTCGAGCGGTATTTCTACAAGGGGAATTCAGCTGCTCAGGAAAACAAAAAAGATGGGGGTGCCGAATCTAAAGAGCAAGAGCAGAGATATCTGTTTCCCGTGGATCTTTAAGCAATAAGACCAAAGACTGACTACTCTCTCATCTTCAATAGCTGGAATACTCTGCTCCCTCCCATCAAAATAAGGCCAGAAAGAAAAAAGCCATAGAGGCCAAAATCATTCAACCCCATCAGTTTCCCAATCAATGCCACTCCGCCTCCGATCACCATGGCGGAAATCGCCCCCTCTCTGTTGAGTTTGAGCTGATCGCGATAAAACCCGAGAAGAACAGGAAAAACCAGCCCGGAGGTATAAATAGTATATCCAAGAAGCAAAGATGGTATGACCCCTTTCAGCCTCAGTGCAACTAACAGAGAAATGACGCCAATCAAGAGAATAAAGAAACGTGATAGCAAGAGCAATCTTCTCTCTGTCATACTAGCCCCAACAAGGGGCTTTACTATGTCCACTGAGAGAATCGTGCTCGTTGTCAAAAGGCAGGTATCTGCTGATGACATGAGAGCAGAAAGGAGTGTGGCGATAACGAGCCCGTTCAACCCTACGGGGAATACATGGTTGATCATGGTGGGGAAGGAGGCCTCAGGGCTAATCTGGGGAAACAATACCCTGGCCGACATACCTATTATCGTTATGATAAATGCACATGGTACTAACGCCATGGCTACTGTGATGGTGGCCTGCCTGGCGATCTTTTTGTGCTGAGCACAGAAGAGCCGTGAGTATATATCTGGCCCCACCAAATAGGTGGAACCCACCAGGAACAGGTATCCTGCTAAAGATTTCCAGGAAAAATGTTGGTTAACCGGGAAGGAAAAGTACTCTCCGCCAAGGGTATCTCTCAGAAGAGAAAGTCCTCCCACTCTGCTCAGGCACAACGGAATGGAAATAAGAATTGCAATAATGATTATTAGACTCTGTATCGTATCCGTGCGAACAACAGAATGCTGGCCTCCGAGCAGGGTATAGATGATAAAGACTGAAGCAGTGATAATCATTAAAAGAGCCGGTGAAATCTTTACCATGGTCTCCAAGATCTTTCCTGCTGCCACTATCTGACCACCGATAATACCCATCCAGGCGATAACTATCAAGGCTGAAGCAAGTACTTTCGCTTGAGGCCCATACTGAACTTCAAGAATTTCTGGTAAGGTATAGAGCGAATATCCCCTCACCTTTTCTGCCAAAAAAAGGCCCAGAAAAAAAAGCCCAATAGCTCCAACCAGGAGCCACCATGACCCTACCAAACCCTGTTTATATCCCAAACCGGCCATCCCAATGGTAGACGATCCCCCAATGATAGTTCCAAAAAGGGATCCAGCTATAAGCAGGAAAGAGGCCGCTCTATCAGCAACAAAAAAGCTGTCTGCCCCCTTGACAATCCTGAAGGATCTGGTGCCAATAAGGATTAGCCCAACAAAATATATGGAAACAATTGCAATATCCATATCCCACCTTACACCTGAAAACAAATCGGCTCACATTACCTTCTTAATCACCGAATGTCAAACGGCCAGATAAACCAACGGCAACGTCAGAGTCCAGGGGATGGGTATCTTTTTTTTGGATTATGCCCCACATAGTTTAGATGAGTGGGCCCGCCCGCCTCGCCTTGCTTGCATGGCGGGCAGGCGTTTCAA
>JAFDDT010000274.1 GCA_019310725.1 Deltaproteobacteria bacterium | reverse complement strand
ACATTCGCCTCTCGTGTTCCGCCCCTTATCTTACCCTCAGTAACTGACCTGATGCCGCAATATCCAATGCCGCCTTCGGCAATCTGGCATGAATTAGCACAAAGTTGGCAGGTGATTCCTTCTGGGTCTTGTGGTGGCACGGCTGGGAGGCCAAATGGTTTCCTTGATTTTTCGTGGACATCAACAAGGTGCTCGGCCAGGCTGTCATAGCCAGCCCTCAGGCATGCCAGGCAGACCCCAATGGTCTTTGAGATAAGGGGTGAAGAGGTACCGCAATGTATACAAACGCCCATTCTCTTTACCTCTTTATATCTCTCACAGAGCTCCCAAAGCCTCAGAGTTTTTGAGCTGAATCCTTGATAGCAAGATTCAGCTCAAACTGTCATCCTGCTACCACCGGCTCTGTAGATACCACAGACATTTATGTGGCTGTTCAATCATAATAGTCCACGGATAAAAAAACTATCTCTGTGCCCTCTGTGAACTCGAACGATCCCGATAAATCGGGAGAGTGGGTGAGAGATATTTGTCATTTAATACCCTAAAGGAGAGGTGTTACGATAGCCCTAATATCTCTTTCAGTCTCTTTGCGTTCTTAACAGCATAGCCGCAATAATCGTTGTCAAAGTACAGGTAGACATCCTTGGCCCAGTCCCTGATTTTTTGGGCGACAGCCTGGAGTTCTTCCTCAGTGTATTCAGAGTCATAGAGTTTCCTGGAACCGTGCATCCGGATATAGACAAAGGCTGCTGTATCTTCTTCAATATAGGGATAACGCCCAGCTGTATCAGAAACACACAGAGCGATGTTATGATCCCTCAGTATGGCTATCACCCTTTCTTGTGCCCAACTCGGATGTCTCACCTCAAGGGTATAGAGGTGGTTGTCTGGTAGGGTTTTGCAAAACCTGCGCAACACCGCTTCATCAAACGAGAGGCTGGGTGGTAGCTGGAAGAGGATTGGTCCGAGTTTTTCTTTTAGGCAATCAGCAGCACTGAAGAACCTGTCTAAGGGTTCCTCAACATCCTTTATTCTCTTGATGTGGGTGATATACCTATTGGCCTTTACCGCCCACAAGAAGCTATCAGGTGTTTTTTCTCTCCAGTTTTCAAACGTCTGGGGTTTAGGAAGCCGGTAAAAGGAGGCGTTTAGCTCAACCGTACCGAAACGCTCGGCATAGAACTCTAACCACTTTGATTTTGGACGATCCTTAGGATAGAATACTTCCCTCCAATGATCGTAATTCCAGCCCGAGGTACCGATGTGAATCTGGGGTGACCGTTGTCCGTTGACCGTTGTCCGTTGCCTGTCACGCATCTTGTTTACCCTTAACTATTCGGCGTTTGTTGTTTTTTGTGTAGCATTTTGTCTATCGGAAGGGATAAACGGTGAACCCGTGCAATTTTCTGATTCATGGCGTTGTATTATTGATAATCCTTGGGTTTTTCAATGTTTTCCCTGAAACCTTTTTGAATGATATGTATCTTTGTGTATATATTCAAGATCTGTAAAGTAGTGTTTCGAGGCAACAAATTAATCTTAACTATCTTACCATAAAAGGGAGCATGAGAGAACAAAAGGAACAATATTGGGGCAAATTTGCCCTCACTTACGATAACGATCAGGAATACATTGTTGGAAAGCCAATCCTACAAGCAATTACTACAAAATTACATGAGGAGTGTGATCTGGGAGAGGTGATAGAGTTTGGATGTGGAGCAGGATATTTCACCAAAGTCATAGCTGAAAAAGCAAGACATATTATTGCCACAGATCTTTCAGATCGGATGTTGGAAGTGGCAAGAGTTCAGTTGCAAAAATTTCAAAATATCACTATCCAAAAGGCCAATTGTGAAGATACATATTTTCCATCGAGAAGTTTCGATAGTGTATTTATGGCCAATCTGGTACATGTGGTAGAAAATCCTATGAACGTTTTCCAAGAAAGCCATCAAATCCTAAAAAATGGAGGATTGTTGCTTATTGTAGACTTCACAGGCTACGGCATGAACTGGTTTGAAAGAATGAAATTAGGCATTAGATATCTCAAGAAGTTGGGTATGCCACCACGCCATAGCCGAAACAAATTATCTCCTGATCAACTTGTCTCCTTTGTAGAAACTATAGATTTTAAAGTAGAAGAAGCTCGACTCTTAGGAGATAAGACGAAGGCGCTCTATTTAAGGGGCAGAAAAGCATGAAAACAGCATAAACCATGAAGAAGTCTGGAGCTTTGTCTGTGATGCCCAGATTGAAGTGGTGTGGTACTCACAGATGAAGAAAGAATATTAGACTCTATGTCCTTGTTTAGAAGGGAAAGAAGCCTTTGGGCTATAAAAAGAGGACCAAAAAAGTTATAAACAGCTGAGAGAAAAACGGTAGATTTTGCTGTCAAAACTGAACTTATGTCACGAAGCGTAGAAAAGAAGTGCCCCTGTTTGATGGAGGAGGCACAATGTCATTGAGTCAAGCAGACACCAGAGGAAAACCTTATCATTAAGAGGGGCTGGGGAGAGAGGTGTAAAGCATAAAAAAACCGTGATGGCTCAATTTGCGGCTTGTATTAGTTATTGGCACGAAAACTTTACAAATGGCTCGTTTTTTGGCTCGATGAAATGTGGAATTCGGCAATTGCCTCATAAAGATAAGATATGGCACACAAAATGGTGCATATTTGTCTGGCGCAAAAGGTGACACATAAAAATATATCCTAAAAGTATCAAATGCATCAATGCAATATTCAGGAAAACGTCAAAGTCCAGGGTGAGGGTGTCTTTTTTTTGGTTATGCCCCTATAGTATGGCCCCTTACTGGGTCGATTCAAAATGGTTTATTGAGCCATAGGCCTTAGAATCATAGGCTCCATCTATATAAACCATTTTGAAACACCCACTCATCTAGACTATGTGGGGCATAATCCAAAAAAAAGATGCCCTCACCCTGCAAGAAGCTTAAGAATCAATAGCCTTAGGTTTCACTATGACATGGCCCTGATGCAATATTAAAGGGCTTGAAGAGGACTCATAAAGGACTCAAAAGAGCAAAAGCCGAAAGAAAGCTAATGTCAATATAAGAAACTAGGGATGCCGTTAAAAGGCATTTATCAGGTATATTTCGGTCATTTATCGAACATGCATGGTGGAATTAACCTACCAATAAGGAATTCATTGATTGATGGATAATAGAAACTCCAATATAGAAAGCAAGGCGCAGCAAGCAGGCGAAAAACCAACTAGCCTAAAGAATCAGGAAGGACACAGGAGGAGACTGCGAGAAAAATTTATAAAATCCGGTATCTCAGGATTTCATGACTATGAGATAGTGGAGTTGCTATTAACCCTTGGAACCCCTCGGAAAGACTGTAAACAGCAGGCAAAAGCAGCCATAGAGAAATTCAAGACCTTAAGAGGTGTGTTAGAGGCACCTCCCGAAGAACTACAAGAAATCAAGGGAATCGGCCCACACAATATCTTTGGAATAAAACTTGTTCAAGAAGTAGCCAGGGAGTTCCTTAAAGAGAAAATCCTTCAAAAACCCATATGCAAATCGTCAAAAGAGGTCTTTGATTACCTTTACCATTCCATGCGCGGTCTCAAAAAAGAAGTCTTTAAGATTTTATTCCTGGACGGAAAAAATCAGATTATAGAGGCGGAAGATCTCTTTGAAGGTACATTAAACATGAGCTCAGTTTATCCACGGGAGATTATAAAGAGCGCCATCAAACACAACGCCGCCTCTCTTATCTTTGTTCACAATCACCCATCAGGCAGTCCGGATCCTTCCCCGAGTGATAAAGAAATCACAAAGGACTTGATTGATGC
>JAFDDT010000059.1 GCA_019310725.1 Deltaproteobacteria bacterium | reverse complement strand
GGCAATAGCCTGTTATTACCTGACAATTACGCAGGTCCGGTCCGCCCTATGAGAAACCTTGTTGGATACGCTACCCAACAAGAGGCCTTTGAAGCTGCCAAGCCCACGACTTCCCATAACAATCATATCTACATCATGGTCCTTGGCATAGGCGATAATCCTTTCAGCCGGATCTCCCTCCATTACGGTCGCTTCAATATCCTGCCCGCCTTTCTTCCTGACCTCATCTTGAGCCACAGAAATGATCTGATCTCCCAGAGCCTGCAACTCGATCCTGTCGGATATTACATACTCTCCCATCCCTTCGGGGACTATGGGTAGCTTGTATACATGGAGCAAATGGATGGTGGCATCGTCTTGTTTTGCCAAATTCGCGGCGAAATCGATTGCCTTCAGCGCTTGGTCCGATCCGTCTACCGGCACGAGTATTTTTTTAGTCATTTCTATTTTCCCCGGTGATCCATCATAGCTATCCGTTTCTCGTTGTCTATATAAGCTGGGATCTTAACATTTATCCACCTGGACGGGTTAATGTCAAGTTTTTGCTGGTTTATTTGGGTAACGGATGGGTTAACGAAGCCCGTATCGGTAACGTTTAAGGTAACGTGGAAATAAAAAGACGAATGACGTTACCGAAAAACGAAACGGGCATCCCCGACAGTATAGTCGGGACAAGCTCCACCGTAACCCAGAAACGTTACCCAGTATTTCGTATTTTCTTACTGACATCGTATCTTGTCGGTTTGAGGCGGAGCTTTGCTAGTCAGTATGGGGAGATATGGTATTTTTGTCAAAGAAAAAGTCCCGTCTTTAACGAAGCCCGGAGATAAAATGTCTCAGCGCTGAACAGAGATATTGACACCTGCAAACCCGTGTACTATACGAGCGATGATTAATTTGCATTACTTTTTAGATTAGCACTAGCTCAATCCTTCAAACCGAATGTCCAAGAAATTCTTCTATGGATGGTGGATCGTACTCGCCTGCTTCTTCATTGGATTCTATGTGGGAGGCGCCGTCTTCTATGGTTTTACCGCCTTTTTTGAACCCATTAGAAAGGAATTTGGCTGGACATATACCCAAATATCCTTTGCCGCTAGTCTCCGCGGCCTGGAAATGGGGCTTTTTGCCCCTCTTGTAGGATTCCTTGCCGACCGCTTTGGCTCAAGAAAGCTCATACTCTGGGGAACGATTGCAGTCGGATTCGGGCTCATCCTCCTCAGCTTTACCCAATCGCTTGCCATGTTCTACAGTTCTTTTTTGATAATAGCATTCGGGGCCGGTGGGTGCGCTGTTGTGGTGACCATGACTGTAGTAGCCAACTGGTTTCATAAGAAGGTGGGGGTGGCGCTTGGCATAATGATTTCGGGGG
Organism: Deltaproteobacteria bacterium; assembly: GCA_019310725.1. Classification (GTDB taxonomy): domain Bacteria; phylum Desulfobacterota; class DSM-4660; order Desulfatiglandales; family B25-G16; genus JADFWK01. The sequence goes on along the minus strand of JAFDDT010000059.1, from coordinate 13,180 downwards.
TCGGTGCCAGTGGATTGATGCTCCCCATCATCGTCCGGCTTATCGATGTCTCCGGTTGGAGAACCACCCTTGTCATCCTCGGCTTGGGAATGTGGATCACTGGAATAGCTCTTTCCTTTGTCATCCGCAACAGACCAGAGCAATATGGCTATCTTCCTGACGGCGAAGAATCTAGTGAACCGATTCCAAAGTTTGAAATCCAAAGCAAGGGAGTGGAAATTGGACTGGGGAAGGCGCTGAGAAACAGATCCTACTGGTATATAAACTTTATTGAAGTCGTGCGGATGATGACTGTCATCGCAGTAGTCACCCATGTCATGCCATACCTCAGCAGCATAGGTATATCACGAACAACAGGCGGGCTTGTGGCAGGTGGCATTCCCGTATTCAGTATCATCGGAAGGTTTGGTTTTGGCTGGCTAGGTGATGTTATTGACAAAAGATATGTGATGGCAATGTCATTTTGTCTTATGAGTTTCGGTTTCCTAGCCTTTTGTTATGTGCAGGTAATTTGGCTTACATTTGTCTTTCTTCTGCTGTTCTCGCCGGGCTACGGGGGAGCAATGGTCCTCAGGGGAGCAATCCTCAGGGAGCATTTCGGAAGGGATTCCTTTGGCAAGATAATCGGTGTGACCATGGGCTGCTCGGCGATTGGCGGGATTATAGGCCCTACCCTGGCCGGGTGGGTATTTGATACCCTTGGAAGTTATAACCTCATCTGGCTTGTTTTCAGCGGACTTATTGGTTTGTTGATATTGTTGATTTTGAGAATTCGGTAAGGGGAAAGGGATTTGGGCAACAGCGTATATAGATTCGATCCCACTGTCTGCTCCAACTATTTTCCCACCACCTCAATTATCCCTTTGGTGGCATCAACCTTCACGTAGTCTCCTGATTTTATCAGATCAAATACGTTTTTTTCCGGCCGATCCACTGTGGGGATCTCAGTAGCGATAACCGCGCCAGACAAAACAGGCTCACTCTCCAGGCAGATTATAGCAGCTGGTGTATTTCCATTTTTCTTTGCCGCCCAAGCAGCGAAGTCACCACCGCTTGAGCCCTTGCCTGTAGTGAACACAAACACCTTATTGACCAGATTTTTGCCCTCCAACTGATGCCGGGGTACAGGGATATTGCCGGTAGCAGGGTCTAAATCACCCATGAAGGAAAACGGGCCGTTATAGACTATCGCTTCCCCCTCTGCCTTTCCGGCACTTACCATGTGAGCTTTTATTTCCATTTTGGTATCTCTCCTTCCCATTTTCCGGTGATGGCAGCGTTGACGCATTCTTCTTCTGTTCCAAAAAAGACCTTGACTCCACTTACTGTGGCTAAATAGTGAGCACTTCGCGCTGAGTCTGTTGCCGCACTCTTGGCCTGCTTTTCGCCGGCGATATCGCGACGTGTAAAGGGGTTGCCTATGGAAGAGCACACGGGCAGGAAATGCCCACCAGCTTTCTCAATAATATCGGCCCAACCTTGCCGTCTGGCCAAGGCCTCAACTGGTGCCGAAGCGCCTATTAAAAGGGAGGTCTTGATTGTTTTGCCTTCCAATAGGGCGGCAATTCGACCTATCTCATCAATAGTGGAATGAGGGCAACCAAAGGCCACGTGCTCCACTATATCGTCATCCCAGACATTGAGTCTTTCCCAGGTTTGTGTCATCTCGCGCTTTCCCACCCTTATGACATGTTCGGGTTTCTTGTTTCCGGAAGCTGCGCCTAAGGTTGGTGCCTCTGGAGTGGTGCCTACTATGTGAGCCAGGGTTACTGACCCAGACGTCGGCATTGATATAACTAGCGCCCGTGCATAGTCAAAAGGAAGATTGACTGGCAAGCCATTGACTGCCACGGGCTTGAATCCTGGTATCTGATCCCCAATGTAATAACCCAGGCAGTGATAATGGGAGAGAGTCCACTCGGTAACATCCAAATCATCGAGCTTTACTAGATGACTGGCATACCTATTTTCAGGCAATAGCAAACCCATAAAAGGTGTCCGACCGCAGACCGCGGCAGCCAGGGAAACTAAAACACCCATCCTATCCACTCGTGCCCCAAATAGGCTGTTGTTGGCAACCTGCATACAGCTACCACCCATGGAGACAATATCACCCTTGCGTGGCATGATACCAAGAAGATACTCGGCACAGGTCTCGGTTCGCAGCCAGCCTAATTCCTTGAATCTTTTAAGCTTTCTCTCATGCTCGCCTATCCATTGGTCAGCAAGGGGCAGCCCCCATGCTTTCCAGACCTCAGGTGAATTGGAAGGATGGGTTGTAACTCTGTGTGGTGTTTTAGGTACCCCCTCTGTCATAAGATCCCAGAAATCCTCATTGGTTAAGTCGTAAGAAATGTGACTATAAGAGATGGGAACTAACTTTTCCGCATCAAACGAATCACCTAATTTTACCAACAGATTTATGGCCCTCTGTATGCCAGGGCCATATTCTCCAGCCTGCATCCTCTTTTCTTCATCAGTGAGTAGAACCATGATGCACTTTCTTTGGTTTGGTTTTATCTAGAGTTCTTGAGAGATTAGAATCTCTCATTAACTTTATGTTTTGGGTCTCGGAATTAGGACTCTTCATAGAAGGCGACGTTGGTTCTTAAGCAACCTTTGGCGCATACCAAACAGGTTTGCATTAAAACCATACCCCAAAGTTAAGCCAAACAGTAGCATACTATAATAATGCGTCGAAAGGCAAAAAGCCAATAGGAGTTTTTGTTAGCGGCATTTTCATATTTTTTCTCCAATAAACCAATAAGAAAAGTACCGGCAAACCCTGCATTAAGGTCGTTCTGGTGCAGATCGATGACGGATTCGAGGTGGGCTTTCAATTCCTGTAATAAGGGCCGTTGATTCAAAAACAACTTGAGCACACCAGCTAAATAAAATGCCTAGCCTTGAACCAGCGAATTCACCTGACAAAATCTGTTCATGACCCCTTCGGGCTCATGCCCATATTTGCAGGAGATCCGCAGCATTATCCTGGAAAGAAATTTTAAAGGGGCTGGCTATTCTGGCTGGACGTAATGGCATTTTGAGCGACGTGAACCAGGAAGGATGATCGAGACATACCTCTTTTTTTCGCAGCGGTGTCGATCTTACGAAGGATATCTTCCGGCACCGTTATATTAACACGAACGGCTCTGGGCTTCGCTTCGGATATAGAGACTACTAGGATTGCAACGGCATCCGAATAGTCGGGGTCGTCCATGATGTCTTCAAGCTTTGAAGGAGCCGGTATATTTTCGCCGCCTTCAAGCATACCTTTTATATGCAGAGACAGAGCATCATGAGCCATATCCTTGACTTCATCGATTGAGCTGCCGCCAGTAATGCAACCTGGAAAATCTGGAAATGATACCCCGAAATCGCTTTTCGGATCTTTATGAACGACGGCAATATAATTAGCCATGTTGGCCCCCTATTTGAACTTGATTCCAGATTGGCGTTCGATACTCCGTAAAGTACCAATCGGAATGTCCTTTTTGGGATGAGGAACTGTAATGCACTTTTTTTTGATGGATAACGGAACTCGATGTGTGAACCGGATTGACCGGCTTTATACCAGCCATTCTCTTGGAGCATTTTGATAATCATCCGGCTCTCCATGTGTGTATTAATACACACTAAATAGTGAATTGTCAAACATAATTTAGAGGACAAACGGATGAACCAGACGGGTTGAGACTTCGGGGTTTACCGTTAAGTGCAGAGCTCGCTCGAAAGGCTTCCGGCCCGCTGGTTATCCTCAACGTTGGGCCTAAAAGGGACTGCCTGTTTGGGTAGAGATCAAAGCAGGCGACACCGTTTTGCCGAACGGCAAAGACATTACTGGAAATCTTGGCAGTAAGATTGCCCACGCTGATCACAATCCGATCATTGAGGATATCCAGAATAGCCAAATCACCTCGGGGAGTATTTGGAGCTTGACAGTGGGGCCACATGGTTGCATAATGGTTTCATAATGAAATCATTGGAGGTGTTTGATATGGCAACGGTGACGGTGAAGAATATACCTGACGAGCTTTACAAGCGACTTAAGACTGTAGCAGAGATAAATCGGCGATCCATCAATAGCGAGATCATCGTATGTATTGAGAATGCAGTGACGAGTCGTCGAATAAACCCCGACGAGGTGCTTGAGAATGCTCGCCGCCTCCGTCAATTGGCAGTCGGCCATCGCATAAGTGATGAGGAATTCAACCAGGCCAAAGCAGAAGGTCGGCTATGATTGTGGTTGACACGAATATTATTGGCTATCTCTTTCTCTCAAGCGAGCAATCACTCCTGGCCGAACATGCTCTGAAAAGGGACAGCGAGTGGGCGGCTCCGATACTTTGGCGCAGCGAACTTCGCAATGTGCTGGCTCTTTATATGCATAAAGATCTTATCAAGCTGGAGCACGCTCAGCTCGTTATGGATGGTGCGTTGGAATTGCTAAGGGGTCGAGAATATGAGGTTTCATCATATGAAGTCCTGCGGCTCGCATCAGAAAGCAAATGTTCTGCTTACGATTGTGAGTTCATTGCTGCTGCAAATGATCTGAAAGCCCCCTTGATAACCGTTGATAAGGGACTGCTTAAGGAGTTTCCTGCGGTGGCTGTGTCATTGACTACGTTCTGCGGGTAATCTCAATCAGAAGAGCCAGCCATTGGAGCGGAGCCGGTAAACCTCGCGGCTCACCGGCGCGTTTGGTTGAATATTGGCTCTCTTTTCCTTCTGAATTCAGATCGGTTATTCATCGAAGTAATCTTTGGGATACATCGCCATGATCTCCGCCGCTGCCTTACGAACTTCTTTCGAAGGATCATTTGTGGCAGATTGTTTGACGAGTTGGCGAACCTCAGGAAAGGATTTATGCACATTCCAGAGGTTTTCCAAAGCCGCAAGTCTTACCATCACGGCCTCGTCTCCGAGAAAGGCGGTCTTTTGGGCTTGAAAGGTGGTGGGGGTAGGCTCTCTAAAACTCAAGGCAAAGGTTGCTTCCAGCCGCACCGCAGGGTCTGGATCAGAACTCAGGGATTTTGCCAGAAGGAGATCGGCCTTGCTGGATTCAATCCATCGCAGGGCTAGTACTGCAGTTGAGCGCACAGCAGGCGAAGGGGCCACAACAAATCGGGTGATTGTGGGCAGTGCATGGATTGAGCCAGCATTGCCAAGCACCAGCAGGAATAGCCTTGTTTCATCCTCAGAAGTAGATGAATTGATTTTGTTGATGGCCCACTCGACGATTTTGGCGGCGCGTTCTGGGGATGTATCAGCGAGGTTCCGGGCCATGGTACCCAATGCGAGCTGAGCAGATGTGGCAACGTCCCAGTCAGGGGCATTCGCAGCCAGATCGCGGAGCGTCTTTTCAGAGAGCATGGTCGGGGACTCCACCGAGCCCAAACCCTTGACCAGGGTCAATAGGGCAGTGGAATCATTGGGACGTGCGCGAATGACGTTTACCAGGGCCTCCTGGGCCTGCGGATGGCCAGCAGCGCTCAGGGCTCCAGTCAGGATGCGCATGGTAAGGCTCTGAGGATGGACAGTGTATAATAGCTTGCCAAGGCTTGAGCTGGTCTCAGGATGAAGATAGACAAGCGCCTTGAACTTGAGATACAGTGGAGTATCCCGCCTTTTCCCCTCCGACTCAGCCTTTGCAAGCTGGGCCACAAGACTCTCCAGTGTTTCCTGGCCCAGTTCACTGCGCTGGATGATAGCCTCACGTTCTTGTTTAGAAATTGTTGCGGACAGAGGCACTGCACGTGCAACCATGTTTCGTGCAACACTTGCATCCCGGATCGCGGTGAGCTCTTCAGCGGTCAATGTTTCTTTTCTCAGGAATTCCAACTGGAGGGTGATTTGCGCACGGGCTACTGTCTTGCCTGCCATTATGATGATTTGACCTTCAGTTCCCCTGAACGAGTACAAATGACCACCGCCCACATCAAACCGAGCTACGAGGCTTCCCTCAGGTTTGATCGTGGTGAAAACCTGTAATTTGCCTGGCCGGGTCTTTTGGTGCGGCGTAAGGTAGCGTATCTTGGTCTTGCGGAATGTCTTTAAGCCAGTTTGTGATTCTCCTGATCCCTGCTCGCGGGCAGAATGTTCGGCTTCATACCGGGCGACATACTGACCATTGGGGTCGTCTTCTTGAACCTCCCATTGACGAGACCCAGTTGCACGGGCATCTGGGAGAACAAACTGTATGGGGGCAAGCAGGGATCGGGCGAAATTCTGAGAAAAGTTGTCTATCGCAGGGTCAAACCGCACAGAGAGCACTCTGCCCCGGGAGCTGGTCTCAGCAAAAATGACCTGGCTCAAGGCCGCTCTGATAGTCTCTGCCTGAGAAAGGGCCTCTTGCCCATTTGCCACTAATGTTACCTGTGGCCTGAGCAGCCTGTAGGTAGTCAGGATTCTGTCGGCCTTCCGATCGAGTACCGTGATAGCGAGGTCGCCCTGGGCAGTGGTGTTGAAGGATTGAGACAGGCCCGATTGAACAACCTCCCCGGATGTTCCAGGGGAATCCATGCCTTCGAATAGTACCTGCAAGTCCGAAACAGAGGAACTCAAATAATCGAGCCGGTAAACGAGGCGCTCGCCAGGGATGTGCTGGTAGGCAAGACCAGGGGCTGCTGTCTGAGCGGTAACCGCCGGATCGGTGGCCCCAAGCCCCGAACAGAGACTTTCGGCTGCGGGGCACAGAGCCATCAGGGGAAACAGCATTCCGCTGAGAGCCAACACAGTTATCCGTCGGAGGAAGGCGGGAGGAAATATTCGTTTTCGCTTCCTGCCTAGAAACATGGCCTGAATCCTATGCATTCGGATGAGTACACAGCAAGTTCCCCAGCAAACTATTGCTGCTGTTCGTACCACCGGTAGTAGATCTTTTTGTCGTCTTTTCTTCCCTTGTGGAACATGTGGAGCTGATCCTTAAACATGCACATACCTGGTGTGTGGTCGGTGAAGGTTATCCCACGGATTTTTTCCTGCTCTGACCACAACAACATATAGGCGCCACCTGGACAATCGGCGCTGCGCCAGTAAATGCCTGTTCCTTTTCCCTTGTGCGCCATGAAGAGGCGATGCTTGAGTACGGCCAATGCAGGAGCATGAGAGGTTTGACTCGTGCCGACTTTTCTGTCTCCATCTCTAGGCCAGAGAGAGCCGTCTCGCCCCATGCATCGGTAATAGATGTCTTTGCTGTCTTTTCCTCGATGGAACACGTAGAGTTTACCTTTGAATGCACAAACAGCCGGGCCGGTGGCAGTCTTGGTTTTCCCGGGTATCTTCGCTTCTCCTATGGCCATGCTTGTCCATGCCAGAAGCTCGGAGCCATCGCCCGAGGGATTCCCAACACTCCTGTTGACGTAGCGGTAGTAGATGCCGTCTTTTCCGGGTCGCTTGTATACGAGGTACAAACGATTATTGAAAACGGCGAGTGCAGGTCTGTACGCGGTAGAACTTCCCTCTACCTTCACACTTCCAGCTTTAGGCCACCAATTACCATTTTGGTCCATGTATCGGTAGTAGATACCTTGGTCTGGCCACCTCCAACCTCCATGGAATACATAGAGCCGATTTTTGTATACACAAACAGCCGGTGGAATGGTGGTCAAGGTATTGCCAGGAATTGTTCTCATTCCTGGCCAGATCTTGGGACCGGGGCTCTGGTCTTGGAGTGTTTTAAGAGGGAGGCTCCGGTAAGAGATCTTTATCCCTGAACGGTGCACCAGGTAAAGACGATCATTGAAAACGGCCGGCGCAGGCCCGAAAAGACTCTCGCTCTTCGATACACGAAGGCTTCCTCCTGCAGGCAACCACCTGCCCGGTATTTCTCCTCCTACGCCAAACTCTTCGCCTTCGGTTTCAGGAGGACCCGCCGCCTCGGGCGGACCGCCTTCAAGGAAATAGAATCTCTCTGAACTTTCTTTGACTATATATCCTTTTGCCTGTAAGCCCTCCCATTTTGCGATCTCCCAATCCCAACACTTGTATCCCCAGGGGGGTAATGCAAACTTCGGTACTAGAATGCACGCATACAGGCTCACCTCCCCGCTCAAGGCTTCAAATCTATCGTAGATGGAGAAAACCGCTGAGAAATAAGGACCTCTTTGGTCGGCATCCAACTTGAGCTGGCCTGACAGTGTGAGAGTGTTATCAAGCAAGACCAAGGTGCATGAAACGCCTGCTTTTGCAATAATAATATTCACCCCTGCCTGAGCATAGAGGTCGGAAGCTACGAATGGACCGAATCGCCCATTCGCATTTGCCGGACTGGCAAAGAGCCCATAGTCAACTCCGGCAGAAGCACGCACACCAAACTTTACACTTAGGAGGATGGGGCCGAGAGCGAAGCTAGACTCGAAAGACTCATCAAGGCTTTCAGACGATCGATCATAGAGGGCCAAAGAGGGGATCTGGGGCAATTGATCGACGTTCAAGGGAACAGGCTCGCTCTGCTTGATCCTCAGGCGTGTCTCCCCCAGGACTGTCATTGTCAAACGGGCTTCCATGTTGCCACTGGCAAGGGGCGCAGACAGGGCACCTGTAATTTGCAACATCGTCAATTTGTTATTGAAAACATAGGCACCGGCTTGCGCCACGCTATTGACCGCTATCTTCTTGCTATCACCGGAAATCACTGTCCCTCCATTGAAAAATATTGCAAATACATCCCTGTATCCGTATTCATATTTACGTGTTTCGATAACCTTTTTGTACGGTCTGACCTGATCTCCTGGCGCGGCATATGCGTGTGGAAGCAACCACTGTTCAAGGGTCCCCTGTGAAGTCCTGATCTGCTGGGGTTGTCTGAAACGCTGAAGTCGTTTCAGACGGATTCTGTCTTTGTTAAGATTCATCCTGAACTCTCTTTGAAGGGCATCTATACCCTTTGGTGGGGCCAGTGTTCTGAATCTGTGTGTGTCCTGAAGCAGTCTCTTTTGTCTGTTCATTCGAGTGACAGTGGCTGGGTCTAACACGATTTTTTGCAGCTTGACCCTCTTCGTAGGATCTCGTCTGAAGTCGAGCGAGTATCCGAGGGCGTTGAAGTCTTTCTCCAGTTTGTTGAGCTCGCTGTAGTAACGCTGGGCGGTTATCTTTTTTCCGTTGGGCAGGGTCAGGACTGTACTCGGGGCAATCTGCCTGCCGGTGGCCGGGTTGAGGTTCCTGAATGGCTTGAATTGGATTGGCTTGCGCTTGTAGACCTTGATGTTTTTGTTGATAACTCGCTGACTGAGCTGGAACCTTTTGGTGGGCCTTTTGATGGTGACCCACTGGTCAAGAGGTGGCGGTTTATGCTTGCGGCCTGGAGGGCTAACGCGCATCACGGGAGCACTCCATCGGATGGGGGCAATTTGAACCTTTCTTATCCCGGCTCTCTTTGACCTAGGTTCTATTACCTTTTGCTGAGCAACGATCGCCGGCCTCAGCTCAGCAGTCACTAAAGAAGTAGCTTCATGGAGGCACCGATTCGCAGTGGCAGCCATAACCAGAGAATAAGGCCCTCCTTGTTCAACAGTAAGTGTCTCTATTTGTGCTGTTTTTCCCTGAGCGTAGGTGAAAACCGGAATGAGAACCAGGCAAAGACTTATGATTGGTAGTAGTTTTTTCATGTCACACCTCCCTACAAAGATATTTCGAAGTCGGCGCTTATGGTAAAACCCTTTCCTAAACCTAAATCATTTCTCCTGAAGTTTTCTGAACGATACCACCTGCAAGAATGGCGGCTCAGAGCCCTGCCATCCTCGAATATTTGGGAGGGCTCATTTTCAGTATATGCAAAAGCCTCCATTTTTGCATCTTATTTTCATTGCACCCTGCTTTTTCTATTTAAACTATTAGATATATGGAATTTCTGCAGGATAAGATCAATACAATCTACTGGTTGAGCAAGGGATCAGGAATACCTGCGTCTTCAAAGCCTTTCTTGCGTAAAAGGCAACTATCGCATTCCCCACAGGGGAGGCCATCTTTGCCAGGATTGTAGCAGCTGTGGGTCATTGCATAGTCTACACCCAGGGATATCCCTTTCTTTATAATCTCTCCCTTGGTCATGTGGATCAGGGGTGCATGAATTGTTATCCCTTTTCCCTCAACACCTGCCTTTGTTGCAAGATTCGCCATGGTTTGAAAGGATTCGATAAACTCAGGTCTGCAATCTGGGTAGCCGGAAAAATCAATGGCATTAATACCGATAAATATATTTGTTGCATCCAGAACCTCTGCCCAGGCAAGGGCATGTGCTAAAAAGATGGTATTTCGTGCAGGCACATAGGTAATAGGTATGCCGCTTGAGTTGATCTCTGTTGGGTCTCTGCCTTGAGGGATGGGAATGTTTTCGGTGAGGGCAGAGCCCCCAATAGCGCCCAGATCCAGGCGAAGAATAAGGTGTCTTTTTGCCCCAAAATGGTTTGCAATCACCCGAGCTGCTTCAAGCTCAATCTTGTGCCGCTGTCCATAATCAAAAGAGAGAGCATAAATATCATACCCCTCATGTTTCATGATGGCCGTAATGGTTGTGCTGTCGAGACCCCCACTGACGAGCACAACGCCTTCCTTGCCCATCTCAAACCCCTCTTGCGTGCTCTCCCCAGATATATTTGTGTAGTTGGATGTGAACCCTCACCCGCAAATGATCCTGCAGTATCCAGGTTGCCAACTCTTTGAGGTTCATTTCATTGAATACCGGGGAGAAGTTAACCGCCAGTTTTTTTCTCCTCTTTATGGCCGGATTATCCAATACGGTTTTTGCATAAAGGTAGTCCTCCCGGTCAGCAATAACAAATTTCAGCTGATCATAGGAAACCAGGTAATCCAGGTTTTTCCATAAGGTCTCTTGTTTCATCCCGCTTGACGGGCATTTGATATCCACGATCCGGATGCATTTCTTGTGCAGCATACTGATATCCTGGGTTCCGTTGGTTTCAAGGAGAACGGTGTGGCGATTTTTGATAAGTGCCGTTATCAGATCAGGTGTCTCACGCTGGATAAGGGGTTCCCCACCCGTTACCTCTACCAGGTTACAGTTGAATCCCATTACATTGCCAAGTATATCATCGAGAGACATATGGTTTCCGTTCTCATAGGCATACGTGGTATCACAATACCGGCACCGGAGGTTGCACCCGGTGAGCCTGATGAATACGCACGGCCATCCGGTGAATGTGCTTTCTCCCTGGATGCTGTAAAAGATTTCGTTGACGTTTAACATGGTTGGTGCGAATATCTCTCGCCAGCTCTGCTGCTTGCCCGCGATGGCCCGAGCTCGCAGAGGTGTTGTATTAATTAAATTGTTACATGAGAAAAGCTAACTTCTCAATAAGTTCGGGTTCTGTCATTGCGAGCAAAGCGAAGCAATCCCCAATATCGCAATGAGATTGCCACGTCGCTCCGCTCCTCGCAATGACCGTAAATGTCAACGGCAAAGAATCAGCCGGACTTTTTGAGAAGTTACGAAAAAAGGCCCACCCGAAGACCCTGTGGCTCCGCGTGCTCTATGAGAAATATAAATAATCCCACATCGAGTAACTAATAGCTCATACCGGAGTATTAGATTGCACAAAAGGCCACGGACAACTGACCACGGACCACTGATATCATGCAAACAACACCTCCAACACCTCCGTTACTGATGAGACGCCAATGAGCTCTACAGTAATTTTGCCTTTCAAAGTTCTTATACTCTTTTTTGAGAGCAAACAGCGTGAAAACCCCAATTTTACCGCCTCTTTCAGTCTGAGCTCAGTGTGGCTGACCCCCCTGATTTCACCAGATAGGCCCACCTCACCAAAGGTAACGGTGTTCCGCGGGATCGGCTTATTCAGGAAGCTTGAGGCAGTGGTAGCAATGATTCCAAGATCGATAGCAGGTTCGCCAATTTTTATCCCACCAGCCACATTAATGAATATATCCTTGTCAGAGAGGGCTACTCCTCCTCGCTTGGCCAATACTGCAACGAGCACACTCACCCTGTTGGGGTCAACGCCAATGGTGGTCCTCCGCGGCATGGCAAGGTAGCTATCACAAACGAGGGCCTGCATTTCTACCAGGAGCGGTCTGGAGCCTTCCATGCAGGAGATAACAATAGAGCCGCTTACATCACTGCCCCGCTCTTCGAGGAAAATATTCGAGGGATTGCGGACTTCTTGCAAGCCACTATCGAGCATCTCGAATACCCCGATCTCGTTGGTGGGCCCATACCGGTTCTTCACAGCCCTCAGGATCCGATACATATGGCAGCCATCCCCCTCGAAATAGAGCACCGTATCTACCAAGTGTTCCAAAACCTTGGGGCCGGCAATTGCCCCGTCTTTGGTAACGTGCCCAATCAAAAATATTGCCCTACCAGAGGTCTTTGCCAGGTTCATGAGCCTGCTGGTAACCTCTCGGACCTGCCCAATTGAGCCTGGTGCGGAACCGAGGGATTCGGTAAAGATCGTCTGGATAGAGTCAATAACCACAATGCGTGGGGCAAGCTCCTCAAGCCTTTCAATAATATCCTCCAAACAGGTTGCGGTCAATAGATACAGCTCAGGGGAGTTTGCCGAGAGCCGGGTTGCCCTCATCTTTATCTGTTGCACCGATTCCTCGCCTGAGATATAGAGGGTTTTCAGCCTGTGCTGGGCGAGCCTCTGTGCAATCTGCAGAATCAGGGTAGATTTACCAATACCAGGGTCTCCTCCGATCAGAACCAGGGACCCTGGTACAAGCCCGCCCCCGAGGGTCCTATCAAACTCACGCAACCCTGTCTTGTTCCGTGTTTCGGTATCTGTTGTAACGGTGTCAATTCGTTGGGGTCTATCTAAGGCGGATTGCCGGTTCTCTCTGTCCCGGTGACCGATTTCAGCTAATTCCTCAACAAATGAGTTCCATGCATTACAATCAGGGCATCTGCCCAACCACTTTGGGGCCTTATACCCGCAGTTTTGACACACAAATATTGTTTTCTGCTTGGCCACGGAAAGCCCTCGCTGTTATTGTGTTCATGGAGTTTATTCAGTTGGCATAGACGTAATCAGCGCCTCTATTCTCATTCATAAGCCGGGATTAGTCAATGTGAAAAAGCTCTTGCCAGCAATAAGGAATGAATAAGAAACTGTGGTGATGAGAGCCTGGGCAATCGAATGTGCTGGAGGACCTTACGGCATAAGGGCATAGATGAGTAATCCCGGTGTGGTATCGGGCT
>JAFDDT010000273.1 GCA_019310725.1 Deltaproteobacteria bacterium | reverse complement strand
TGCCAGTAAGGAAAAACTTAGTCTAAAAAGTGAAGGATGTCGATGGTGTCTGTAGCTATAACTTATTGAATATTAGCATATTTTTTTCAAAGTGCGAAAGTTGGGTTAGGTCTTGGCTTTGAATTCGATTCTGATTTTCCAGTTATCAAACTTGGAATAGTTTCGCAATATACCCAAAGAAATCACTTCCTAATAGATGCAAATATCAATCCGAGAAACAGTGGATCACCTGTGATTTCAATTAAGGATAGAAAGGTAATCGGAATGATTAGCTCTTATAAGCCTGATAAGATCCAACTTTTTGATAAAAATGGAAGTTTAGTCGCCCTAATTCCCTATAATTCAGGACTTGCGCAAGCAATAACGCTTCAACGGATTAGAGCGCAATTAGAATCCATGAAGTAATAAATCGGTGATGTTTTGGATTACTACCGTTCGGTTAGCCTGCTACCTGCCTGAAAATATCGGGGTCCTACACATTTGACAAGACTGCCAAGAATTAACAGAAACAGCAGTAACTGATCGATATAAATTCAAAATCACAAAGTTAATGAAGGGGAATTGGAAAAACGATTTGGTTTAGGGAATCCGGCGTAAGTCAAGCGAATCTCAGGATAGAGCAAAAGGCTTGGAAAAATTATTAAAACGATAGAGAAAAACCTCTCTTTGTCAAATGTGTAGGCCCCTTCGTTTTTTTCAGGGTAACGCCCACCAATAAGCTTAAAAATCAATAGGTTAGATTTAACTATGACGTGGCCCTGTCCGTCAACCAACACGTAAGGAGGTAGTCAGCTATGCTATTCTTAGTGGTAAGCAGCCCACATCCCACCAGACCCGAAGAGGTCAAAGATGCAAGGGCACAGATTTGGCGTTGGATCGAGGACTTGAAATCAAAAAACAAAGTGATCTTCTTTTATCCCATAGTAGGCAGGGGTGCCACCGCAGTCTTCGATGTCTCTTCAAATGATGAACTCCATAAACTGTTGACCCAATGGTTGAACATGATTCCGGCGCGTTTCGACATTTACCCCTTAGCGACCCCGTCGGAGGCAAAAGAGCTCTTAAGGTAGGAAAACGATATTTGTGTGCCTATGCAATCCCTTATACCGATGGGGCCATGCCTTGAACCGAAAGGTAAGAAAGAGAGCTTTGCTGGCAGATCGTATGATGCGCAAAAGCTTCTCTCTGGGTTTGAGGAAGTGAGAGAGGGACGTTGTTGACTATGTTGACTTACTCTGCCAGGTTTTGTCCCCTTAGTCGCACATGAATGTACACATCCGAATGTACTGCCAGATCCTAAAGTATTTTGACCCGTCATGTTGATATACCTGATTGGAATCCAGACATAATTGACACACTACCATATCTTTCCTATACTTCTTCCCTTGCGTGGCAGTTTCTATGAAAATCAACAAGGCCAAAATGGGCTATTTGAATCGAGGGCGCTGCTCAGAGGGGCAGGCTCATAATCAGTGAGGGATGTCAATATGAGAAAAGAGGATAGTAGAGATCTGAATAGAAGAGAGTTTATCGAGAGATCCGCTAAAACTATGGCTGTTGTGGTTGTCGGAAGTACTATCCCAATATCCATTACAGCAGGCTCCTGTACTAAAGGTGATGAAAACACAACCACTAAGGCCACTGGAGGTAATACAAGAAAGGAAGGGAGTAGTGTGCACAAACAACAGGGTACTAATTACTATATATCAAGAAAATCGGAGTTACTAAAAAGCTACGACAAAGGAGCCAAACCTCTGGGAAAAATCTTAGCGACTCGCTTTGATGATAAACATACGAACACCATCTTAATAGAGGCCCGTCAGGAATTCGAGGCAATTATTCCACAGCTTCCTTATATTGGGGGCGATAAGAATTTTAATACAAGAAATCTTATTATGGCTTCTTCCTGTTTGGCGATATATAGAGTGCTTAAAGATCATGGTAAAACAGCGGAGGAAGTAGGCCAGATCATTTATGAAATGACCGAAGCATTGGTTGATTACCCGAAGTTCATTCTTCATTTTATTGGAAGACTGAAATACGGTAAAGGATATGAGAAGAAAATAAAAGAATGGGCAACGGAATCTCAAAAACGGCAATATCCTGGAGACTGGGTAGGAACTTTTGTTGAGGGGGACAGAAGAGAATTTGACTATGGTATTGATATGACTGAATGCGGGATATCGAAGTTTTTTCATGCACAAGGGGCCGACGAAATAGTCCCCTATATATGTGTATCCATGGATGGGATATTTAGCAAGGCCTTCAATAGGGGCTTAGTTCGGACAATGACCCTCGCAGAGGGTTACGATAGATGCGATTTTCGGTATAAGAGGGGTCGTGACACTTTGCTGCTGCCATTAAAAGATGGCTGGCCCCCACAGTTCCATCAGCACTAGTTCAGGGGACACCTTACTTATCTTTCCAGCATCTCTGTTCAGAGTCTATTGGTTTCTCCCACTGTTAGGTATGCTGTCCCTAGATCTCATACAGTAGCCTGAGGGATATCCATCCCTTTGGATTGAATGTGTTTCGTTCCAATCTGGATATTCTGAAAGGCCCATCCCTGGAGCTTGTGTTTACAGGCGTAAATACCTCCCAATTTGAAGAGATTAGTGGTAAAACGTCCTCAATCATGATGGAACGATGGTCACGAGAGAACGGGTACAAGCATGTCCTGGCAATCAGCCTGCCGCTGGTGGCCTCAATGGGGTCGCTTACCCTGATGCAGTTCACAGACCGAATGTTTCTGGCCAACTATTCAGCTGATGCCATTGCCGCTGCACTGCCGGCCGGAATTGCATCCTTTACCACGATTGCCTTTTTCATGGGCGTTACCAACTATATAAATGCCTTTGTAGCTCAATACATGGGGGCCTCCGCCTTCAGCAGAGTGGGTGCCTCGGTGTGGCAGGGTATCTACTTTTCCCTTGTGGCCTCCTGCTTGCTGGCATCGCTGTATTTCGTCTCTGAGCCACTGTTTGAACTTATTGGCCACTCACCCCACATACAGAACCTTGAGGTAACCTACTTCAACATACTAACCCTGGGAGCCGGGCTGGTGGTCCTAGCATCGTCCATGGCCTGTTTTTATACGGGCCGGGGTCTCACCAGGGCGGTAATGCTCGTCCACATGGTGGGAGCAGCAGTCAATATTCCCCTGGACTATTGCCTGATCAATGGCATTGGCATTTTTCCGGAGCTCGGGATCGTGGGGGCAGCACTAGCTACGGTGACTGCCTCTGCCACCATCGTGGTTATCCTGAGTGTACTCATCTTCAGCCCTGCCAACCGGTTCAGGTATGGCACCTGGAAGGGCAGGGTCTTTGATAGAGAGCTCTTTGGCCGGTTAATGCACTACGGGATTCCCAGTGGAATCCAGTTTTTTCTTGAGATCTTCGGAATTACCTTCTTTGTCCAGATGGTGGGCAGGTTGGGGGACCTTGAGCTGGCTGCCTCCAATATTGTGCTCTCCATAGAGACACTCTCATTTTTGCCCATGGTTGGCTTTCATGTAGGCACTGCCACCCTAGTAGGCCAGGCCATTGGCCGCGGGAGACCGGAGGACGGGATGTATGCAACCACGAGTGCGCTGCATATCACCATGGCCTATATGATGCTCGTAGCAGTTGCCTTTGTTGTTACGCCCAAGCCGCTCCTCAATCTTTTTAAGGCTCACCACCACACCGCTGCCCAGTATGCGGAGATCATGGATCTGGGTGTGATCCTGATGCGATTCGTGGCCGTGTTCTGCTTTTTCGATGCCCTGAATTTGGTTTTTTCCGGGGCCATTAAGGGCGCAGGCGATACCAGGTTTATTATGTGGACTATCGGTGCACTGTCGCTGGGGGTGATGATCACCCCGATGTATGTGGCTGTGGAGGTTTTCAGGGCCGGACTGTATACGGCCTGGACCCTGGCTACCTTTTACATATGCGCCTTGGGGCTCGCCTTTATGCTGCGCTACCGACAGGGAAAATGGAAGTCCATGAGGGTCATCGAGTTTCAACCAATAGGAGTAGGAAGGTGCTCAGCAGCCGTGGATGTCCAATTAGGAAGCTTTGATGAGCAGGCCTAGTGGAGCGGCACGTTCGTGCAGAAATTGCTTTACGGCTCGTGATTTTGGTTAAAGACTCCATTTGCTGCAAGCCCAGGGTTTAGAGTGATAAGAGGTTGAAATAGAAACGTGCATTTGAATAGCTGTGCAATTTCTGCACGAACGCTTTGTGTCGATGTGCCGCCATGATCTCCCTTTGGTGCATCAAACCAGCAGTCGATCTTCGGACATCAAATTCAAATGTGTTCCCTAAAGCAAAATTAGACCTTGAGAACAGGTTTTCTCTATGTTACCTTATGTAATAATTTTTGTTACGGGGAGATAATTATGGCCAATAGGACTAAGAGAAAAATCCTGAACATATCTCTGCCTCCAGAGTTATATAAGGAAGTGGAAAAACTGTCTAAAGAGCAAGCTAAGGCCAAAGGCGAATTTGTGCGAGAGGTAATAAGGCAATATGTGGCCGCTGACAGGCGTTGGAAACAGATTAGATTATGGGGTGAGGAAAGTGCTCAGAGATTAGAGATTAAAGATCAAGGGGATGTGGAAAGCATTATTGAGCAATACCGGAGAGAACAAGGCCCATGATCAAGGTGGTAGTAGATACCAATGTCTACATCTCAGCAATCTTGTTTGGTGGAAAACCTGAAGAGATTAGGAGATTAGCCAGAGAGGGTAAAATACAGCTTTTCATTTCAGAGAACATCCTGTCTGAGATAGCAGGTGTTTTAAAGCGAAAATTTTATTGGACTGATTGGCAAATTTCAGAAGTAATCAAAGAGATCAGAGACTTTACTACTCTTATTACGCCTATTGTAACTCTATCAGTTATTAAAGACGATGAGCATGACAATCGACTTTTGGAATGTGCCATTGAAGGGAACGTCCAGTATATTATATCAGGAGATGAACACCATATGCAGCCTCTAAAAGAATACCGCGGAATAAGGATTTTAAGCCCCACCCAATTTTTAGGTTCAGTCAAACTGTGATGGACTCATAAAAAGTCAAAATAGCCTCCTCCACACGACTACTTCTTGTATCTGCTCAATATGCTGTATTACACACCCCACACAAGTCAGTTCGCTTCGCTCCCGCCCGCCTCCCCGCCTGCCACTTGCCCGCCGGGAGTATGGCGGGTAAATCGGGCAGGGCCTGAGCGAGAGCGATGGGGGCCGGTGTAACTGCAATAAAAATAGGGATAGGGGTCAAATCTTTACTTTTGCATTTTTCGGGATAAAGTCTTCAAAGGCTGTTGCCGAAATCCCTAATCTCTTAGTCTAAAACGTTTTTGAAAAATCTAAGGCTCGCTCGAGGTGATGTCAAAACTCGCCCTTAGGGCTCAAAAGCCTGACATCGCTTATCTTCCACTTCGCCACGGGTTTTTTGCAAAAACGTTTTAATGACCGCTCAAAGGGATTTCTGTTTAGGCAACAGCCTGTTTACTTTTGGCACAGTCACCTCTCCGCCAGCGAACTCAAGGACACAGCATAATTTATTGACAGCCGCCCTGAAAACTGATTCTAATAGAGCAATGTCCCGGGTAATTTTGCAAGAAAGGGATCAGGATTTTTTTGAATGAAAGTGAATCGATTCTTTTACTTGTATTTTTTGTGAAGCGATTCAATTGAGGGGCGGGTTGTGTTGATTTAGAAGCATTCGCATTATTGGGGTTTTCCGTAATATCTGCACAACTTTAGTTACCAGCGCATTCCGGTGGGCTTTATTGGATGTATGCTATAGATATAAAGAGTCTGCTGGTAGAAAGGATGAGCAATGATAACGGTTGAAGAAATTGATGACCGCACCTTCAAGGTAACCGTGAAGGGCCGAACAACCACTACCCATATAGTTGCCGTCGATGCTTCATATCATGAGAAGCTGACTGGCGGCCGTGTTTCAGCGGAGAAACTCGTACAGAAGTCATTTGAATTTCTCCTTGAGCGGGAAAGTAACACCAGCATCCTGAGGACCTTCGACCTACCGGTCATTGGCCGTTATTTCCCGGATTACGAACATGCCATCCGGGAGATGCTCACGTGAATGGGGACTGCTGTTGACTATTGTCTAGAGTGAGCAGGCCCGCCAGACCAGCGGCCGGCAGGCCCGAAATCTTTACCTTTGCCATTTTTCGGGACCATGAAAAACGGGGGCTGCCCTTTACATAGGATGTTTTCATTATTGAAAAGAGAAAGAGTGCTGATGTATAAAGGGGAAGCGAAAATTTAGCTCTTTGTTCAATGTTGATAACGCAC
>JAFDDT010000272.1 GCA_019310725.1 Deltaproteobacteria bacterium | reverse complement strand
CCTCCTCTGGATAGGGCCACAACTTATCATATCGAACCCGCACGGAGATAAGACATAAGGTATATTCTGATTACAGCCAGCATCAAGCCTGTCCGGCCCAGCAGCGCGGTTGCCCCCTAACAAGTATTCGCTAAAACCCGCCGGCACCAGGTCGATAAAGGCCTCGAACAATCCTTGGCCTACCAGGTCACCTGCCGCCTTATCACCCAATCCGGTGGCATGAAAGGAAACAATATTGTAATTCTCCTCCAATAATTCCCTGACGTAGTGGGCGCCCTTATCACAGAAACCGAACTCTGTAATAGCGATAGAGAGCTTTTCCTCCTTGCGGGAAGGCGTGTATGCCTCCACCATTCCGCATATGGCACCGGCCCCATTGACCATCAACGTCCTCACCAAGGGATTCAAGCCCACGGTGTCCACCACGCTATGCATCACGGTTATGTCCCTGACCCCAAAATATTCTGCAAGCCTTTTGCCATAGGCCGGAATGGCCGTTACGCTTGAGATCAGGAGCTTGGGCACCCCGAAGGGCAGCTTTTTCATGGCAGTCAGGGTGATGAAAGTCCCCGTCATCCCGCCAACAGCAATAACCCCTTCGAGTTCACCAACTTGATGAAGATCCACTAGCTTCGTGCCCAGCCCTTCAGCCATGGTCGAAGTTGCCTTATCCCTCTCCCTGGCCAGCATCTCTCTGATCTCGCCTATGGTTATTCCCCCTGCTTGGGCGAGTTCTTCGCAAGTGATGTCCGCTTTCAGCGAGGATGTGATGGCGCCGGTACCAATGCTTATATCGATCAGTATAGCCTTATGTCCTCTTCCCTCTATGCACCCCTTTAGGATCCGCAGACCCTCTTCCCTCTCATCGAGCATGCCAACAATTACAACTCCCATGAGTTACCTCCAAAATACGAATTCGCAAAACAGTCTATTTTTCTTACATTTCTACACTCAATAGCTTCTCTTGGGGACTCTCGCTGAATACCTCCTCTTCATGTTTAAGACGATTTTCTCACATTATTAGGCGGTATTCATGCGGATCAGATCACGAATTTCGCCGCAAAGCAGAATCTTGTTGGTTTCATGTTATTGATAAAAGGGATAGGCAAACACCTCTAGTTTAGCTCCTAGATTTATTTCAACGACTCGGTTTTCTTAGGTTCAGATCTTCTGGCTCTAATGCTGGCCCTGAATCTATCCCAAAACTCCTTGTCGGTATCCTGCCATGCAGCGCCCCATCTCTTTTCAAAATAGGAGGAGGGCAACCTTTCCTGCCAAGTCTGCCAAGGATCTTTCCCACCTGCTTTGGCTTTCAATACGTCAGCCAAAAAATCAGCAATTCCTGTTATTTCATCCTTGGGGATATAAGAAGCTGCTCCCTCCTTGATAGATCGCACAAGATTGTCAGGGGTGAATGCATGAGCTGTTAACATTACTGCTGGAATG
The DNA here is from genome assembly GCA_019310725.1 of Deltaproteobacteria bacterium. Classification (GTDB taxonomy): domain Bacteria; phylum Desulfobacterota; class DSM-4660; order Desulfatiglandales; family B25-G16; genus JADFWK01. The sequence continues at coordinate 4,271 of JAFDDT010000272.1, read as the reverse complement.
TGTCTCTGTTTTGCAACGTCTAATAGGCCATAGCCGTCAACGCCCATAATATCAAGAATTGCCATATCAAAATCCTGGGATTCCAACAGTTCCTTGGCTTCATTGAAGGTGGAAGCTGTTACCACATAACACATTGATAGCAACTCCTTCAATACTGTTAAAACATCAGGTTCATCATCTACCGGGGGACATTCGGCAAGGGGGAGGGGATGAAAAAGGAAATTCCTAAGCAATCAAGCTGTTTTTTGTGCTATAATCCCAATTCTGACCATCTGGCCTGTACCTTCTTGACCACATCCGGATCAAGCTCTATGGGTATGGGCTTTTCCTTCCAGTCGTAGGGAATGGTTGCATCCAAGAGCAGCCTGCCTGTTATCTCCCTTGCGTTTATTGGAAGGGAGGGGTCCAACGGCGTGGATCTTCCCCGTTTTATGACCTGTGATCGGTTGGGCTGGAATCTGAAGGCTAATGCATACATGACGCGGGATATATCCCAGGGGTCGATATCATCATCCACCACAATGACCGTTTTAAGACCATAGGCCCCCATTTCCGTTGAGATGGCGGCTGTAAGCACCTGATCGGCATGACCGGGATACATCTGCTTCAGGGAGATGATGGCCAGAAACCTTCCCGATCCCTCGGGCGGGCAGTAGATAGCCTTTACGCCGGGTATTTTCATAGCCACAAGCTGCTGCCAGAGGGTGGAGCCATAGGTAAGGGCCATGGTCATATGGGTATCCGTTACTGCCCTGCCTACTGTGGTTGACCAAAATATCGGGTTATTCCGGTGGGTCACACATTTCACATCTATGAAGTTCCTGGGGTTTGTCCCTACCCCTGAATAATAACCGGTGTATTCCCCAAAAGGGCCTTCTTCCATAAACTTATCAGCATCCACTTCTCCTTCCACCACAATTTCTGATGTGGCCGGGACAATCAGGTCATTCGTCTCGCACTTAACAACTTCAATGGGCTCTCCACGGATAGAGCCGGCTAAATCATACTCGGACTCAAAGGCCGACAGCCGAGATGCGCCCACCAGGAACAGGAGCGGATCACATCCCACAACAACTGCCACGGGCATGGGTTTGCCCATGGCCTGATATTTCTTGAGCATGATATCGGAGTGCTTTCCCTTTATGAATTGGGTGCCTAAATGATTTTTATCAAGCAGTTGAAGTCTATAGGTCCCAAGGTTTACCCAATCCGATTCCGGGTCCTTAGTGACCACGAAGTGGGCTGTTCCGAAAAATCGCCCACCATCCATGGGGAAAAACTTGGGCACGGGAAACTTGAAAAGATCTACCTCGTCAACCATCATTTTGTTTTCCTTACAAGGGCCTGTATCAACTAATTTAGGGGGGACCTTGGTCTTACCCTTTTCTACCCAATGCCTCATAAGATCGACTAAGTTTGAATTCTTTGGCGCGCCCATGATGATCGAAAGCCTTTCCGTGGTGGTGCAGATACTGGTGATCACTGGTGAATCATAACCCTTCACATTCTCGAAAAGAAGCGCCGGACCTTGTTTCTCTTCATTGATCTTGGCGATGTGAGATAATTCCAGATCCCAATCAACCTCTGCCTCGATCCGCTGAAGCATTCCCTCTGCTTCTGCCTGTTCAATAAAATCCCTCATGCTTTTCATCTTAATGTATTACCTCCTGTAAGTTTCAATTGCCCGTTGTTGATCGTCCTTTGTCAGTTGCTGAAAAACAGTTTCCCCATTTTGGCAACGGACCACAGACCACAGACAACCAACATTAGCTAATCTTGATCCGTTTCATTGCCTGTTCCATCAATAGCTGATGTCCACTCTTTTTTCCGATAACAGACTCTTTCTTGCGTTGGCTCCATACAGTCTCCGGACGGGCCTGCACAATGAATACACTTTCCGGAAATAGAAAATCCTTATCAATGGCCCACTCGATATCCATGGGACAGCCATAGTGTTTTTCAATTTTTTTGGCTATCTTTACAAGCTCTCTTATCTCAGGGTCCTCCAGGCAGCATTTTGACTGCATGTGCTGTTCTACATCGATATCTATAACCCCGCCTTCATCAGGGTCATAAACGCATTGAATATGCTTGGCCGATATAGTCTTTTCACTGGTCTCCATAACCACCTTATCCACGACAAACTTATCAGGATTGACAGAACCGGACACAACAGTCTCGCCCAATCCCCAGCTACCTTCAATGAGTATCTTGGACGGGTCTCCATCGGTCGGGTTTATGGTAAACATAACACCTGCTGTTCTTGAGTTAACCATTTTCTGTATCCCGACGCTTATCAATACCTTTTCATGAGGGAAGTCATTCTTGACTCTGTAGCTGATGGCGCGCGGCGTAAAAAGGCTGGCCCAGCACTTCTGGACATTTTTGATGACCTCGTCTGCTCCTTCAATCCAAAGGTAGGTGTCCTGCTGCCCAGCAAAGCTTGCCGTGGGCAGGTCCTCGGCCGTTGCACTCGACCGAACCGCTGCAGGCAATTTTTCAACTGAGCATTTCTCACAAAGCTGGGAATACCCCTCCCCTATCGCCTTCTGAATCTCAACTGGCATTGAGGCATTTTTGATTAATTCCCGGATCTCAGCGCTGGTCTTATTTAAGTCATCCACATCATCCGGGGCCAGATTCGAAAGCATTTTAAAAATAGTATGCTTTATTCCCGTCCTGGTTATGAAACCTGAGTAGCTGTCAGTAGTCACGGCAAATCCAGGTGGGACGCGGACGCCAGCACTTATCATTTCTCCCAAGCTGGCATTTTTCCCCCCAACAATTTGAAGTGAACTCTTGTCTAAATCTTCAAAATCCAGGATATAGTCCATCTATTCCTCCGTCTCAGGAACAGCGGAGTTACTCTCTATTTTGGGTATTGAAGTATTGGAGTGATGATTCTTAGTCTCACGTCCAATACTCCGTTAGCCCAAACTCTATTTGCTATATATCAAGCTCTTTTAACAATACTGACCAGGCCCGTATCACCATCGACCCTGATAACATTTCCGGTTTTTATGATTGAGGTTGCAACGCCGGTGCCGGTTACGGCTGGAAGACCATATTCCCTGCACACAATGGCCGCATGACTGGTGAGCCCGCCAATGTCAGTGACCGCAGCCTTGATCTTGGTAAACACTGGGGCCCATGAAGGATTGGTGGTGGGACAAACCATGATTTCTCCTTCTCTGAGGTCCACGATCTCCTTGAGGCGCTTGAGTACCCGGGCCGTGCCTTCAACAACGCCTGCCGAAGAAGCAAAACCCTTCATCTCAGACACATCCTCAGCACTAACCTCCCCCATGCCTTTGAGCCACTCCTTGACTTTATCGGTAGTAACACCCCAGAGCATGATGGTAAAAGGCTCTGCCACCTCTTCGGGTGGAACGCCTAACGCCGGGATCGGGTTCCACTCACTTGCCGCCTTAAGGATTTTCCTTCGCTTTTCAACCTTGGCCTTGTAATAGTCGCCCCTTACAGGTATATCCACCCCCAAGGCCCAACCAGTTGCCACCTCAGTGAGAAGCTCTGGTATCTCGTAGCGATTGAACATAAATATGTCATCCACTTCATTAATCATGCCGTTATCAACCAGGAGACTGCCGAACTCCCTTATCTTGGAAAACCATATGGTGTGGAACCAATGCTCTACCCAGAAAAGGTGGTCCTCAGCATACCTGTAAATGGTCCTGACAGTATTGTAGGCGTTATTGAAGGAATCCCTGTCTTCGTCGGTCTGAATCAGCTCACGGTACTTGGCAACGGTCTCATCTCTTTCCTTATCCACCTCATCCAAAGACCGTTCGATCGTCTCTCCCTTCCCCAGCCGTTCCACATAGCTCTTGATATAGCTGTAAGGAATATCCAAGTTGTTGATCCAGCTCCCCTCATAATGGAACCAGCCGCTTCCGCATGATACATAGAACCAAGGGTCAGCCTTATCAAATGCCTCAAGCCATTTCTTCCCATCCTCTGTCTTTCCGAGCTCTGCAATCTTCTGATCCGCCGTCATCTCATTCTTAAGAATATCAGCCACACCACTTAAAGAGGTGGCTAATCTGGACAACTGGCATAGCTCCTCCTCAGGACGGAACATGGACACATAGGCACCGGCCACCATCTTGCCAATGGCGCTTTCGCTAATTCCGGGAAAGAGCTTCCTGCAAACGTCACCGAACATGAGGTAGGCAAGGTAGGTCAGGTTCAGCATCTCAAAGTGGTATTGCCAGCCCTTAAACATTTGATTTACAAGGTTGTTAAAGCTTTCG
>JAFDDT010000271.1:3918-9165 GCA_019310725.1 Deltaproteobacteria bacterium | reverse complement strand
TCCCCGGATTGCCCTTTTCATCATAGTCCTGGTACTGGCTGATGGTGCCGCCGGCGGACTCAACCTCGGTGAGGTTCAGATCATTATCATAGGCCCACCTGACGATGGTATTGTCGCTATAGGGAGCGCTAGGAGTGCCTTGCAGTGCAGTTACCCTCTTGCGGCCGGCCACCTCTCCCAGGCTGTATGTTCGCGCCGTTCCATAGGCATCAGTTACGCCCACCTGGGTGTCACTCACATAGATGATGCTGGTAACCCCCTTACCCTCTGCGCTGAAATTGGAGATAGCGCGGTCCTGGTCATCATAGCTCCAGGTGGTCAGGAGGTGATTCAACTTGTCGGTCTTCTCAGTCAGGTTGTGGACATCGTTCAGATCTGTATAGGCGTAAGTGAAACCCGATCCATCCGCATAGGTCAAAGAGATGAGGTTCTGGTTCAGGTCATAACCATACCTGACCCAGATCCCATCAGGGACCGCCTCGGTAGGGGGCTGAGATAGATGAAAGCAGGCCATCACCTGTGTAGTGAAGAGTGAGCATGCGGCCGGTGGCCATATCGGTTACCCTATCCAGCCAACCCTGTGCATCATAGGCAAGCTCAAGGCGGTTTGCCTTTTCATCCTCTATCCATATGAGGTTCCCTGAGGATAGGAACCCATATCTGGTTCCATCCAGCCGGTACCAGACGTAATCGCCGGCTTCCACCGCAACATGGCTGGTCTCATTGAAGGCACCACTATAAAGACCGGGGCTCTCCTCCACGAAGTAGTGAGCCCGGCCTTTTTCGTCACTGATCCTGAGGAAGTCCTTTCCTTCTATCTGAAATGCAGGGTCAAGTGATGCATCATAGGTATGGGACCACCCATAGCCCAGGGCACCGAGCGTTTCAGACCGGCTGTTGTAGAAGGCTTCAAATGACAACCACAGGCTATTGGGTGAGGGAAATGCCAGATCCGATCGAGACTCAAAATGAGCTCCGTTGAGGATAGAGATAGTCTCACCAACCAGGCCGGCTCCCCCCTGCTGGTTGTCGACGGGTAATCCTTGGTCCACGTCTTCCGGAGGAGCCAAAACCACCACGGTGACTGAATCCGTGGCAGTGCCGTATAGGTGGTGGTCTTGGTGGGCGTAACAACATGGGTACCGCTTAGGGCGACATTCCCGATTCCTTGGTCAATAGCAACATTCTCAGCATTGCTAGTAGTCCAGGTGAGGGTGCTAGATTCCTCGAGGGTGATAGTTGATGGATCTGCAGAGAAGGTCATCTCTGGTGGTTGGAGAGAGGCCTTTTTCCTTACCTCTATGGTAATTGAAGCCCCTGGCTTGCCTCTGAAAAACACTATCAACCGGTTGGTAGCGCGGAGCCAGATCTCCTTTTCGAAATTTGTGTTGCTCCCCCGGAAAAACCTACGGAGAGAAATCAAGCTCCTGTTAAAGAGTACAAATCCTCCCCGGATCTTTTTCTGAGGGGTGTTTTTGGTAATGATAATGAGGCCATCTCCAGGCTCATAAACGGTGAAGTGGTGGAAGGAGAAGTGCATATGCCACCACCTAATTGTTAGATCTTTTGGGCCGAATATGGTTTGATCTTGGGCATATATGGGCGAGGTAATAGGGGACAGGATGAAGAGGAGGAAAAGAAGACAGAGGGTTTTTCTTGGCATGATCAGATCCAGCTTCAGGGTGATGAAAGTAAAAAACTGATTAGGGATAGAAGCAGCTGGCTTGTAGTTTAGTTGGCTTTTGGTGCGCAGATATTGTTGCCAAATGAGTATCTGCTTGTCAAGGAGAAATGGCCGTCTGTTGTTGGAAAATGATTTTGTCACTCCCTCCTGAAACAAGGCGGAGTTTGAACATCTCTACAGAAATGAGGTGCTCTATGAAAGGAGAGGTAACATTCACCATGCTTGAAATCAAGCGCTCCGGTGTTATGGGGGCCTCATTGGAAAAGAAAACAGTCAATCGAGAAGCAGCCATGGCCTTGTAAATGGGGACAAGTGTCCGTTTGGCCCTTTTGATACTCTGCGATGACTGAAGCTAATAAAGGGTGACCCCTTGCCATAGACTGCGAAATACAGTAAATCTGAGGCAAGAGATGCTAGCCCAGGTCACAACCCTCGATGAACCGATCAGAGTGCCCCCATCGATGAGAGAAACTGGTGATGGATTCAGGTAAGATGAATAGAAGATCAGCGAAGAGAGATCCCACCACTATTCCACTGCTGACTGGCGAATGTCCCACTATGCATAAAACTGCCCTTGGCAGTTTGAGAGTTCTTTCAAATCTTGAACTGGCTGATAACTACCTTGAAACCAAGAATAAAAACTCATCCGAGATTTTGGTCACAACTGAAATCGATTGGTCATGGACTCGAATCTTAGAGCATTTCGCAGGAGTCATCACCAACCGTGGAACCCGCGTGTCCCGGGCAGCAGAAGTGCTAGGGCTCATGAATAAACCGGGGGTGCCGGGCACCCAGAAAGCAACAGAAGTTCTCCAGTCCGGAATCCAAGTGCAGATTGTGTGTGATGGAAATGAGGCATTGGCGTATCTTGTTCACGAAAACCTGGAAGATCAGGGATCGGTTTTGGCTTTGCATTGGGAATTGTGATATCGTGGTCCGTAAACAAATCTCTATTATGATCAATCGTCCACGGAATCCTTTCCTGGATTTATTTGATTTATTATGTGATAAAGTATTAACGCTCATAGCGGTTTCACTTTTAGACAAGGAAAGAGAATACTATGTGGTTCTTCAAGTATCATGCACTCGGGAATGACTACATCGTATTAGGTCCTACCGATGTTGGGGGCCAATTAACCCCATCTCAAATTCGATCAATTTGCCATCGTAATTATGGTATCGGGTCAGACGGTATTCTGCTTGGTCCCCTGGAAAGTGCAGAATGTGATTTTGCTCTGCGCATCTTCAACCCCGACGGCAGCGAGGCAGAGAAGAGCGGAAACGGACTGCGTATTTTCTCGCGGTATCTCTGGGACAAGGGCCTCGTCGGAAAGGAGCCATTCACGATATGGACAGCCGGGGGAGCGGTACAATCCCAGGTCCACGGAGGGGGCAAAAGCGTTACCGTCGATATGGGCAGGGTGAGCTTTGACAGTACCCAGATACCTCTCGAGGGACCACCACGGGAAGTCATAAATGAAACAATTGTTGTTGATGGCCAGGAATTACAATTCTGTGCAGCTACGATCGGGAATCCGCACTGTATAGTTCTATGCGATGAGGTCTCTGAGGAAGAGGCTCGAAAATGGGGTCCGCTGATCGAAACGGATACTCGGTTTTCTAATCGAACAAACGTCCAGTTTATGAAGATCTTGGATCGTGCAAACATCCAGATCGAGATCTGGGAGCGTGGGGCCGGGTATACCCTGGCGTCGGGCAGCAGCAGTAGCGCAGCAGCGGCCGTTGCCCACCGGCTCGGGTTCTGCGACTCTCACATAGGTGTTCACATGCCTGGAGGCAAGATTGACATCACCGTGTCAGGCGACTTCTCGATTTCAATGACCGGACCAGTCACCAAGATTGCCGAAGGAACCGTTTCATCCGAGATATTCAATCAGGCCATCTAGCAAGTCATTGAGAAGGGGGCCATATTCCTCCACCAGTTTGTTTCCGGTTCTCAACCTTCATAAGTTTCGGGTCAACTTTGCGATGGTTAGGACTCCGGTGCACTAGGAAGTGGCTAATGGTGTGCGTGATCCCGAGGAAGAACAAGTGGTAATGTAAAGCTCCTTTCAGAGGTGTTATATGCTCGGTATTTCAACGTGCTGGTGGGATGCCAGATCATTTCGAGGAGATGAGATAGTCGCTGATATCCTTGAGTTGGGACTCGAGGGAGTGGAACTGGAATACAGGATCACCAACTCTCTGTACCAGCAGATGAAGCCCCAACTAAACAAGGAACTCAGGGTTCTGAGTATCCACAATTTCTTTCCCAAACCCGAAGACCGTGCCCATGGGAAAGGCAGTGGAGATCTTTTTCTGCTGTCTTCTACCGACAAGGACGAGCGCTCAAGGGCTGTGACCTACACCATCAGAACACTTGAACATGCCAGTGATCTGGAGGCGCAGGCAGTGGTCTTACACCTGGGCCACGTGGATATGGAAAACACAATGGAACGTTTCAGGCAGTTACACCGGAACGGGGAGATACATCAGGATGAAGGAGGGGCTTTCTTGGATGAGCAAAAAACCCTCAGGGAAACCAAACGCGGGAAAAACCTGGATGCTGTTCTATTTAGCTTGGAGCGGCTGAATCGAGAGGCAGTTCGCCTGGGAATCTACCTCGGAATCGAAAACAGGTACCATTTCCATGAGATTCCCAACTTCGATGAAATTGGAACAATTCTCAGGGAATTTGAGGGAGGGAGGGTGCTCTACTGGCACGACGTGGGGCATGCCGCTGTGCAGGAACAGTTGGGAATATCCCGGCAAAAGGACCTTCTTGATGCCTATTCGGGAAAAATGATCGGAATCCATTTCCACGATGCCACAGGGCTGGATGATCATTTTGCGCCAGGTCAGGGAGAAATAGACTATGGAGAGATCACCCCTTTCCTAAAACCAACCCTCATTGAGATCCTGGAAGTCCACCCCAAAGTGGAGCGGAATGAGTTACTGGAAGGAGTTCAGTTCATCAAGGCAGCGATAAATGATAGCACCGCAATACCCGCTCCTTGAAAGACGGGACCTTCCAAAAAAACAGATTCACCTCAGTTATCTCTGCTTGCCCCGTGAAATGCGAAGCATATTTCACTGGGGTGGACTCGAGCGACCCTGAGTCCCGCATGGCGGGATCGAGGGCAAGCGGGCGAGAGATAAAAATATCCACCGCTTTGGCGGCAGAGCAAAGCTTGGAGGATCCCGCACAAAATCAGATCCGTCTTTTAACATCTGTGGACCCAAGCCTCTTGATAACGTCTCTTATTTTCTGGAATATGGGGCTCCTAATCCTAATTTGCACGTAAAGATCTCCCGGTTCTCCTCCGCCTTTTCCTTTGCCCCCCATCCCTTTCAGGCGTATTCGCTGCCCCGCTTTTATACCCGGAGGAATCGTAACGACCAGCTCCTTGGCGTTTAATCGACAGGAGTATTGTATCTTGCCTCCGGTCTGGGCTAACGCCGGAGGAATGGTAATTGCGTCTTGCAGATCTTTCCCGCGCTCCGGTAATTCAACTCCCCAGATCTTCTTCAAACCGTATTTAACCAGTTTACCGAAAGGGCCA
>JAFDDT010000271.1:0-3893 GCA_019310725.1 Deltaproteobacteria bacterium | reverse complement strand
AAATACCCTGCCAAAAGCTCCGGGTCTTCTGAATTCGAAGGTTCGGTATCCGGGGCCATAGAATTCCCTGAAAATCTCATCAAACCCCCTGAATCCAAATGCCCTGCTTACTTGTTCAAAGATCTGTTGGATGTCAGAGCCCCTGAATATATCTTGCTCGGAATAGGCTTGTCTGAACTGACCATAAGCGGAGGAGCCGTACGCCTGCCTCAGGGAGTCGTATTGTCTTCTTTTCTCGGCATCGGAAAGGACCGCGTATGATTCGTTTATCTCTTTCATTCTGGCGGCCGCAGCCGGGTTATCCTTATTTCTATCGGGATGGTACTTGAGGGCCAGTCTTCGGTAGGCTTCCTTGAGTTTCTGCTGAGTGGCTTTGCTGTCTACTTCTAAAATCTGGTAATAATCTTTCTGTTCCATGAAGCTCTCTTTTCTTTGAACAATTTGCGTGAAAGGAAAGACAGTCCGGAAAACACTCTCCTCGCAAAACGATTCAGTGCATTTGTATTCTAACATTATAATGCTTGAATTGATAATTTCAAATGGCAACCACCGGCACATTCATGTAATGCCATGAAATCCTTACCCGTAGCGTGCCCATGTCCTCGCACAGTGACGATGAATTAGCGAGATAGCTGTAAAAAAGCTTTACCCAATTTGCTCCGCTAGCGAACATATGCTAGAATTTAGTTTACGATTCGAGGCTCAGGCTTCGTACACAAACGAACAAAGGTTTCTCTCGGCGATCTCTGCGAGCTCGAGCGACCCTGAGCCCTGAGCCATTCGGCCTCGAGCTCATGGCCGAGAGGCTTGTCGAAGGGACCAACGGAAGCGGGCGAGAAACGCAAAATATCGATTAGCTTAAACGGGGAGGACATATGATTGAAGTAGTTTTTTTGGGTGTGGGCGAGGCATTTGACGAGGCACTCCCAAACACCTCTATTCTCATCCGTTGCGGGGCGGAAACTTCTCCGGTGACCCTGCTCCTTGACTGCGGGTTTACTGCTCCGCCTCAGTTCTGGCGGGAGGAGCCAGCAGTTAACGCACTGGATGGCATCTGGATTTCCCATTTCCATGGTGACCACTTCTTGGGACTTCCTGCATTACTGGTTCGCTTCAGGGAAGAAGGGCGAAGTAAGGCTTTGACGCTCCTCGGACAGAAGGGGATAGAGTCTTTCACGCGCAAGGCAGTTGATCTGGCCTATCCTGGTTTCTATGAAAAACTAACATTTCCCATCAGATTCGCCGAGGTGGAACCAAAGACCGATGTTGCCATATTCGATCTCACCCTTCAGACTGCTGAAAACGCTCATTCCCAAAGAGATCTTGCCCTCAGGATAGATGCCCGGGGGACATCAATCTATTACAGCGGTGATGGTAAGCCTACAGCGGAAAGCATGGCCCTGGCCAAGGGCAGCCAGATCATCATCCACGAGGCCTTTGATCTGGAAACCGAGGTCCCGGGACACGGAACTGTAACTGGATCAATTGCTATGGCCAAACGCTGCAAGGCATCCCACCTTGCTCTGGTACACATACAAAGAAACGCCCGGAGGCAGGTGCTTGAGAAGAAACAGCAACTAACAGATTTGGCAGGACCGGTGAACGTAGTAATTCCGGAGCCTGGTTATAGGGTAATGCTTGACCCAAACTGAGAAAAAGGTAACGGGGGATGAAGCATACCATATCAAGGCTCTTTCGATGGCAGCCGTCCTATGAGACCCTTATGCCCACGGCATTACCTGCTACGCCTATCTTTACACCGACACTGACCTTCAGAGGCTGAAAGAGTGGACATATGAGAAACCCACTTACCTTCTCTTTAATAACAACTGGATGAAAAACGATGCACTGCGGTTCATGCTTCTTATGTAACCGATGATGCCTTAAAAATGGATTGCTGTTACATTTTGAGGTGGTTCACGAAATGCGTAGCTTCTGAAGCAACTTATCAGAAAGGGCATGGGAAACCAAAAAGGGGTGCGCTACGAGTTGATTATCATTGTCAAGTTACTTAAAAATCGTTATCCCCTTTTCACAGTGCCTTTCGCTTGTAAGTTATGGCAGCGTTGGTAGCGCCTCCAGTGTCATTGACAGACAGATCAACTTTGACAGGAAACTGCTTCGCCGCATTGAACAAATCACGGAAATGGCCAGCTCAAGTTCTATTCAAAAAAGAGCTGACGCCTTTTTGTTGTGGCCAAATTTAAAGTTGAGATTCAAATCTGTCCATAAAGCAAAGGGGGGCATCAATTCTGAGACAAATTATTAAGTTGATTCAGAATCAACGTTATGAAAGGATCGATGGAAATGGCATTTGACCGGGGCGAGACTTCAAAGCCTTTTATCGTTTCAAAGGATCATGTTGACCTGAAGGGCTTTCTGATTCTCATTTTACTGACCATGCTTTGGGGATGCAACTATCCTGCCATAAAGATCTCGATCATAGGTTTTTCACCCATATTCAATGCATTTCTGCGCTCTGGTATTGCTTCCGTGCTCGGCATCCTCTATTGCATGCTGATAAAACAACCGCTGTTTCATCGGGATATACGGTTGTTTCATGGTTTCATGGTGGGCATGCTCTTTGGGGGCGAGTTTATCTGCATCTATTTCGGCATGGCATATACCGATGCCACACGGGCGGTGATACTTGTCAATTTCTCACCCTTCGTCGTTACCGTAGGGGCCTACCTGTTCCTCAGGGAGAAACTGGGAATTGGGAAGATCGCCGGTCTACTTCTCGGGTTCACTGGGGCCTATCTCGTGTTCCACGGCAAACCAAGGACATGGAACATCTCGATGCTGTTCGGCGACCTCCTTGAACTCGGTGCCGCCTTTTTCTGGGGCGCTACCACCGTCTATATCAAAAAGTACCTTGCAGGCCGGGTCCATCCCATACACACCTTTCTCTATCAGCTCGTCTTTTCCGTCCCGATCATCTTTGTATGCGCCTGCTGGCTTGAGACCAGATGGATTTTGGATATCAATACAGCTGCGGTGTTAGCCCTTCTCTATGCATCCATTGTCGTCGCCTTTGCCTCCTATCTTACTTGGTTCAAACTGATACACGCCTACCCGGTATCGCAACTGGCGATCTTCACTTTCCTCTCACCCGTTTTCGGGGTTGCATCGGGTGTGATTATCCTCAGGGAGCAGCTGACCGCTGGCCTCATCCTCGGGCTGCTCTCCGTAAGCGCGGGGATCTATGTGACCAACTACAGGAAAGGGTAGCCTAAAACCGAGGACATCCCGTGACTCGGGCACGCCGTTAAACATTTCAATATCTGGGAGTATGATGTATAAGGATGCCTTTCACATACTTGGCTGAGGTTAATGGAATGAGACTGAATGAAGTGACTTATTTGGATAAGACCGAGAGATTCAGTACCAAAAAATGAATACCTATAGATCAACTGATTCATTGATTCATTGAATTATTGAAGGGGGTCGTGCTTTTGGACACAAAGATAATCAAAGAAGGAGCAACAGATGAAAGAGCAGGCAAGGCAAGTATTAAAGGAGTCGTGCCGGCATAGAGTAGGGTTATTGGGGATATAATTAAAAGCCATGTCGATATTATAGTGTGCAATATCGGAAAAGCCAAGAGCAGGTAGACCAAGCTTTGGTTCGAACAAGATAAATAGCGGGGTGGTCAAATAGTATGTCACATAAAATTCCAAGGTCTAATGAAATGCCAGGAAGTTAGGTCTTGCAAGAAATAGTGACAAAAATGACCCTTCTTGGGGGCAATAGGGTGATAGGGGTATGTAGCCCGGGGGAAAGCATGCCTAAAATAGTTTCAGTTGATTTTTTCCCCCGCTTTCTTTCGCCTTCTTTTTAAGAACACGGTTGACTTCGTTGGTTCTCCCAAGCTTTTTCCATATGGCAACTGC
>JAFDDT010000270.1 GCA_019310725.1 Deltaproteobacteria bacterium | reverse complement strand
CCCTGGACTTTGACGTTACCCTGCAGATATGCATATGCCATATTGACAAATACCTAAATTTGTATTAAACGCTAATGAGAAATAAAATCAAATTTTCCAGGGACTTAGATTGGAAGCAAAAAATATAGAAAATAAACTACCAATTGCCCGGGAGGGAATTCCTTTCATACTTATTGGAATCGGACTGACTTGTGCCTTTCTCATCCTAGATCTAGCGGCCCTTGCCATTCCTTTTGCTGTGCTAACCTTTTTCACCATCTTTTTTTTTCGCGACCCACAGAGAAACCTGGTGAATAGCGAAAAGGCAATTTTCACACCGGCAGACGGCAAGATAATAGCAATAGAGGAACTTGCTAGCGGTGACAATCGTTTTAAAGGTACCGCAATAAAGTTAAGTATCTTCATGTCGCTCTTTAATGCCCACATTAACCGGATACCTGTTGGAGGGAGGATTAGCCAACTGACCTATCACCCCGGCAAATTCTTTCCGGCCAATTTCGATAAGGCCTCTGCCTATAACGAGAGTAATATGGTAATGTTAGAAACAAACAACAGGGAAAAGATCGTCCTCGTTCAGATCGCTGGTCTCATTGCCCGCAGAATCGTGTGTTGGGTGAAAGCGGGAGATCATGTGAGAGCAGGCCAGAGATTTGGCCTCATTAGGTTCGGCTCACGACTCGAGGTGTATCTTCCACCTGATAGCACAATCACCGTTCGGAAAGGGGAAAAAGTCAAAGCCGGCAAGACAATTATAGGATACCTTCGTTAAAGTGAAAACGAAAAACAGATCAAGAAAAAGGAATAAAAAGGGAATTTACATCCTCCCTAATCTGTTTACCTCCTGCTGCCTCTTTGGAGGATTTTATGCCATAATCGCTGCTACACAGGCACGCTATGACGCTGCAGCGATTGCCATCCTTATCTCTTCCATACTTGATGGATTGGATGGGAAAATTGCCCGCTTTACTAATACAACGAGTCAATTTGGTATCGAGTATGACTCTCTGGCTGATCTGGTTGCGTTCGGTGTGGCACCTGGGTTACTGATTTTTGAGTGGGCCTTAAAACCGTTTGGGAGATTTGGCTGGCTGGCCATATTTCTATACATTATCTGCGGTGCCTTGAGGCTTGCCCGATTCAATGTTCAAAAAAGCAACATCGAATCTCAGCATTTCAAAGGCTTACCCATACCTGGTGCAGGTATCTTGATTGCCACCGGCGTTCTTTTCAGTAATTCCTTTGGAGGGCTGAATGAAAATCTGCACATTCTGATCATAATCAGCATTTACGTCCTATCATTCCTCATGGTAAGCACGATCGACTATTTGAGTTTCAAAGAGCTTGAGCTTTTGAAGCAAAGGCCCTTTAATGTCCTCGTAGCGTTTATCCTTGTTTTTGTTGTTGTGGCTTATAAGCCTGCTTTGATGTTGTTCCTTTTTTCTTCCGTGTATGTTCTTTCTGGCCCTGCACTAAAGCTCTATCATGTCCTTCGTGGAGAGGCAAAAAGGCCGAGTCCTTTAATCGCTTCCTCATCAAAGAATAGTGAGGAGAGTTTAGAAAGCAAATCATGAGAGTAACCGGCGGCATGGTAAAAGGCCACCGGCTGATAAAGATTAGGGGGGCCCACATCAGACCTACCGCAGATATGGTACGGAATTCTATCTTCAACATTCTGGGCCAGACACTGACTGGTGTTACTGTATTGGACCTTTTCGCTGGAACAGGGAGCCTGGGGATAGAATGTCTTAGCAGGGGGGCCAAAAGGGCCGTGTTCATAGATAACTCTCGGCGGGCTTTTGCAATAATTAAGAAAAACCTCACCATCTGTGGGCTTGACGAGCTTTCCATGGTTGTTAGAGAGGAATTGCCTAAGGGTTTGAATAGAATCAGAAATCTCGGATGCGGTCAATTCGATCTGGTCTTTATTGATCCTCCTTACGGGAAGGGATATATTGAACCTACCATGAACAAACTCGTTGAAAGCAATCTGCTGACGCATCACGCCATGGTAGTGGCAGAATCATCAACCAGCGCCAATGATCCGTTACCATCTAAGATCCCTCATTTTCGGCTTCAACAAACCCGATCTTTCGGATCCACAGTAATAGGTTTTTACTCTAGTCATGGGGCATCATAACGTGAAAAATGTGGCAATTTATCCAGGCTCCTTTGATCCTATAACCAATGGCCATCTCAGTATTCTGCGAAGGGCGCTGACGATATTCGACTCTGTAACCATTGCCGTAGCTGCTAATCCAATGAAAAATACCCTTTTTACTTTGGAAGAGAGGATGGACATGGTCAGAGAATCAACCAAAAACGATAAAAAGGTCTTTGTTGACTCCTTTCATGGCTTGCTGGTTGATTACGTGAAGCGCAAAGAGACCAATGTCATTTTGAGAGGAATGAGGGCCCTCTCAGACTTTGAATATGAGTTTCAGATGTCACTAATGAATAGAAGGTTGAGAAGAAATATCCAAACGATCTTCATGATGACTGATTACAAATGGCTCTATACTAGTTCTACCATAATTAAGGAGGCAGCTAGTTATGGGGGAACTATCAAGGGTCTCGTGCCTGACATTGTCTGTCAGAAGTTAAAAGAAAAATATGGTTACAACTCATAGGTCTGAAACCGAAGGAGGCAGGGTAACGTCAAAGTCCAGAGTATGGGTATCTTGATTCTAAGGCGTATGGCTCAATAAACCATTTTGAATCGACCCAGTAAGGGGCCATGTCATAGGCCTGCCCTGGCGTGACACGATCGGAATATGCAACCGTGTTTACTGCTTATGCATGGAGTGATTTTTATAACCGCAACCCAGCATACCAGGTCTGGGCCAGGGGCATAACCAAAAAAAAGACACCCATACCCTGCAAGAAGCTTAAGAATCAATAGCCTTAGGTCTCACTATGACGCGGCCCTGCGAAGGAGGGGAGGCACATGACATTAACGAAAGAAAAGATTACAGATGGTGTTTACAATCAAGTGGGTCTCAGTAGACGCCAGTCCAGAAGAGTTGTCGAAAGTCTGTTGGAAATCATAAAGCAAACTTTAGGAAGAGGAGAAGATCTCCTCATCAGTGGGTTCGGAAAATTCTGTGTGAAAAACAAGGCGGCTCGACGGGGCAGAAACCCTCAGACCAAAGAAGACCTCCAGCTAAAGGCGCGAAAAGTTGTTGTTTTTAGAACCTCTGGGGTTCTCAGGAGAAAAATCAACCATAAGGCTTAAAGTGCCACAACAAAGGTCTCCGAAAATCCAAGATATTCCAATCTCGTGACTATATCGCCTGCTTCAGTCATATTTTCAGAGAGAGAAACCCTGACCCGATAAAGGATTCTTGTGGGATATGGTTCATACGCTGTTATGGTAACGTGATCAAAAATAACCCTGAGCCGGCCTGTCAGACGCTCTGCATTTTCTCTCTCTTCAAAGGCGCCAACCTGTACGGTAAATTTCCCTGTGTTAAAATCCTTTGCCTCCACTAGGGTTTTCTGGGTATTACCTGATTTGATCTTGCCAACCTCCCGTGACAAGGCAACCAAACGTACACGGGCCGTTCCAGGACCAATCAATCCTATCTCCCTTCCAGCGCCATAGGAAAGGTCAATAATCCTCTGTTTAACAAAAGGGCCCCGATCATTAATCCTTACTATTACCTCTTTTGAATTCGATAGATTTTTCACCTTCACATGCGTTCCAAAGGGTAACGTTTTGTGAGCAGCAGTCTTATCATACATATTATAGATCTCACCGCTGGAGGTCTTCTTTCGATGAAACTTCCTCCCATACCAGGAGGCAATACCTACCTGGACAAACCCTTCTTTGCTGGGCAAAGGGTAGTATGCTACCCCGTTTACTATATATGGTTTAATTGTCGCGGGCAACACGAGAACCGGTCTTGCATACCTGGTTGTTGGTATCCGCCTCTTGCTTTCAGCACAACCAACAATACATATAATGATAAGGAGAAAAAAAATAAGCCCTACAAAGTCATTCGTAGATTTCTTTTTCAAATATAGCATATCTTTATTCGACTAAACCAACAAATATTGCTGATAATTGAACAAGTTACTTAGCAGGACAAATCTCTTCATGGGTTACTGGATACTTGGCACTGGATAATTGTTACCAACTCTAGCTCACTTTGGTCAACAGTTCTTCCACTCGGGCTTCCTCTTCTCCAAAAACGCCTTCAGTCCTTCCTGAGCATCTGTTGTTTTCATCAATTCATTGAGATAGATATCTTCTATGGCCTTGAGTGATGGTTCAAAATCGTCCATCAGACCAGCCTTGATCGTCTTTTTGGTAATCCTTATGACCTCAGCACTCAGAGGAAGATAGGGCCTTACAAAGCTATCAGTTTCTTGAGATAGATCGCCTTTCGCAACGGTTTTATTTATGAGACCCATCCCCAAAGCCTCCGCCGCAGAGATAATGCGCCCTGAGAGTATCAAATCCACAGCTGCCTTTCTT
This sequence comes from Deltaproteobacteria bacterium, assembly GCA_019310725.1. GTDB lineage: Bacteria > Desulfobacterota > DSM-4660 > Desulfatiglandales > B25-G16 > JADFWK01. The sequence continues at coordinate 2,097 of JAFDDT010000270.1, read as the reverse complement.
CCAATGATCCTCGGCATTATCTGTGCCGCAATGGGCGGCAGTACCCCTACCTGGATCTCTGGCTGGCCGAATTTCGCTGTGTCGTCTGCAATCACCAGATCACAGAAGATCGCCAGCTCGCATCCACCGCCTAAGCACGATCCATACACAGAGGCCACGGTCACCGCACCTAATCTATCCATCAAGCGGAACATACCATGGAAGCTCTCGATCATCTTTGGTGCCAGATTACCCATATGTTCCGCCACGTCAACACCTGCCGAAAAACATTTCCCCTCTGCATTAAATAGCACTACCTTGAGATCCTTTTTCTTTACCCACTCCCTCAGTGTTTCATTGATTTCATCCATCATCTCAATGTTCAAGACATTAACAGGAGGCCTCCGCAAGGTTATGGTGCCGAGTCCTCCGTCAACTTGCACGCCAATATGATTCATCTTCTTCTCCTTTCTTTGTATGATCTTTCCTCAGCCAACCTAGGCGGTTCGGTTGTTCCCCTTTCAGTAGTGTACGGAAAGGGGGAAATCACTATGTTTATACTCAAAATTCCACATGAGATCAACTCAATCGTGTCCAAAATCGGGTAGGCAGTGTATGAGCTTTCAATCAAAAGGCACTCATGGTGTGGAAGCGCGAATTTATTGGAGTATTGGAGTAATGAACATTTCTCTTTTCCCGAAAACCAATTATTCCAGTTTTCCAATATTCCAATTGTAGCGAAGCCCTAGGTTCCTATTTCTGAGCGAAGATTAGCTATGAGCACAATTTCGGGGTAGCCTGTGATTCTCAAAGAAAAAATCCAGAAGTCTCCCTCTGGATTTTTTCTTTCACATTGCTATTGTATGTTGGTTATCTATTTCTGGGGCTTTGGAAGGACAGCTTCAGCCAATTCATCATCAAAGCTCTGAACGTCGGCCAGTGCCTTACGATACTTGATAAAGTCAATTGTCCTCTGTCCTGTTATCTTTTGGGTATTGAAGGCATTAAACCCAATAAACGCCTCTGCGTTCATGTTTGCAGCCAGCCAGTAGATTTGACTGCTCTTCATGAGATCCCAGAAAAACTTCTTCTTCCCTCTGATGCTCTCTATGGTGTTCATGAGGCAGATAAAGGTGGTATTGGTGAGGGTCCACACCATCCTATCAATAAATCCATCCAAAAGGCTCCAATCGGTCTTGAGGGCTTTCACTTGCTCATTACCCGCTTTGTAGTCAGCTCCTTTCTTGAACTCACCATAGACAATCTCGCCATTTTCCACATATTTATCGGTGATCACACGGGGATCCCGAACCCATTCACCCTTATCGTTTTTCTTAATGGGGATGGCTTTGGTAACCAGGCCCATCCGCTCCATCTTGGCGGCACTCCACATCTCGTTAGCAGTCGCCTGCCACATGGCCTGCTCCATGCTCAGATTCCAGGGCAGAAAATCGGTAGATCCTCCTGTTGGGGTCGAACCATGTCTGGTTCCCGCCTGTCCAAAGGCGGCGGTATCAGCGGCCACCGTGAAATCACATGCTTGGCCGATCTCCTGACCCCCAGCGATCCTCAGTCCGTTACAACGGCAAATAACCGGCTTGCGCGCCTTGAGAATACCATCCACCATCCCTGAGAAAAGGTCCATATATTGTGCATACTCCAGAGGCCTCTTGGAATAGTACTCGGCATATTCTTTTGTATTGCCTCCGGTGCAAAAGGCTCTATCCCCGGCGGCCGTAAAGATGATAGCCATGACATCTCGTTCCATGGATGCCTTATGCATCCCTGCAATCACTCCCTTGACCATCTCCGTGGTATATGAGTTAAATTGACCAGGGTTATTCAGGGTGATCCAGGCCGTATACAACCCGTCAACTTTCTCCCCGGTATCGGGATTAACCAGGGGTTTTTTCTCATACCCTGTGCACGGCGGCTCAGTGCCAAAATGTTCATCTCCAAAGATCTGATGGTCTTTTACTTCGTTGTCCCTTATCAACCAATCTAATGCCATAATTCTTCCTCCTCCTATTAAGATTAAAGTTAATTTATGTTACTAACCCGGATAAACCGGAACTGAAGAATTTGCCACAAAGGCAGAAAGACACAAAGGATATATTT
>JAFDDT010000269.1 GCA_019310725.1 Deltaproteobacteria bacterium | reverse complement strand
TGCTTTGGCGAGATGAGATTTTCAGGGAATCCAATTCTGTTGTATATAAAGGTGAGCAGGAGACAAAGGATGTCCTGGATCAACTCCATAAGAACTACCTCAGGCATGTCCTTGCACCTCGCAAACTAAGCCAGAAAGAGCGTCATGAACTTTACCGGGGTATTCCAACACGAAATCAGGTTATCTTGCTGGAACCACGAGATCAAAAATTTGACCTTGATAATCACACAGATCTTCTTAAATGGGCCCAAAGGCAACTGGCTGCACAAGAATTAGCTGGCAGTGCACAAGATTCTGGACGGAGGACTACCTATGAGCGAATCGGGCGCGAGGATAAAGGACATTGCATGGATACAATTAAGAGGGCTGGCCTCATTTACATTCACTGGGAAAATTACGGTTCATCAGCAAAAGATGACCAGGTAGAAAAAGAGAATGTGCCAGGCATAACAAAAGAAGATGTGCGTAACTACCTCTCCCAGCAGCTTTTTCCTACCCAGTTATTTGAAGAACACCTCTCTTCCCGCTTACCCGACCTCCTGAATCTTAGTATAAAAGATATACATAAACAATATTGTTCTACCCTGGGATTCCCTGTTCCAACCTTTGTAAGGTCTGTAAGCCAGGCTATAAGGGAGCTATGTTCTAAGGGTCAAATTGGGATTAGACATCCCAGGGGAAATTTCTGTCAAGAAAATCCAAGTTTAACAGAGACAGAGCTCTTTGATGCAAAAGTGGGAGAACCATTTGAGACAACTCATCGCCCTCCAATACTTACTCCTACTGGGGAAGGTGTAGAGATATCGTCCCCCATCAGTGGAGAGGAAACAACAATTATTACTCCTCCAACAGCCATTCCTGAAAAAAGAGAAGAAATCGCAATTCCACCACAGGCTGGCCCTGGAGAGCTTCGGCAGACTATTGCGGCAAGGCTCCAGGAGTTTCCAGATCCAAAAATAACACAAATTCGCACTACTATCTTTCTGGAAAAAAGCACTGGAGACCTCACCAGTCTTCCTGCCTCAATCAGAGGAAATCTTAGTGGACAAGGTTCCCTAACAGCAGAGATCACCATTACCAAGAGTGGTGAATTCTCTAAAGGTGAAGTAGAGCAAATTATTGAGGGGGAAGAGCGATTCGCTATAGTTATCTTTGATGGTTTGTCGCTTAGGGAAATTCCAGTCCTTCTAAATCTTGCTCAAACATCCGGATTTATAGTGCAGGAAGTAGGAGCATCATATTCAGCCTTACCAACAGAGACCACTGACTTTATTGAGCATAGGCTAAAATTCGGAAACATATCACCATCTCAGCTTCCTAAGAGAAAGGGATTAAGGGAAAAAGGGATTGCTGACTACTACTACGATAATCCTAACCAGCAGCATCTTCTCGATCGCGATTCAAAGGGTCTTCTCCTGTGGTCGGCCTTCCCTGATAATACATACAGTGATAGCGGTGCGCGTTTTCCCCAACACTTCGAGCAGATTAGCCAGCTTCTGGAAACCGCGTGGCTGAATACGGTTCAGCAGATCCCTCCTGGACGCAAGATTCTTTTAACAAGTGATCACGGATACGTATATTTGGGATCAGGCCTATCCTTCCCAAGATCTAATACAGAGCTACGCCCATTATCGGAGTATCTGGGTGGAGAGCGTTATAGGCGACTAAGTGATGAGGGAAAGCAGCCACCTGATCATCCTGACCTTGTTCTGTTTCCAAGCCGAAAGGTAGCAGTACTACGTGGGCGGATACAGACCCACCCGCCTGGTAAGGCAGCAAGCAGGCTCTATAAACATGGGGGCCTATCTGTAATGGAAATACTAACTCCTTGGATATTATTGGTCAGGGATTAACCAAAATGATGAAACATTCAGATATCAAGCGATTACTTCGACAATCTGAAGGCCAGTTCCTTGAACGAAAGAGTCGCTACGAAATTCAGAAGGGAAAGAGAAGATTAAGGAAAGCAAGGGAAGTAGCCAAAGATGTGGCAGAAACACTATGTGCTTTTGGTAATGCTGATGGAGGGACTCTTTTACTGGGAATCAACGATGATGGAAGCCTTTCGGGGATGGATTATCCCGACGATAAAATTAGAGTAATACGGGATGCACCAAAAAATCTGATTAGGCCATTCCTTAAACCGGAAATCCAAGAGGTTTCATATACAGGAAAAAGGCTTTTGATTTTTACAGTGAAATGGTTACCTGAAGTGTATCAGTTGACCGATGGCCGATATCTCTTGCGCATCGGTGATGCCAATATGCCATTTCCTGCGGAACAGATTGAAATGCTAAAGAAAGGTAAAAGAAAAGCCCTCTTTGAGAGCCATTTTGAGCCCACCGCGAGCCTTAACGATATTGATACTGAACTCATTTCCGAATCTGGGCTTCGGATAGGCCTTCCTGAAAAACCTGAAGATCTGCTCTATCGATTCCGTTTGCTTGATTACGAAGATGGGAGGCCAAAATTGAAATTGGCTGCTCTACTTCTTTTCGGAAAAGATCCGCTCCGATGGCATCCTCGTTGTGGAATCGATTTCATAAAATATGAAGGAATAGAAAGGAAGGTGGGCAGGGAACTGAACATAATAAAGAGGGCCAGAATTGAATTACCCCTTACACGATTAATTGATGAGGCCTATAAAACTATTTCTCCGCACATAAAAGAGAGGCAGTACCGCCATGACCTATTTTTCGTGGAACAATTCGAATACCCATCCTTTGCCTGGCAGGAAGCCATTGTAAATGCTATTGCCCATAGAGACTATAATGTCCAGGGTCTTTCCATAGAGGTTTGGATGTTTGACGACAGGATCGAGGTTCGCAGTCCTGGCTTGCCGCCAGAGCCTGTTACAATAGAAAGGATTTTAAGAAGGGAGCGAATTCATGCAAGCAGAAACCCCCTCATTGTTCGGGTACTAACTGAATTGGGTCATATGCGGGAGACAGGGGAAGGCATCCCAAGGATGTTTGAAGAAATGGAGAAAAATGGATTATACCCCCCGGATTTTCAAATAGTGGCCAACTCAGTATTTTCCTTAACCTTGAAGAACCAGCCCATGTACTCACTGGATGATATGGAATGGTTAAAACACTTCTCGTCGCTACACCTCAACCCAAACCAAAGGCGAATGCTCATTTTTGGAAAAGCTCACAGTGATTCATTTACCAGCAGGGATTATCAAAAGGTCTGCGATCTGGGCATTTATGAGGCAGGAAAAGAAATAAAAGATATGGTAAGGTTAGGTATCATTAAGTTGAATAAAAGGGGTGGAAGAATATACACACTTCAATCAAAGGAAAAATGGGGGACTGTAGAAGAGCCAATAGAATTTATCCCCCTAAAACAGATAATCCATAAAAAAGGATTTTTAAAGAACTCTGATATCCAGAAGGCACTTGGTGTTTCCCGTTTTAAGGCAACAAAATTAGCCAAAAGACTTGTAGAGATAGGCCTCTTGCGAAAAGAGGGAAAAGGTAAGGGTTCAAGATATCTCGCAATCAAGGGATAAGTTACAGAACAATCTTGATTGGTTTATGAGCCACTCAAATACGCTCCGGTTGAATTTAAGGCCGGCTCATAAAAGAATAGAACTGGCTCATAAATAAAAAAAGGCAATTTGGTTAAGGATATTATGATTAAATATGCCATTGAAGATTCCTTCCCCATTGTAGAAATAAATCGTCTTGCTATTCCCGAAAGAAATGCCTTTAAGCCAATCTATCAGATGCACAAATGGTTTGCCAGGCGGGCCTCTTGCGTATTTCGGGCAATTCTCTTAGGTTGTATGAAACCTCTCCCTTTAGATAATGATGGAAAGCCCCTTAAAAGCGGGGCTGAGATTATCATGGGGGAGTTCTATAAAGACCATACCAACGACCCGGATACAAAGGGGAAGGTCATTCTCGATCCATT
>JAFDDT010000268.1 GCA_019310725.1 Deltaproteobacteria bacterium | reverse complement strand
TTGGAGTTTAGGACGTGGATAAGAGAGACACGCTCTTCTCTGCCTTTTGATGAAAAATACCTGGATCAAATAATCGAAAAGATAGAAGAATATCTTGAATCATTTTAACCTTTCTCTCTCCCCTTCTACATACAAACGTTCCAGCTTCTTCAAATGGATACACCAGCTCGATTTAACCAAAATCTAATCCCAGCCTCATTTCCTCATAACAAACAAGTAGGAAAAGTATCCTGAATGAACGGTCAAATTTCTCCAAGAGAGGAGGTGAAGGTGAAATCAGGAGTTTCCGTGAAAGGTAAAGTCATGACCATATCTACCAAAAAAAGAAATGAAAAGGAGGTTTAGGTAATGAAACGAATTCTGGTCTTATTTGTTGCAGCAACTTTCCTTGGCCCACTAAGCATTGGCCCTGTTTTAGCTGAAGATACTAAAGCGGCCGCGAAAAAGGAAGTCACATCGAAGCCATTGGAGCTTCCCAAAGGATTGAAAGGGATTAGTCTTGGTGGAACTTATTTCCTTGAATATTATAACAAAGATTACGAGGACGACACAAAAGATGATGATTTTAGCTCATTTACAGTGCAGCGTGCTTACATCACGCTCAAAAAAAAGTTCACCCCCTGGTTCAGCTCACGGGTTACTGCTGATATTACTTATGACAGCAAACGCGGTGCGGTAGGAGCTGATGCAAAAGAGATAGGCTGGGAGTTCCGCTTAAAATATGCCTATGGTAAGTTTGATGTCAAAAAGTTGGGCAGAAGCGATGTTAGGTTGGAGAGTGAGTTCGGTTTGGTTCATTGCGTATCAGATGATTATGATACTGCCCTCTGGCCTTATCGTGCCCAAGGGAAACATTTTCTTGACAGACACTCGATCATGTCCTCTGCCGACTATGGTACTAATGTCCGCCTTACCTTTGGCGACATGGACAAAGCGTTCAAGAAAAAAGTTTCCAAGAAATACGCAGGAAAATGGGGCGGCATTTGGGCAGGTGTTTATAATGGTGCTGGATATGGCCACAAAGAGGAAAACGATAATAAAGCATTTGAAGTCCTTGCTTATGTGCGCCCCTTTAACATGATAGATATTCTCAAAGGCCTTCGTATCGGGTATCACGCCCTCAGGGGCGAAAGTGACACATTGCTGACTGGTGGAGGACCTAAAGAGTATCCAGAGTGGGAGATCGATCAGTTTTTGGCATCATATCAGCATGAATACTTCACTGTCATGGGCCAGTGGTATTCAGGTAAATCCGAGGATAGGAGTTCTGATAATAATGACCGTGATGGTTATAATATCGCAGCCTTTGTTAGGATGCCCTTCCATAAAAAGCTGAGAATCTTTGCCCGCTACGATGTATACGATAAAGACAATAACAGGGATAATTACGATGAAAACACCAAGATATATGGGGTTTCTTATGACCTCGACAAGGGTATCATGCCCTGGATAGCTGTTGAAGACAAAGAATATGATTCTGGATTAAATAATTACAAGCTGGCCCAGGTTGGCCTTGCCATCAAGTTTTAGCTGACCCTTGGGAGGCTAATTGACAAAAAATGGTTGTCAGAGTTTGATGCCCAATTAAGCCATCAGGCTCTGGCAACTCTGAAGTGCTGCTTGATGTTAATGTAGTAACCAAAACTCTCTGTGACAGGATTCTTACAGGTAGGTAGACCAAAAGGAAAGGGCTTAAGCTGCAGGAGAAATATAATACTGCGACCTATTGGCATTTTGGTGTTGTGAGTTTGATAAGAGGGCAATACCTATTGATCTCTTCCCTCGATATACTCATGCAAAAGTTTATCAGCCAAATTTTTGCAGGATCGGTAGTAAAACATACCCATAAAAACTAGGACTATTAGAATTGACAAACCAAGAAGGATTCTTATCATGCTCTATTATCCCTTTGAGCTTTATTGCTCTAAGTTGCTACCAACTGGGGAAAGGCCAGGTTGAAATAATCCTTGCCGGCTAAATGAGGAGAAGATAGCGCCTCTGTCTCATCTCTGAAGAGGGCCAAGCTTATCTTTTGTTCCTTTATGGCATTCTTAACAGAAGAAGGATCTTTGGAGGTATAGATCTGAGTCTTCCAGCTATATATATGTTTCTTCTCATGAAAGTCAGAATTGGCTAGGAACGGGAGTTTGCTCAAACCAACCACGCTGAAGAGGTCATCTCGGTTGGCGATCTCCCAGGCATCAATAAGGTCAAGATATCTCTCCCGATTCTCCCAGAGATATATGGTGGTCTCCTCGATCTTCTGCCGGTCTTGAAGCTCGGAGATCTTGTAGTAAGGGTGGCAGGCAATGGCCAGTCCTTCCTGATGATGAATTTCTTCGATTACCTCTTTTGCAGAAAGGTTGGCATCTATGGTTTTTTTAATATCAAGGCCAAGAATATGAAATCCTACATTGTTGTTGGTTACTTCAATTCCAGGAATGATCAAAAGGTCGTATTTTTTTCTGGCATAGGTGGAAGCTTTCTTAATGGCCCAGAAATATCTATCAAAATTATCTACATACGCTCCTTTGTTAATCATATTCAGGCTTAGAGGGCACTGAGTGTCAAAGACATGGTCGGTAATTGCAATAACATCAAAGCCATTTACCCCGTATAGGTCTATTACCTCTCTGAGTTTCATCTCCCCATCACTGAAGGTTGTATGAATATGAAAATCGCATAAAAGTGGTCTCCTCAATTTTTTCTCTCCTTTGTTCTTAGTTTTTTCCTTCTTACTTATTTTCCCTTTCACCATTCTTATACTCTATCAGAGTCTTGTTACCGCCTGATTACCGTTGGGTTAAGATTTGGTTAAGATTTAAGATAATTCTCTAAAATGGGTAATCTCTACTCCCTCCTCATCCCTCAAAAGCGCCCTTGCATTAAGAATGGCCTTTTTCATATCCTCTTCTGGCGTCTTTGAGATATTCCCATGTCCAGGATAAAGCTCTTCTATTTTCCTTGTTGCGAGGAGACTTATGGAATTGATATAGTCTCCCACACTTCCAGACCCGCCAATATATGATAGTGTCCCTCCAGCAAAAATAGTATCCCCGGTAAAGAGGATCTTGCTGGCAAATTCATAGATGCAGATTGAGCCGGATGTATGGCCGGGTGTGTTCACCACCTCCAGGCTGTAGTTTCCCAGATCAAAGCGAAATCTGTTTTCCAGCCAGAGATGCACTTTAAGGCATGTCTCGTTGAGATCACCTGGTTTATAGACAGTGACGTACCTATCTTCTAAGGTTATCTTGGTAGCAGCAAAGCGATGGGCGGCAATCAGGGCATAATCCTGGAAATAACGATTGGCCCCGATATGGTCAAAGTGCTCGTGGGTATTGATAACTATGTCCACATCCCTCAACTTAAGACCGACTTTGAGTAAGGATTTTTGCAATCTAGAGAACTCCTTATCCACTCCCGAATCAATAAGAACGTTTTTGTAATCTCCCCTGATTAGGTAGCTGTGGCTGCTGGTATCCTTTCCCTTAAGCCAGAAAATGTTGGGTTGAAATTCTATGATCTGATCATCTTTTACCATAATCCTTCCACCCACTGTTTTTAGCCATTTCCTCGTCCTCATAGATCTGGAAGATTTGATCCAAACGATTTTCTCCAAAGTAATTTAGCATCTCTGAACTCAAGGAGCACAACTTCAAACCTGCTCTCAAAAAGCCAATCTCCTTCTTGATACCGTTTAAAACTCCCAGGAGGGTGGTTGGCTCAAAGTCTTCTAGCTCCTTCAGATTGAAAATCACTCTCGTGCCTTTTTCTGTGATGTAATGAGAAAGCAGTCTCTTAGCCAGAAGGGCTTCATTCTTTCTTGCCTTCCCTGATATCTTTATTAGAAGGAGATCACCGTCTTCGACAATTTGATATTTCATGACTTAATAATCCTTTGTTGATTATCTTTCCTCAATTTAAGAACTGCTCTAA
>JAFDDT010000058.1 GCA_019310725.1 Deltaproteobacteria bacterium | reverse complement strand
ATCCTCCTTGTGCTGAGATAAGTTGAGGGTATAGCTTGCTTTTAGTAAAGAAACCTGTTTGAGGGGTTTTCATGGCTCTTGAAAACTCTGCTCCTTGCATATAATCACAACATATTTGAATCTTAGGCCAAAGGGATTACACGGAACCGGTCTTTTCCAAGAGCCTCTTAACCTCTGCCAGGCGCTTCGTTACGAGCTTAACACCGAGAACATCTTCCATGTGATGGCGTGCGGCCTCACGCACCTGGCTCAGGGATACCTTACGTGAGAGTTCTCGCTCCAAAGATGTGATCTCAATATCTTCCAGTCCGCATGGATGGATCCAGGAAAAAGGCTTGAGCGAGGTGTTGACATTGAACGCAAGGCCGTGGAAACTCACCCCTCGGCGAATAGCAACCCCGATACTGCCCAGTTTGTTGTTTCCAACCCACACCCCCCTGTTTCTGGGGTTTCGGTCAGCCTGTATTCCCCAGTCAGCAGCAGCCCGGATCATAACCTCTTCCAAGGCGGTGACATAGTCTGCCACCCCGAGCCGGGCTGCTCTCAGGTCAATTATGGGGTAAATAACAAGTTGGCCCGGTCCGTGAAATGTAATGTCGCCGCCCCGTTCCACCTGGATGAGTGAGATCCCCTGCTTTTCCAGAAAGGCCTCAGAAACTGTCAGGTTCTCTAATCCACCCCTCCGGCCTAAGGTGAAAACGGGGGGATGCTCCAGGAATAAGACGATATCGGTCTCGATGATTCGATATTTCCGAGCGGCCACGATCTTAGCCTGCAAATCCCAGGCTTCTCTATAGCCCGTAGTGGGCAGATCCACATAGAGCCATGTTCTTTGTGCCAGGTGGGGTAGCGGGCTGTTCCGCTTTGGCTTCAAACCCAGGCCTCCTCTTTTGTCGGTTGGCTCAGCGGAGAGCATGGTGCGTAGCGGATACCTCTCTGGGGTTTTACCCCGCAAGACAGGGCCGGCGTGCCGCCGCTGTTTCGTCCATTCTTCGTACTTTGCATTTTTGTGGTGCTTCCAGAAGCAACTGGGGGGTTTGCTGCGCCTCATTGGAAATGGCTTTGCATGCTTCGATAAAGAGATCCAGGTCTTCCTTGGACTCTGTCTCGGTGGGTTCGATCATGATCGCACCGTTTACAATCAGTGGGAAGTAAACGGTAGGTGGATGAAAACCGTAATCCATGAGGCGCTTGGCCATGTCTAAAGTCATGACCTTGTGGGGCTGTTGAAGCTTATCGGAAAACACGCATTCGTGCATACAGGGTCTGTCGTAAGCAAGGTGTAATGTCCCTTTTAGCATCTCTTGGATATAATTCGCGTTTAAAACAGCAAGCTGGCTGGCCTTTTTCAGGTTATCAGGGCCCATGCTTTGGATATAACTGTATGCCTTTACCATGACGCCGAAGTTTCCAAAAAAGGCGTGCAGCCTACCGATAGATTCCGGGAAGTCTTCAGAGAGAACATACCGATCGCTTTCTTGTGCGACCCGCGGAACAGGCAGAAATGGTTCTAGATGTTTCTTAACACACACAGGTCCGGAACCGGGTCCTCCCCCACCGTGGGGCGTTGAAAAGGTCTTGTGGAGATTCAGATGCATGATATCGGCGCCGATCTGGCCCATCTGAACCATACCCATGATGGCATTCATGTTTGCACCATCACCATAGACCAGCCCGCCCTTTGAATGAACGATTTCAGCTATTTCTTTAAGGTTTTTTTCAAAGAGGCCCAGGGTATTAGGATTTGTTACCATGATCCCGGCGGTGTCCTCGTTCATGACCTCTGCTATGGCCTCTACAGAGAGGACCCCCTGTTCGTTGGACTTCACGTGCACAGGGCGGTAACCGCAGAGGGCTGCACTTGAGGGGTTTGTGCCGTGAGCAGTATCAGGGATGATGATCTTTGAGCGGCGGATGCCCTTGCTCTTGTGAAAGGCATGAATAAGCAGCATTCCTGTCAGCTCTCCCTGGGCTCCTGCCGCAGGCTGGAGTGAAACTGCATCCATGCCGGTGATTTCCGCCAGTAATCGCTCGAGTTCGAACATCAGTTTGAGTGCTCCCTGGGATAGAGTGTGTGGGAGCAAGGGGTGGGCACCGGCAAAACCCTGGAGCCGTGCCTGTTTTTCATTGATTTTGGGGTTGTACTTCATGGTGCACGAGCCCAATGGGTACATGCCGGTGTCTACACCGAAGTTCCACTGGGATAACCGGGTGTAGTGGCGGATTACGTCCACCTCACTTAGGTCAGGAAAGTCCAGAGTCTTGGAGGTGAGGTTTTCATCGAGAGGGCAGAAGTCCACGTCACGGCGCGGTAGAGAAAATCCCCTTCGCCCCTTTTTCCCTTTCTCCCAGAGCAAGGGTTCGTTGAGTATCAGGCCTGTGATGCCGGGCGCCTCTTTCATGATGTCACCTCCCTGACCAGGGCATCCATATCCTCCTTGGACCTGGTTTCCGTCACGCACAAGAGATAGTGGTTGGCCAGGTCCGGATAAAAGGGCGCCAGAGAAAGGCCTGCTACAATCTTTTTCTCCAGCAGGCGCTGGTAGGTCACGTCAAAGCCTTTGGGGAATTCTACCACGAATTCATTGAAGGTTGGAGTGTTAAAGCCTATTTTGAAGCCTGTCTTTTGCAGCTCTTGTTTAAGGTATTCGGACTTGTCGTGGTTGAGACTGGCGAGTTCACACATGCCGGTCCCGCCAACAGAGGCCATGTACATTGCAGCTGCAAGGGCACAGAGGCTGTTGTTTGTGCAAATATTGGAAGTGGCTTTTTCCCGACGGATGTGCTGTTCCCTTGTGGCAAGGGTGAGAACAAAGCCTCGTTTTCCCTCCAGGTCTTTGGTTTGGCCAACCAGGCGACCGGGCATGCTTCGCACATGCTCCATCTTGCTTGCAAACATCCCAAGTCCCGGTCCCCCAAAAGACTGGGGAATACCGAGACTTTGGCCCTCTCCGCAGGCGATATCGGCTCCCTGGCTCCCTGGATTCTTGATGAGCCCATAGGCAAGGGGCTCGGTAAAGCAGCTCACAAAAAGGGCCCCCTTGTCATGAGCGTTTTCCCCAATGAGGTGCAGGTTTTCGATACATCCCAAAAAGTTGGGCGACTGAACTGCAACGGCTGCAAGATTATTTATGCCGTGTATCGGTGAAAGATCGGTTCTGCCATTTTCAAGGCGGGGAAGTTCCACAACTTGGTACCCGGTGGGCTCAAAATACGTTTGAACTACACGACGATAGTGTGGATGAACCAGGCTTGAAATAGCGACCGCGCTCTTTCGGGTTATGCGAATAGCCATGAGCAATGCCTCAGCCAGGGCCGAGGCCCCATCATACATCGATGCGTTTGCCACTTCCATACCCAGGAGCCGGGCAGCAAGCGTTTGATACTCATAGATGGCCTGGAGCGTTCCCTGGCTCATCTCTGCCTGATAAGGGGTGTAAGATGTTACAAACTCAGATCGGGTGAGCAGGTAGGACACTGACTCGGGTATGTAATGGTCGTAGCTACCCGCGCCAATAAAAGCCGTATATTCTGGAGAGGCTGCCATAGTGCTTGAAAGAGCGTCCATAAGGTCGTTCAATTCCCACTCTGTCAACGGCTCTGGTAGGTCAAGAATTCCCGTGCAACGGCAATCCTCTGGTATGGTGGAGAAAAGCTCGTCAAGACTATTTTTTCCCACTGCCTGGAGCATTGAAGCAATCTCTTCATCGGTGTGAGGCAGGTAGCGCATTATTTTATTCCTTTCAGGGTTTCAAGGTATACATCCCTGGTCATAAGGGTATCCAGTTCGGCTGAATCGGCAGGCTTAACCTCGATTAACCACCCGTCGCCATATGGACTCTTATTGACCAACTCTGGAGATTCTTCAAGTGCTGTGTTTACCGCAAGGATTTCCCCACCAATAGGCATGTACAATTCGGCAACGGCCTTAACCGATTCCACGGTTCCGAATTCCTCTCCCTTGTTAAAGGTGTCGCCCACTTGGGGGAATTCCACGTACACGATGTCGCCAAGCTGGTCCTGGGCATAGTCGCTGATGCCAATTCTTGTGTTTTCACCTTCGGATCTGGCCCATTCATGATCTTCTGCATAACGCACATCATCAGGTAACTGGAGTTCGCCAATCTCTTTCATGAATATCCCTCCTTTTTTCTCTATTCCTTCCTTGATAGGCTGTGTGGCGCGGAATCTGGGAGGATGTTGTCTACGATATCAAATCTCATTTTCCGCCCCATCACCATTTGCACCACAGTGAGTGAGGTCGCCAGGTTTCAAGAATGCTATACCATAATTGCAGGTCAAAACCAAACCGATTTTGTCGCCGGCCAGGAATAGGCAATACCCCTAATAACCTGCCAAGTTAAGGATTATTAGTAAACAGGTAATACCTTGCCTTCCGCCTACCAGTAGTGATCCGCGTATTGCGCTGAATTGCTTGAAATAAGAAAATTTTAGTGTTAAGTCGTAGGGGCTGAAAGTCAATATGAGGAACAAGCGCTGTGGTGCTTGAGGAGCTATGACAAAGAAAATCACCGTTATAGGCGCAGGACCCGGTGGGTATGTGGCTGCCATACGGGCGGCACAACTCGGGGCAGAAGTGACCATTATCGAGCAGGAGGCCGTGGGAGGTACCTGTCTTAATTGGGGCTGTATTCCCTCGAAGGTAATGAAGACAACGGCTGAGATGCTTGAGAAATTCCGCAGGGCACAGGAGTTTGGTATAGACTTGCATGGAACTATTAGGCCCAACATGAAGGCCCTTGTGGCCAGAAAACAAACGGTAATCAAGAATCAGACAGACGGGGTGCTCAAGCTTTTCAAGCATCACAAAATCCGTTACCTTGTGGGTAAGGGAATTATTGAGGGGACTCATCGTGCTGCGGTTGCACTCCCCGACGGCACAATGCTTGAAGTTCCATGGGAGAGTCTGATTCTCGCCCTGGGTTCGCAGCAGCTGGAGGTACCCTCGTTTCCGTTTGACGGTAGGCGTATTATTTCCACCAACCAGGCACTGAGCATTGATGAGATACCGGAATCTATGCTGATTCTCGGAGGCGGTGTCATCGGGTGTGAGTTTGCCTTCATTTTCACCTCCCTCGGCTCAAAGGTGACCGTGGTAGAGGCTCTGTCACGAATGCTTCCCCTGCCATGGGTTGATGAAGACTGCTCTAAGGTCCTTGAGCGGGAAATGAAAAAGCGGAAAATAGCATTCATGGTGGGTCGAACCGTGGAAAAGGTTGAGGAAGCTGAAGGGAGGTGCAGAGTGACTGTTGTACCATCTCCTACGGCGAAGGGGGTTAAAGATAGAGATCTGAAGCCCTCAGGCGTAGATGTGGACACAATTTTGATTTGTATCGGTCGGAGGCCAATTACAGCCGGGATTGGATTAGAGAAGATAGGGGTAACCATGGATGAAGGGGGATGGATTGTTGCCAATGAACAGATGGAAACCAATGTTTCCGATGTTTACGCGATCGGAGACGTTCTTGGGCCCTCGAAGGTAATGCTCGCTCACGTGGCTTCCACCGAGGGACTAGTTGCCGCTGAAAATGGCATGGGGAAAGGCCGTGTAATGAACTATGATATTGTACCTAGGACGGCTTTTACCATCCCTGAGGTTGCCAATGTGGGTCTGACAGAGGTTCAGGCGAGGGGGCAGGGCTATGATGTTCGATCGGACAGCGTGCTTTTCCGCAATCTCGGAAAGGCTCACGTCATAGGTCAGATTGCCGGTCAGGGAAAGGTAGTATCGGATAGAGAAAATGGAAGGATTTTAGGTGTTCACCTCGTGGGAGCGCACGCCAGTGATCTTATCGCTGAGGCGACACTGGCTATGAAGCTTGGGTGCACCGTAAAACAACTGGCCGAAGCAATGCATGCACACCCCACACTTGCTGAGATTATGCTGGAGGTCTCTCTTAAGGCGCTGGACAGGCCACTCCATGGATGAGATTCGACCTCTCCCGGCCTATTACTCGAGCTTTTGCCCTGCTTTGATAGGTTCTCGGGTACGGAGCACGTTATGGCCTTCGCCTCTCTGCGACAACAAGACGGAAAGGAGATGATTGATGGGCGAACTTCAACGGACTATTTTCTATGATCGACACGTGGGGTTGGGTGCAAGGCTGGTGGAATTCGCCGGTTGGGAGATGTCGGTGTTCTATCCTACCGGCATCATCAAAGAACACTTGGCCACCCGCAAGGAGGCCGGCATCTTTGACGTATCCCATATGGGCCGGTTTATCTTTAGAGGCGCAGGGGCGCTGGGATTTCTCCAGCACGTGCTTACCAATAATGCGGAGGCCCTCGACAACAGACGGATGGGTGCTCAGTATACGCTTATCCCCAACGAAACCGGTGGTGCCATTGATGACGCATATCTCTATCGTTTCGTCGAGGATGAGTATCTGCTGGTAGTTAATGCCGCCAATCGCGAGAAGGACTGGACGCACTTCCAGACGCTTCTAAAGAATTTCAAAGACGTTGAGCTGGTCGACTCTACCAAGGAGATCGTTATGCTTGCGTTGCAGGGGCCAAGATCGCGGTTTGTATTGGAGCAAATTATTCAGTCTGGCACGCTGCCAGAGCCGATGCGAAATGCCGTAAGTGTCGTGACGATCTCCGGTGCCAAAGTGAAGCTGGCTCGAACCGGGTACACGGGTGAGCCGCTGTGTTTTGAGCTGTTTGCGAGTAAAGATGATGGGCCCATGCTCTGGGATGAGATGCTGGCTAAAGGTGCTACACCGGTTGGCCTCGGTGCACGAGACACCCTTCGCCTGGAGGCCGGCCTGCCGCTCTATGGTCATGAGCTGGGGAAAGACCCGGACGGTAAGGAAATTCCCATTATGGCCTGCCCCGTGACAGAGGTTGCCGTGAGCTTTTCGCCGTTGAAAGGGCAATATGTGGGCCGCGCAGCCTTGGCGAGGCAGAACGAGGCGTTTAAGAAAATCATGTACCGCGACTACTCGCTTATCCAAGACCTGCCCCGTATGATTCGGCCAATTGCCGTGGCAGGGCGGGGCGTTGCCCGTGCAGGGGCTAAGGTGTTCAAAGATGACACCCAGGTGGGTTACGTCACCAGCGGTACCATGATCCCGATTTGGGTTTTCGAGGGCCAGGGACTGAGCTCTGTACGGACTGACCAGCATCAGTTGCGCTCGATTTGTCTGGGCTACATCGATAGCGACATCCTTGAGGGCGAAAAGATCGGTATTGAGATTCACGGTAAGACGGTTGATGCTGTGGTGGTACCGTTTCATCTTCGCACCGATGCACCACCATATGCACGCCCGATCCTTTTTGATTACCGAATTCCAGGTGAGGAACCCACTGTGGGCGATGTGCCTGCTAAGGTTCGCAGACTCCTTGAAAGCACTGTGAAAAACACCCGCTGGCGACAACATGAGTGTATCAACCTCATACCATCCGAGATGACGATTTCGCCCATGGCCCGGATACTGTCAGTGATGGATCCGTCCTTTCGCTATGCCGAGCACCGGAAGGTCAAGGCCTTCTACGACGCAGAAATTTTCTACTATCAGGGCACCGACTTCATCGATGAGGTGGAGCGGATGCTGGAGGAGGAGATGCGAAAGTTTTTGGGATGCGAAAATGTTGAGATGCGTCTTCTCAGTGGGCAGATGGCAAACACTGCTGTTTTCAGCGCCATGGTAGATTACATCAATCGTGGCGAGCGCAAGTCTGAGCCGCGACGGATTCGCCAGGTCATGAACAACCATATCGGCAAAGGTGGTCACCTCAGCGCCCAACCGATGGGAGCCTTGAAGGACTATGTTGCCAGAGATCCGCACACGGAGCGACCTGCGGTGGTAAATTTCCCGGTGTTGGTCGAAAATCCTTTCAAGATTGACGTTCCACATGCACTGGAATTGATCGATGAATACCGGCCCGAGCTGATTATTTTTGGCAAGAGCATGGTTCTGCACAGGGAGCCGGTGGGCGAGATTCGGCAGTTTCTTGACAATCAGGGCATTCCCGCTGTGGTAATGTACGATATGGCCCATGTCCTGGGGCTCATCGGTCCGCACTTTCAGGAGCCGTTCGAAGATGGAGCAGACCTGGTGACCGGATCCACACACAAGACCTTCTTTGGCACCCAGCGTGGCGTTGTCGGCAGCCGTTTCCAGGAGCACGAAGAGCGTTACGAGCTGTGGGAGGCACTAACCCGCCGCGCTTTTCCGGGATCGGTCTCAAATCACCACCTAGGTACATTAGTTGGTCTGCTGATTGCCGCCTATGAGATGAATCACTTCAAGGATGAATACCAATCCAGGGTGATCGCCAATGCCAAGGCATTTGCCCGGGCGCTCAAGGATTGTGGACTGGATGTTGCCGGGGACCCGAGCATTGACTTCACCGAAACCCACCAGGTTGTTGTGCGAGTGGGCTACAGCCACGGGCCGGAAATAGCAAGTCGACTCGAAGCTAACAATATCATCTGTAACTACCAGGCAGGCCCTGACGAGGAAGGGTTTACCGCCTCCGGCGCTCTGCGGTTGGGCGTATCGGAGATGACTCGATTCGGAATGAGGGAAGCCGACCTCAGTGCCCTAGCTGTGCTGATCCATGACGTGGTAGTGAACGATACTGATGTAAGCGATAAGGTGAAGGCACTCAGGGAACGGTTCCGGACACTCCGGTTTTGCTTCGGTGGCGATGAATACGCTGGCCTTATGCAGGAACTGCACGGGCTTGTGTGAGGACCGGGATCAGGCTGGGTTTATGGAGCGATGGAATTTGTCCTGTAATTTTTTGACAGTGGTCATTCTCTCAGGATCCAGAAAGGTTTTATAAATATGATCCCCTGCGTGCACAGATCTTCCCAGTAATTTCTGTTCAAGGAGGTATAGGGCCTCAATAGATTTATCACACACAGGATAGCCTTTGTCATCGACGTGGATGATTGGGTCGAACGAGACCACAGAGATATTGTTGAGATCCACGAGCCTGATATCTCCAGACCGGGTAAGAAGAAGGTTCCCTGCGCCCGCAAGATCTGGGATATGGTCTGCCTCCAGGATCATTCGCTTGATTCTTCCTATGAAATCTTCAGTTTTTTTTCGAACTGTCTGGATCCACTGGTCGGCTGCCCTGACCGAATCCTTACCTTTTTTCACCCCCATCTGATACAGGAGTGAAATCAAATGGTCTCGACCTAAATGGCTCCATGGTTCCACTGCTTCGCCTTGTACGTACTCCTGAAGGCCGCAAAGGACAATCTCCCGTTTTCCCTTCCTTATATAGTCTACGAGGAATTCTTCGGTATTCGCCAGATAATCAGGGGCCAAGTAGGTTTGGATAATTTTTACTCTTTCTACCTCTTCCTCAGCCTCTGCCAGGGTCTTGAATCTGATTCTGTATATCCTGAGCATCTTTCGGGGTTCTGCCCTCGGATACCACTTCAATCCGTCCGTGATGATCCCCTTTGTTTCATTTTCTAAGTCATCAGAATTCAATACCTCCATGATGTGGGAGCGCAACCCTGCGCGGTAATGCCTCCTGTAGTGGTAGACGCCAGGGTTTCTGATAAAGTTCAGTCTCACCACATCTTTGTGATTCAGGTATGGTTTATCTCGTATGTCCTCTGGCATGTGATAAATGGGGCCGTTTCATAGGTATCTGACCGTCTTCCATGGTGCTGTTTTAAACCCCAAAGGTATCGAGTCGAACAATGATTCACTGGCCTTTTTCAACGTTCTAGTGTCTCGTACGATAAATTCAGACATCTAAGAACAAGGTATTCGGCAATCACTGGCCCAGCTTTTTTAGTTCTGCAAACATATGACACAAGACACTAGGTAGCAATGCATCCACTAAAGGGGATTATCTAGTACGTGAGATCCGGTAGAAAAAGAATAATATGTGGGAAAATCGTGAGTAATGACACCTGCAATTACTGAGAGGAGGAAGGGGAATATCCCTTTGAAGATGGATTCAAGGGGTACCTCACCAATCACTCTCCGGGCACACGGAAAAGGATGATAGACGCTGATTGCTGCCGGTGTAGTGATGATACCCATCTAGGTTACCATCACAATAATGATGCCGAACCAAATCGGGTAGTAGCCAAGATAGGTTTAAGGCTAGACCAGTTCCTTGACATCACTGATATTCAGCTCCAGCATCTTTATATTGGCGAGAATGCGATTCACGTTCCTTTCGACTGCCTGGATTCCACCGTCCTTTTCTTTCAACTCCTCGGCACACTGGCGCATCCGTTGGATCAGCTCATCTATTTCTGCAATCTTGCTGGCATCCATATCAACCTCCCGTTTTCCTGAGATCTTTGAAGCGTTTGGCCTTTACCTCATATCTTGGCAGAGAGCCGAAGGGGTGAACCTCTATCTGATAGCCCAGGTTTGTTTTCACCCGCAACTGGTCCTTCAGGCGGAAGAGGATGGATTTCTGTTCACCTTCTTTTCCAGGAAGGATCTCTATCTTTAAGAGGATGTTGTCTACATCACCTTTCTTGCTCACAACCACCTCGTACTCATCCCCCAGCTCAGAGATACTTCTGACCACCTCCTCGATGGCAGTGGGGGCCAGGAGAACGCCCTTTACCTTGGTGATGTCATCGGCGCGGCCAACCACCCCACCATCAATGAGACGAAAGGTCCTGCCACAGTCACACTCGTAATCAGCCCAGCGGATTACATCTTTGGAATCGAACTTGATGCAGGGTTTGGCGATTCGATCCAGGGCAGTGATAATCATCTTGCCCTCTTTGCCAGGGTCGGTAATGATTTCACCTGTTTCGATGTCCTCGATCTCCACCAAGAAAAGGGCCTGATTCACATGCAACCCCCCTGGTTGTTCTGTGCACTCATAACTCCAGGCACCTATCTCCGTAGCCCCGATATGATCATACACCTTTGCTCCCCAGGCTGCTTCCATCCTTTTTTTAGTAGTCGGAATACTCGCCCCTGGTTCACCGGCGCAGGTGATCTTTTGGATATTGAGGTCTTTGGCAGGGTCAATGCGCAGCTTGTTCCTGGCTGCATCTGCCATACCCAGCACATAGGTAGGGGTTGCCATAAAGGCAGTGCACCTGAGCTCCTGCATCTTTAGGATCCGGGCCTGGGTATCCAGAACTCCCCCGGGCACCACCTCGCAACCGAGTTTTTCTGCTGCGTAGTGGCCGGCCCAGAAGGCGACAAAGATGTTGTAGCCAAAGGGGATGAAGACCCTATCGATGTCCCGGTAGCCCTGGGCATACAGGATATAGCACCACGACTCTGACCACCACTCCCAGTCCTGCCAGGTCTCGGCCTGATATACCGGGGTGCCGGTGGTACCGCTCGTCTGCCTAAAGGCAGTCACCTGTTCTAGGGGGACACTGAGCATATCCCCATAAGGAAAGGGAGTACGTTGCTGCACCTCTCGCATCATGCCCTTCTCAATCTTGGGTACCCTCTGGATGTCCTCGAAACGCTTTATGTCTCCTGGCTCAAGCCCGGCATCCTGGTATAGCCTGCAGTAAAAGGGAGAATTCTTGTAGGCCCACTCAAGGATGCGACGGAATTTTTTCAACTGGAGGGCCTGGATTTTTTCCTGTGGCAGGGTTTCAAGGACGGGATTCCAGTAAAGGCCACGCTCTTCGAGCATGTGAGAAAACCTCCTTTTCTATTTAGAACAAGGCTCCGCGTGTCATAATAGACATGTGATTACAATTTAGCTATAATGTAACTATTTCTTGTTGTCAAGGAATAATGATAGCGCTGAGCGAGATTCTCGACGTGGGAGGTCACGTCGGAAATAAGCCTGTCTGCACCCTTGGCGTGGGAAAGATAGGTCTGACTTGATCATACACCCCAATTGTATGTACCCGGGTAATTTCGTCAAGTTCTAATATTTTCGGTTCTAACATTTTCGGGCTGTTGCCGAAATCGTTTTTCACTTGGTCGAAAATGTTTTTTGATAAATCTAAGGCTCGCTCCAGGCGATGTCAAAACTCGCCTTTAGGGCTCAAAAGGCTGACATCGCTTATCTTCCACTTCGCCAAGGGTTTTGTGCCAAAACGTCTTAGTGACCGCTCAATCAGCTCGCAAGGCTTTTTCTTGGTGTATCTACTAACTATTCTACTGCTAAGTGCTTACTCACTCCAGAATATATGTTTTTTCTGCTTGCCATAACCGATCAGGTCATCCATTTTAACTATAAAGGAATCCAGCCAGCTTATATGCTTAATGAACCATCTTACCATAATATGGAGCCAGCCCTTGGGCTTGTTGAACGGGCATACTCGGATGCAGTTCATGCATGATCCCTCATTATGGGACCAGAAACCGAGACACTTTTCAGCGTCTATCGGCCATTTGAGTTCCCCTGGCGCATTAGAAATGTTATTGGGTTTAGTGGTTCTGTCGCCATAGAGAATAGCCTGGGAAGGACAATGTTTTGCACACTTTTCACAAGCTAGACAGAATCTGGTTACGCCAAAATCAATAGGCTCATCAGGAACCAGAGGCAGGTTGGTAAAGACCTTGCTAATTCGAACACGGGGCCCAAAATCCCTCGTTATCAAGAGGCCGTTTCTACCCAATTCGCCAAGCCCGGCATCAATTGCCAGAGGAATATCAATAGCAGTATCATTGCCGCTGGGTATAGCCTTATAGCCAAGACCGCGGATGAACTGGGCAACCATGGTAGCTGTATAGGCCATAAATGAGTAGCCCCATCCCTCAGCCACTTCAGCCAGGAGGGTAGGGGATGTTTGACACAATTTGTAAGGCATCTCAAAGGCCATGACGATGGCATGTTTATATTCCTCAGGTAATTCCAATTTCCTATGCTCCTTGGTTGCAAAGTGGAAGGAGTGAGAATATACCCACCGCCGGTCTACCTCACAGATTCCTGCCAAAGATGCCCCAAAGGTTTTAGCTACCTTTTTCAGGTCTTTTGACATCTTGGCAGGGTCATCGACGTCTAGTTTGAGGCCCTCTGGTACCCGACTGACACCTATCAGTTTCTGATCCCAGGCATACATTCCGGTATCCTGCGTTACATTGCCGTGTGCAAACCCGGTTTCTATGTGCCAGGCAGCATTCTTGAACGCTATATCCTTCAAGGTGTGCCCGTATTTTTCTTTGGGGTAGACATAACCAAAGATCTTTTTGGCGACTTCGGCGATGTCTGGGTCCCACCTCGGTCTCTTGAACATCTCGTTCTTCTGGTCGAAGCTTTTTACCTCCCCAGAGATGTACTTGGCAGTTCCGATTTTCTCCGAATGTCTCGTTCTCACGTCTTACCTCCTATATCGCCAAAGCCTCGCTCAGGCTTATTTTCAGCATATCGCCAGATCTGTCAGAATGTTTTTTACAACTATTCCTCCCGCCAGTATTTGAGATGCCGGCCATATCCAAACCAGTGCCTTCCAAAGCTATTCAGTTCCAGCATCATCAACCTCCCGTTTTCCTAAGATCTTTGAACCGCTTGGCCTTTACCTCATATCGGGGCACAGAACCGAAGGGGTGAACCTCTATCTGATAGCCCAGGTTTGTTTTCACCCGCAACTGGTCCTTCAGGCGGAAGAGGATGTATTCCTGTTCTCCTTCTTTTCTGGGAAGGATTTCTATCTTTAAGAGGATGTTGTCTATGTCACCTCTCTTGTTTACAACCACCTCGCAGCCGAGTTTTTCTGCTGCATAGTGGCCAGCCCAGAAGGCGACAAAGATGTTGTAGCCAAAGGGGATGAAGACCCTATCGGTATCGCGGTATCCCTGCGCGTACAGAATATAACCCCAGGTCTCAGCCCACCACTCCCAGTCCTGCCAGGTACAGGCCTGATACACCGGGGTGCCGGTGGTACCGCTGGTCTGTCTGAAAGCAGTCACCTGTTCAGGGGGGACGGTCATCATATCTCCATAAGGGAATGGCTTTCGTTGCTGCACCTCTCGCATCATATCCTTCTCGATCTTGGGTATCTTTTGGATGTCCTCGAAACGCTTTATGTCTCCTGGCTCGAGCCCGGCATCCTGGTAGAGCCTATGGTAAAAGGGAGAATTGGTGTAGGCCCACTCAAGGATGCGACGGAATTTCTTCAACTGGAGCGCCTGGATCTTTTCTTGCGGCAGGGTCTCAAGGATAGGATTCCAGTAAATACCTTGATCTTTTGCCATAGTATAAGACCTCCTTTTTATCTTGAAGAGCCTCTCATCATTCTCATGAAGCAGGTTATGTGTAGATGAAATTTTACGCCGGATAAAAGCATTTGCAGTAAGGAGATTTCAGCTAAAATGAGGCAGATAATTCAATATAAAAGGGCTTGACAAAAGTGTCAAGTGTTAAATATATAAGGTTTTTAATAAGTCTGATTTATCAGCAGAAAGGAGCACGGATTGTGGCTATAGTTACTACTTATCAGCGGGCTTTCAACACTAGGCGATTAGATCCTTATCCTGTGGACATCCTGAAGAGGGTTGATCGACCTACTACTTTGATCAAAGATGATGAGGTCAAAAGAGTAGATGAGCGTGAGAGCAGTTTCAACCCGGCAGGTGAGAGAGGAAATAAAAAACGAGCGAATGAAGGGTAAGGAAGGAGACTCTTTGGCGAAACGGGCAGCCAATTTTTGGGGCATCTACTATGGTTGGATCATTGTGGCCGTGGCCCTGATCTCTATGGCCTTTTGGTTTGGGATTCGCTCGAGCTTTTCGGTATTCTATGTTGCTCTGTTAGAGGAATTCCCCTGGAGCCGGGGTGAGACGGCCGGGGTGCAATCCATGGCCCTTATCACCTATACCATTCTGGCGCCCCTCGTAGGCGGGCTCATAGACCGTTTTGGGCCCCGGCGGATTATTGGTCCCGGCATTGTAATCTCCGCTATAGGGCTGGCGCTGTGTGCCTCAGCAAAGACACTACTTCAATTCTATTTACTCTATGGCCTGCTTATGGCTGCCGGCGTAACTTGCATTGGAATCGTTTGTTATACAGCAATCATGGGCCACTGGTTTCAAAAGAAGCGAGGGCTCGCTAGTGGTATTGCCGTTTCCGGTATGGGGCTGGGG
>JAFDDT010000267.1 GCA_019310725.1 Deltaproteobacteria bacterium | reverse complement strand
GGGCCTGAAGCTCGCAAAAGATTCTGATAAATGAAGCTCCCCTATACCCGAGCTGCTATATAGCGGAACTGCGGGAAGCTTCATTAACCTTCACTAACCCCGAACCTCTGAACCTTTCACCACTTGGCTTCTATGAATAAACAAAACATCGTCACGAGATTCCCACCGAGCCCGACAGGCACGCTTCATATTGGCGGTGGCTCTTCGCCCGTCACCATAACGGTAAGTTTGTACTCAGGATAGAAGACACCGATCAGGCCAGATCTACCAAAGAGAACACAGAAATCATTATCGAATCTCTAAAGTGGCTCGGATTTGACTGGGACGAGGGTCCATATTTTCAATCCCAGAGGACAGAGATCTATAATGAATGCATCGAAAAACTCCTTTCCTCTGGCAAGGCCTATTACTGCCACTGCAATCCGGAGGAGCTTGAAAGGAAGAGAATAGAAGCAAAAGAACAGGGATTGAAACCCAAATATGATGGTACATGCAGAAACCTTGGTCTTGAAAAGGCCCCTGGCGCTGTCGTGAGACTAAAGAGCCCCCTAACCGGGAGGACAACATTCGAGGATCTGGTCAAAGGGGTCATCTCTATTGATAACGACGAACTCGACGACCTCATCTTGCAACGCTCAGACGGTTCTTTCACGTATAATTTCGCAGTTGTGGTCGATGACAGCAAAATGGGTATTACGTATGTCATCAGGGGTGATGATCATGTAAATAATACACCCCGTCAGATCCTCATTTACAAGGCCCTTGGTGAGCCCATTCCACAATATGCACACCTGCCCATGATTCTCGGCCCCGATAAAACCCCACTTAGCAAAAGACACGGGGCAACCTCCGTATTAGCGTATAGAGAGATGGGTATCCTGCCCTGCGCCCTGGTGAACGCCCTGGCTCGTCTTGGATGGTCACACGGTGACCAGGAGAAGTTCTCCGTCCAGGAGCTTATCGATCTATTTTCACTCGAGCATGTAGGTAAATCCGCGGGAATCTTTAATATGGAAAAACTTCTGGATCTCAATGGCAAATACATTAGAGAGGAAGATGACACCCACCTTGCCGATCTTCTGATTCCCTTTCTCACCAACCTGGGGTGCTCAGACTTAAACAGGCACAAGGTTAAAGGGGCGGTAAGAACCTTAAAAAAGAGATCGAATACGCTGGTTGAGATGGCTCAGGGCGCCCTCTTCTACTTTAGAGAAATCAGCTTCGACAAAGAGGCCGATCAAAAGTTTCTGCGGCCTGAACTGGTGGAATTACTGGAAGATTTGCTGTCAGATTTGAGAGGGGCAGCCGGCTTTGATCAAAAGGGGCTCGAAAAGATCTTTTCCGCCTTTCTAGAAAAGCACCAGATAAAACTCGGCAAGGTAGCCCAACCGTTAAGGGTCGCCTTGACAGGGAAAGCAGTGAGTCCAGGGATATTTGAGGTAATGGAGGTCATGGGCCAACACACAGTAATCTCACGACTGTCACATGCTATTTCTCATATGAAGGGAAAAAAGAACACATAGAAATGAGGGGGGAGAAATGGATTTTGAAACCGTTACCGTAGAGAAGGAAAATCATATTGGTATCATAACCCTGAACAGGCCGGATCAGCTCAACACCTTCACCACCACCCTGGCAGCAGAACTCAACCAGTCCCTGGTTGACATGGACCAGGACAAAGAAATCAGGGTAATAATAATTAAGGGAAATGGCCGGGTCTTTTGTGCCGGGATCGACGTGTCTGTCCTGCCCATGAAGAGTATCCTGGAATACCGGCCATGGATTCAGGATATGGAGAGGATGAGTCTGAGCATTGCCCATATGGTCAAACCCGTTATCGTTGCAGCTCACGGAGTAGCAGCAGCTAATGGGGCAGGTCTCTTGGCTGCGGCAGACCTGGCGATAATTGCCGAAGGCACCAGGATAGGCACAACAGCCATCAATGTGGGGCTTTTCTGTATGGGCCCAGCTGTTCCTTTATATCGGTCCCTGGGAAAGAAACTCTCCCTCGAGATGCTCTTAACCGGGGATTTCATTGATGCAGAAAGGGCCGAGAGAATCGGATTGGTCAACAAGGTTGTGCCTGAAGACAAATTGATGGATGAGGCGATGAGTCTTGCGACCAAACTGGCCTCCAAAAGCCCTATAGCTCTGCAGATGGGGAAGAAGGCCTTCTATACCATGTCTGACATGGAATTCGAAAAGGCCCTGGAATACTCAAATGAGATGTTCGCGGAGCTCTGCACTACTGAGGATGCTTTAGAAGGGGTGCGGGCCTTCCGGGAAAAACGCGAGCCGGTTTGGAAACTCAGATGATCAAGGATTTTACAGATTAATAGTTGACCGAACAAATATCTGCATCTGTCTGTGTAGATCTGCGGCTTACTAATTATGATTTCAGCTTCTTGGCCACCAGATCCATATCCGCGAGGGCCCCTTCATGCACCTTGGTCATGGTCAAGGAGTTTAGCCTTTCACTTATGCGCTCAGGGATCTGCTGGCCTGTATTAAGTATCTTCAAACTGTTCAGGTAAACCTTCTCTACCGTCTCTCTTGCAAAAAGCCTGGCAACGGCCAACATATACTCATTCGAAACGCTCTTTTCCCAGGTTCCCGAGCATGCCTTCACACATATTGCTTTTGCCACCTCAACCCATGTCATCATATCTGCTAAGAGAAACATCAGGTGCTGGGACTTTGTAACCTTAAACGTACGCGCAACCCGGAGGAGTTCATTCAGCAACTGCACAGCCCGTGAAGCCATGGGGCCACCGCTTTCGTACGGAAGATTGGCAAGCTCCTCTGACATGCTGCCATAGCACCCACCTTTGGTGTGTAAAGTCTCCCTCAATCTGAAAATAGAGATGATACTCTGCTGAATTTCGCTCGTACCCTCAAAGATAGTGGTTATCTTTACATCCCTTTTTATTTTTTCTACCTCGTATTCCCTCATGTACCCATATCCGCCCAGGGCCTGAATGCCGTCATTTGCCATGGCATCTCCCACCTCAGTAGCAAAGTACTTGGCGATAGAACCCTCGACCTGCAGATCTTCTTCTCCGGCATCAATCCTCCCGGCCACCTCCTCAATGCAGGCCCTGGCTGCCTCAAGTCTCACCGCATGTGGAACCATGAGCTTATGGGTATAACCCTGCTTCTCCATTAACGGAGATCCAAACTGCACACGCTCTTTGGCATAGGAAACAACCTTTTCAAGCGATGCCATCCCGGCTGCAAGGCCAAAGGTTGCAACCATAAGCCTTGTATAGCCAAAAACTCTATTAGCCTGTTTTAATCCCAATCCCTCAGCTCCGCCAACCAGATCTTCCGCCGGCACATACACGTCTTCCAGCGTTAGAGACGCCGTGTTCGACGCCCGAATCCCGTGTTTGTCTTCGTGTTTGCCAGCAGAGAGACCCGCCGCACCCTTCTCAACGATAAAAAAAGATGGTCCATCGGGGGTATCAGCAAGAATGGTGAACAAATCGGCCACCCCACCATTGGTGATAAACTGTTTCTGTCCATTCATCTTATAGCCCTTGATATTCCCTTTGTCATCAAGGACTCTTTCAGCCTTTGTCTTGAGCGCCTGCACATTTGAGCCGGCCTCAGGTTCGGTGATTCCGTAGCCAACAATGAGTCCCTCCTCGGCGATTCTCCGAATATATTTCTCTTTCTGTTCTTCTGTACCCGCCACCCTAATCGGATCCATTCCCAGACAGATTGCCAGAAACGAGGTCGCAATCGCCATATCAATCTTGGCCATTTCCTCTGATATTCGAGCAATCTGCACAGCGCTGGCCCCCAAACCACCATATTCCTCTGGAATAAAAATCAGATGCAAGCCCACATCAGGTCCAAGCATAAAACGAATGAGCTCTTCAGGAAAATCGCCCTCCTTGTCCATCTCTAGTCTTGTCTCAAGGGATAACCTGTCTCTCTCAATCTTTCTGAGGGTTTCCAAAACCATTGAAAACATTTCAAGATCCATAATTGCGTCTCAGTCTGTGGGGGCTATGGGTTTATTGGGTTCATTGTGTTTGTTGGGTTTAACCAGTTCAACAAATTAAACCAATCAAACCAGTTAGAACTTAGTTCGCTTCGCTCACAATTGGAATAATGGAATGTTGGAACAATGGAATAATAAGAATCAATATTCCAATATTCCACCATTCCATTACCCCATCTGGCCTACATGGAACATGTTCCATATAAAAATACTGTTATTTCAACAAGTTATAGAAATTCCGATACATTATTTACAACCTGTAGAGTTCTTCATTTAGCACCTTGATCCAATTCTCCTTTAGTATACTAAGGGTTCGCTCCCTATCTTGACTGGCCACACCAAGAATAAGCACCGCGGTGCTCTCTGTTCCTCGACGAGTAAGACATGGGTAGATATAGTCTATATTAATGCCCTCTTTTTTTAACGGCTTCAAAATAGAATTGAGGCCTCCCGGATGATGAGGTGTTTCACACGCCATCACCTCTTCTACCTTCATCTGGTAACCCCTTGTCTTCAACACGGTGATGGCCCTGTCTGGATCATTGGCTATAAACCTGAGGCTCCCATGCTTGCCCTCTGTGCTCACGTAAAAAGCAATAATGTCAATACCACTGGTGCCTAATATTTCGCTAACCATCGAGAGCTGTCCCGGTTCGTTCTTTAGTGTTAAATAAATCTCTTTCACAGGCATGTTTATGCTCCATTTAGCACGTATTGGGAACCCAATTCCAATCCCTTCCGGTTGGTCTCGATTTGGCGTGTGCTCTTGGTCTTAATAACCTCGGTGAGTCCATTCGTTAAGGAATCAATGCTAATAATATTTGTGGCTGCCGCCAAGGCCCCCAACATAATCATGTTTACAGTTCTCTCACTCTTAAGCTTTTTGGCTATTGTGTTGGCTGGTATCTT
>JAFDDT010000266.1 GCA_019310725.1 Deltaproteobacteria bacterium | reverse complement strand
TATTTTTGATGGAACCATTGAGGAGAACCTCCTTTATTCTTGCTTATCCCTGAGTGACGGAAACGGGGCTGGGAAAGCAGATACCATGCCGGGTCGTGACGATATCATCGAGGTCCTTCAGCAAACCGGAGTCTTTGCGGATGTCTTGCGTTTTGGTCTGAACACGATTCTTGTTCACGATCAGCACAAAGACCTGGCATTAGTTATCACCCGTGTTCGTGAGAGCTTTCAGCGCGATTTCGGTGAGGCGCTTGCCGATTACGTTGAATTTTTTGACGAAGAAAAATATCTTTACCACTCCTGCATTTCCGAGAATCTGATTTTTGGAGCCCCCAATCGCGAGTCTTTTGCAGATAAGAGCTTACCCCACAATAAGTATTTTCTTGAGTTTCTGGACGAGGCTGATCTGACAAGGCCGCTTTTGAGCTTAGGGGCCGAGCTTTGCAAGCAAACGGTGGACATTCTGGGGAATCTCCCGCCAGACAAGGTGTTTTTCGAACAAAGCCCTATCAACCCAGAGGAGTTGGACGGATACAAAGCGCTGGTCGAACGCCTGAAAGAGAAAAGGCTACATCAGCTTTCAGATCAAGAACGGGAAAAGCTTTTGGAACTGGCCTTGCGTTTTAATCCGGGCAAACACAAGATGGTGGGATTGCCAGGGATATTGAAAGATATTATTCTGGAAGGCCGGGCATTGTTCAGGGAGAAGATTTCCACCGATGATCCTGAAGCGATCTCTTTCTTTGATACGTCCGATTACATCTATTCACAGACTATTTTGAATAATATCCTATTCGGGAAAACAAGGACCGAAAAGCTGGAGGCCCAGGAAAAGATCGATCAGAGCATAATTCAACTTCTTATCGAAGAGGATCTTCTGGAAACAATTGTAGAAATTGGCATGCAATTTCAGGTAGGCAGCAAGGGGGACAGGCTCTCTGGTGGGCAACGACAGAAGCTGGCGATTGCCAGGGCTTTTCTTAAGACTCCAAAGATACTGATAATGGACGAAGCGACCTCGGGGCTTGATAACAAATCACAGGTGCGCATACAGAATCAGCTTGACACAAGGTGGAAGGGCAAAAGCACTGTTATTGCTATAGTGCATCGCCTGGATATCATAAAAACCTATGATAAGGTTGCAGTCATGAAGGCCGGAAAAATCATTGAAATGGGAGCTTATGACGAACTCATCGCCAGGAAAGGAGTGTTGTATGGACTTGTCGTCGGGAAATAATGAAACATATCGATCCAGCGAGTTCCGTGAGAACCTCGAAATCTTGCGACAAATCTATTTTTTCTCGGGCCTCCCACTCGAAAGCCTCAAGGTGTTCGCCTTTATGTGCACCAGAGAAACATTCCAACAAGGAGAGTATCTCTTTCGGCAGGATGATGATGACGGTCAGGCATTTTATATCCTTTCTGGAAAGGTTAGGCTTGTGCATGCGGATGAAGACGGCGAGCAGATGATTCGAGACTATGGTACAGGGGAGTTTTTGGGTGGGATGACCCTTTTGGGAAGCATGCACCGCCTTTTTTCACTGAAGGCTTTAACGGAGGTAACCTGTGTTATTCTGAGCCGAGAGAAATTCAGCTCAACCATTAAACAATTTCCGGACCTCATGCCAAAGATTATCGAATCCGTGGTTGAGAGAATAAGCGCTTGGGAAGAGCGATTTCTTTTTTCTCGTGCGGAAAGTTGTGAGGTCTGTGTGCAGAAAATCGGTTTTAGTCTTATATGAGTTAGGGGTTTCGAGTCGACGAAAGAGGCTTAGAAATCAATAGGTTAGATTTGACTATGACCTAGCCGTGTGTTAATTCTGAGAAGGGTTGGCAGCTATGAATGGAGGCAAGATTTCATTTGAGTTCAGGAGCAACCTATCCGAATTGGGTAAGCTGCACCGGAACCTGGAAGAGTTAGGAAAATCTCTTGGAATGTCGAAGAAAGCTGTTTTCCAAATCGACCTTGCTATAGAGGAAGTTTTATCTAACATTATTTTGTACGGTTATACTGATAAAGCCGAACATTGGATCAAGATCACCATTTGGGATCAAAATAGAACGTTGAATATACGCATCGAGGATGATGGGATTCCCTTTAATCCTCTTGAGGCCGAAGCGCCCGATCTTGAATGCTCTCTTGAGGAGCGCCAGATAGGTGGTCTCGGCTGCCACATCATGAAAAGTCTTATGGATGACATCGTTTATGAAAGGCTCGGCAACAAAAACGTTTTAACCATGAAGAAAACCATAGAAGACACATAACTTGACAATGGGCTCGAATTAGATCCTCATTCCAAAAAGTTTCTGATTGCTTTTTTAGTAAATCTAAATTATGTATCAATACATATGAACGTGTTGGGAGGAGAGGAGATGGAGATTATTGAGAAAAGGCAAAATGATATTTCCATTTTCAAGGTCAATGGTCGCCTTGATTCGAATACTTCACCACGATTCGAGGAAAAGATTGTTGAGGCTATTAAAAATGGATCAAACAAGATGATAATAGATTTTGAGGCCCTTGATTATATATCGAGTGCGGGTTTGAGAGTTATCAACAAGACAACCAAACAACTCAAACATATTGAAGGCATGCTCATACTTTGTTCCATGCAGGATTATATAAAAGAAGTGTTCGTAATAACTGGATTTGATTCGTTTCTACCCATAGTGTCCACTTGTGATGAAGCTCTCATGAAATTCTAGCATTCAATTCCATCGATAAGATTCCTGGCAATGATGCAAAAACCAGGTCCTTACTTGAGGCCTATGAGGCCACGTTTTCCCAGTATCCGCAGAAAACGAGCTACTCCTACCTCGGCTTCCCTGGTGTGCAACTGATACTTTCCGGCAAACCTCTTAATAATCTGGCGTGCCGAACGTCTCCCATCCATAAGATCCCAGACCGTAGTCCCCAGTTCATCGAGATGGAGTTTTTTTGACTGGACCCTGTTGCCTTCCCCCCCAAAGCGTCGGACCAGGTCGGCCACCCAGGGCCGAATCCTTATTGGATAGGTTAAAAGCACCTCACCGGTCTCCAGGCGTTCCTCTTTGATTTCAGTATTCTTTATGGGTGTGCATTTAAGGGCCTCCGCACGGGTTAGCTGTACCGTCCTGTTGTTTTCTTTAAACACTTTCATAACCGGCGCAAATCCTGTCAAGAAAACGGGGATCGAGCGGTCTTTTCCCTTCTATTTCGACCCCGAATATACAGTTTCTTTCCTCTAAGTGCCATAGTCGAAACCACTGGAAAGAGGGCTTTGCCTTTATCCGATTCCACCAGTAAGCCCATATGGTCGGGGGAGGTGCAAGACTCCATTCCACAGCTTTGTTACTGGCCGTAATCACAGGATAGGGCTCTGCCCAGGGATGATGCAGCATCGTTTCAGCAAGTTCGCTAAGGTCCTGGTTAGAAAGAAGAAACGAGGCCGGCCCCCACCGGTGCAGAGTGACTTTATGTTCTTTGGACTTAAATGCCATCTCAAATCTCCCAGCCTCAAATCGGTGCCGCACCAGGTGGAGCGTATCCGGAATCGTTGCCCGAATGCCAAAGACAGACCAGACGATGTGGTTGTCCTCACGGTGATCCTGGAAAGACCTCAAAAGGCGCTTAGAAACCTCCTCTGTTTTGGAAGAGTCCCTCTGATAGAACTGGATCAGTGTGGCATTCTGGCATGCGGGGCAATAAAGGATCACTCCCTTGCCGCAGATTGTCTTTCCTTGCCAAGAAAAGCCGGTAGCTTTGTATTTACCAAGGGCCTCTTCCCATTCGGCCGGAAGAGGACATTCTATGACAGCCTTTCCAAGCTTTTTCTTGTGCAAGGCGGCAATACGACTCAGGTGGGCCTGGTGGGAAAAGGCCCCCTTGACCTGCCCCCACTTAAACTTAAACTCCAGGACAGGACGGGACTCTTCTTCGAGCATCAGGTAGTGTTTACCTATGGTTCCCACTTGCCAATCAGCAGGGGCCATGAAGCGGATTCCGTTCCAGGCAATTTCCTTCCAGGGGGTCTGTCCGTAATCCATCACTAAACCTTTAGCCAGAAAGACTAACGAGGGACGAATCGATCCCAGTCGATCTTACCCCTGGCCTTTTCCTCTTGTTTTCTGGGTCTTTCCCGGGTTTCGAGATGCCTCTTTTCAAAACAGAGGCGTTCTTCTTCTATAAAGTTTGATATAGTGAGTTTAACGGAATTTCCCATTTTCTCTTCCACATCCTTGGTGTTGTGCTGCAG
>JAFDDT010000057.1 GCA_019310725.1 Deltaproteobacteria bacterium | reverse complement strand
ATGGAATGAAAGCGGTTCTCTTCTCCAAGATTCGACAGGGTATGAACAAAACTATAGCAGCCTTCAGCCGGCGTGAATATTTTTTCATGATCGTGATGGGAGGCATAGCAGGAGCAGTGGGAGGATATGGGGCTGTTGGGTTTCGAAAGCTCATTGCTATAGCTGCCCAATTGAGTTGGGGAAATGTAACCGGGATACAGGGAAACGATTTGCTAACCATGACCCTTGCGGCACCGCCCTGGCTAAAGATCGTAATTCCCTCAATGGGCGGCCTCCTGGTGGGAATAATTGTCTATTTCTTTGCCCATGAGGCAAAAGGGCATGGTGTGCCCGAGGTGATGGAGGCTGTAGCGTTAAAGGATGGTAGAATGAGAACGCGTGTGGTGTTTGCAAAGGCCTTTGCCTCCGCCATTTGTATCGGTTCTGGTGGCTCGGTGGGCCGAGAAGGCCCTATAGTGCAAATTGGCTCCGCCATCTCTTCAGCCATTGGAAGATTGTTCAAAATATCTGGCAGTAGACTGCGGATTATAGTGGCTTGTGGCGCTGCGGCAGGAATCGCCGCTACCTTTAATGCCCCTATGGCCGGTGCCCTTTTCTCCTTAGAGATTATCCTGAGTGAATTGGCGACCCTACAATTTGTTCCGGTCGTCGTTGCATCGGTAATCGCCACGGCAGTGTCCCGTCACTATTTGGGAAACTTTCCTGCCTTTGCAGTACCTCCGTACGCCCTGTTGCACCATAGCGAGTTGTTGCTCTACTTGATACTGGGGGTCTTTGCCGGGGTGGTTGCCTATGCCTTTATTCGTCTTCTTTATGGTATGGAGGATTTTTTTGAACGATGGAAATTGCCCGAATTTACTAAACCTGCTATCGGAGGGGCAATCGTTGGTTGCATTGGTATTTTTTTCCCCCAGATCTTTGGTGTAGGATATGAATCAATTACCCAGGTCTTACGCGGTGAATTGTTAGGGATTGTGCTTGTGGGGCTGCTGATTGCCAAGATATTGGCTACCAGCATTACCATCGGGTCAGGTAGTTCAGGGGGGATATTTGCGCCTTCTCTCTTTATGGGGGCAGTCTTGGGAGGTGTCTTTGGCCAGATTGTTCACACCCTTTTTCCATTTACTACCGCATCACCTGGTGCATATGCCTTGGTTGGCATGGGTGCAGTTGTTGCTGGGACTACGAGGGCCCCTATTACTGCTATGCTCATCATCTTTGAGATGACTTCTAACTATCGAATAATCCTTCCTCTAATGTTCGCATGCACCATTGGTTTGGTTATCTCGGCCCGTCTTTCCAGAGAATCGATATACACCCTGAAACTGGTCCGAAGAGGTGTGAATATCTATGGTGGAAAGGAGCTCAATGTCCTCAAGCGTCTCACGGTTTCTCAGGTGATGATTCCAGAGATTGAGCTGGTATCTCCCTCGGCACCCTTAACAGAGCTCGCAACAAGGATGATGTCTAGTTCCCATTCTCACTTTTTTGTAGTTGGGACTGATAACCGAATCCAAGGCCATATTTCTCTTGAGAATTTGCGACCTATCTTAAAGGACTATGAGACTCTTTCTGATGTGATAATTGCCTCAGATCTGATGAACCACGAGGTAACCGTTGTGAAAGCTGATGAGTCCCTTGACATGGTTATGCAGCTCTTTGGGAAGTTTGAGCTTGATGAGGTTCCTGTAGTAGGCAATGGTCAGCTGGTTGGCACGGTGCGGAAGAGTGATGTAATAGAGGCTTACAACCGGGAGATCATCAAATTAGATATGGCTTCCGGTTTGGCGACCTCTTTTCGTCTCCAACAGAAGATGCAGTCAAAGCAATTGGCTGTGGCTGGGGGATTTATAATATTGGAAGTTAGCGCTCCCAGAATTTTTGTAGGCAAGAGTCTGGAAGTATTAGATCTCAGGGAACGTTTTGGAGCTACGGTTTTGACTATCAAAAGGGAGGATGAAGGGGGAGAGGATAAGGTCTCTTACCTACTGCCTACGTCTTCTACTATTATAAAAGAAGGGGATGTGCTCATAATCTTCGGCTTGAAAAAGGATCTCTCCCGTTTTCCTCATGACTAAGGGCTCATGCTCCGTGCCTGAATTTACTGGAGGAGACGGACAGATTTCAACGCGGTGTTGCCCAAACGGAAATCCCTTGTTGAGAGATATATGTCTAGCTCTCAAAAAATGGGTTGACAACGGTCTGCAACAGGGTTAGAAAAGACATAAATTTTTCAGCATCCTTATAAGAAAAGGTATCCCCTCTAATGAGACGCTATGAAACGATTTGTATCGCCAATCCCAATCTCGATGATGAAGCCTTGAAAGGGGTTGTTACCAAGTTTTCAGATCTAATAAGGAAAAAAAAGGGCTATGTCGTAAAGATTGAGGAGTGGGGGAAAAGGAAAATGGCTTATGAGGTGAAGCGATTTGATAAGGGCCATTACGTGCTCCTTGATTTTTGTGGTTTTCCTGAGATCATTACAGAGTTGGAGAGGAATCTGAAACTTGATGATCGAATCCTAAAGTACTCAACTGTCAAAATTGATGAAGATGTTAATCCATCAGAGCTAATCGTTGAGGAGGAGAAAACGGATGATAACAAGGAAAATCAAGTAGAAGAGAAGCAAATTGAATCGGCTGAAGAAGCATAATGGTTTTTCATGGGGACAAAAGAATGTTTATTAAGCACAAGGTTTGTCGTTTCTGTGCTGATCCGAGTTTAAAGATCGATTACAAAGAGCCCAAGACCCTTGCGGTTTTTACGAGCGAAAGAGGAAAGATCATACCTCGAAGAATTTCTGGCAACTGTGCCAAGCATCAGAGAATTCTGGCTGTGGCTATAAAAAGGGCCAGAAACATAGCCCTTTTGCCGTTTACTACTGCAAAAATTAGGTCGAGAGAACATCGAGAATACTAAGATATAACGTTTCGGGTTAGAAAGCTGAATGTGGGGGCTAGGGGAGCTGTTGGTTCTGTTTTTGCGGCCTCCATTTTGTTTTTCGTCAAACTGTTCCATGCCTCAATTTCTGCCGTTCATTGTGCACCTCTCTTTTTGGAACCTGCCCCGTCGAATAACCTCTTGCCAGGGCAGAAGATAGAAAATTCTCCAGGAGAAAATTTCCATGCTGTGGCTCTAAACGAACAAGGGGTCGAACTTAAGTACCGTTCGTCTATTTTCGGTAAGAAGTTGAAAAGAGTATATCAGTGGAGCAAAAAACTTAACGGGAGGAGGGATATGAGGATAATACTGAAGCAAGATTTTGAATCTCTTGGTTTTGAAGGCGATACTGTGGATGTTGCAAGGGGATATGCGAGAAATTACCTTATTCCAAAGGGCATTGCTGCAGAGGCCACTCATGCCAACTTAAAGGCATTGGACATGAGAAAAGACAAGATAATGGCCAGACGCATGAAAGATAAGGAGGAAGCAGAGAGGGTCAAGGAAAAAATCTCACAGCTAACGGTAGGTATTAGCCAAAAGGCAGGTGCGGAGGGTAAACTCTATGGTTCTGTGACAACTCGAGATATTGCTCAGGAGCTTGAGAAAGAGGGTGTGGTTGTGGACCGGAAAAAAATTAGCATGGATGAACCAATAAGGGCTCTCGGTGAGTTTGATGTGGCAATCAAACTCTACCCAGAAGTTATGGCCACCATAAAAGTAATCGTTGAGCAAGAGGAAGAAAAGGCGTAAGAATAAGAAGATGGATATGCCCAAGAAAAAAGAAGACCCTGGTCATCTCAGCTATAAGGTGCCTCCCCATAACCTGGAGGCCGAGCAGACTATATTGGGTAGCATATTGATCAATAATGATGCGCTGAATCAGGTTGTGGATATCTTATCAGGTGAAGATTTCTACCGGGAGACCCACACCCAAATATTTGAGGGGATGCTTGCCTTGTATAATCGAGATGATCCCGTTGATCTGATTACGCTTTCGCAGGTATTGAAGGAAAGGGGCGCTCTGGATAAGGCTGGAGGAACAGATTACTTGGCTTCACTGGCAGAAGCAACATCAACCTCAGCTGGAATAATGCATCATGCCAAAATTGTAAAAGATCTATCCACAAGAAGAAGCTTGATCGGCCATTGTGCCCGGATATCTGAATCCTGCTTCCAGTTTATCAATGACACTGACGAGGTCCTTGATTTAGCTGAGCAATCCATATTTGAGATATCAGAGAGGAATATAGATCAAAACTTTTTTTCGCTGAATGAAGTGATAAAGGAGAGTTTCAAAAAATTGGAGTCCACTTCTCATAAGGGTGATTTTATTACTGGCATCTCAACGGGATTTACTGATTTTGACAATCTTACCTCCGGCCTTCAACCTTCTGATTTTATTATTATTGCTGGTAGGCCGAGCATGGGCAAGACATCACTCGCTTTAAACATAGCACACTATGCTGCGCTTGAGGAGAAGGCAGGGGTAGCTCTGTTCTCCCTTGAGATGTCAAAACTCCAACTTGGCATAAGGCTCTTGGGATTGGATGCCATGATTGATGCGTCCAAACTAAGGAGGGGGTCCTTACAGGATGATGAATGGGTTCGGCTGACAGATGCGGCTAATAGACTCTCCGAACTGCCTATCTATGTTGATGATACCTCTGGGTTGTCAGTGCTGGAGATGAAGGCTAAGGCCAGGCGGTTAAGAAAAAAATATAACATATCTTTGGTGATTATCGACTACCTTCAACTGATGCAGAGCAAGAAGTCGGTAGAATCGAGACAGCAGGAGATTTCTGATATATCACGATCTTTGAAGGCCCTTGCAAAGGATTTGAATATCCCTGTTGTGGCACTTTCCCAGTTAAACCGAAGGGTTGAGGACAGACCAAATAAGAGACCAATATTGGCAGATTTGAGGGAATCTGGCGCTATAGAACAGGATGCAGATCTGATTCTGTTTATCTATAGGGAAGAGCTGTATAACCGGACGGAGGAAAACAGGGGCAAGGCTGAGGTTATCGTTGCGAAACACAGAAATGGACCCACTGACGTTGTCAAGCTGACTTTCAGGGAAAAATATACAAAATTCGATAACTTCTACCGGGAAGAATTGGTAGAAGGGAAATAACTTGAGGCAGATCCATAAACAAGGTATGTGGTAAAATTGGTGGTCTCAAGGCCAGCCATCTCAAAAGACTTCAAAACATCTATACACGACGTATTTCCAAGGGCGAAATCATCTCTCGTGAGATTGCACGGCGATTAGCGGAGATCTCCGCTGACATCAAGAGGCAAGTGGCACTCCTCATCGGAAGGAGGGGGGATGTAGAGTATGTGGTTGTGGGCAATGACGACAGCATCCTGATCCCTGATCTAACTCGATTCAGGTCTGGCGCTGGTAGGCTGAAAGGCCTAAGATGTGTCCACACTCACCTGCACGGAGAGCCACTGAGTCACGAGGATCTCATGGATCTCGCTCTGCTCAAGTTGGATTTGATGTTGTGCATTACCATTAATCCTCAAGGGATTCCGGCCGAGCTTTACTATGCCCATCTGCTTCCTACCAATAAATCAAGGCAGCCGTGGATTGTGGAGCATGTGGCTGATATTGGCAGGCTTCATTTCAATTTTTCGGATTTTATTAGAGATCTTGAAAGTGAGCTTTCCAAAACAGGCCAGGGTCTAGGAATGGAAAGGAAGGAAAAGGCTGTCCTTGTCAGTGTAACCAAGGCCTCTAAGAGGCAGGCTGAGGAATCGCTTCAAGAATTAGAAGAACTGGCCACAACCAGTGACCTTCGGATTGTGGGTTCTTTTATCCAGCGGAAGGCAGCGCCAGGTTCTCGCTTTCTCTTAGGCAAAGGAAAACTGAGCGAGCTCGTTGTTTACGCTCTTCAAAAGGGAGCCGATCTCTTGATTTTTGACGGTGAGCTAACCCCTGCCCAGGTCAGGATTCTGACAGATTACACAGAAATGAAGATAATTGATAGAACCCAGCTGATCTTGGATATATTTGCCAGACGGGCAATCACCAGGGAGGGAAAGATTCAGGTAGAACTGGCGCAATTACGGTATCTCCTGCCCAGACTGATTAGCAAGAATACGGCCATGTCAAGGCTTACCGGTGGCATAGGTGGTCGGGGTCCTGGTGAAACCAAACTGGAGATTAATAGAAGAAGGGTAAGAGACCGGATTACCCTCTTGAATAATGAGCTAGAGAAGGTCAAAGGGCAGAGGAAAGAGAGGAGAAAAAAGAGAAGGATCAGGGGTTGTCCGGTCATCTCAATTGTTGGATATACCAATGCAGGAAAGTCAACACTACTCAATGCCCTTACCAAAAGTCAGGTGAGGGTAGATGATAGGCTTTTTGTTACTCTGGATCCTACGAGTCGCCGCCTGAGGCTCAATGACAGAGAGGCTATCCTCACTGATACGGTGGGGTTCATTAGAGATTTGCCAGCGGATCTCTTGGAGGCATTTGCTGCAACGCTCGAAGAACTTCACGAGGCAGATGTTCTTCTCCACGTAGCAGATATCAGTGATCCCTTGGTAAAAGGCCAGATAGCATCCGTGAAAAAGACATTGAGTAGGCTTGATCTGAATAGGATACCGACTATTCTGGTCTTAAACAAGATCGATAGACTTGCCGGGGCTCAGATAACTCACCTTGCCAAAAGCATCGGTGGTATCCCAATTTCCGCCCTCGATCCTGCTACCTTGTCGGAATTACGAAAAGAGGTAGAGACTATGATATCCTGATCCCATACCCTGCAAGAAGCTTCAAAATCAATAGCATACGAGCTGTTGCCCAAACAGAAATCCCTTTTCACTTGATCTAAAACCTTTTTTGACAAATCTAAGACTCGCTCCAGGCGATGTCAAAACTCGCCTCTAGGGCTCAGACAATTGACATCGCTTATCTTCGGCTTCGCCAAGATTTGTTGGCAAAAAACGTTTTAATGACCGCTCAAAGGGATTTCTGTTTGGGCAACAGCCTGTTTGGATTTGACTATGATGTAGCCCTGCCATGCCATCCGTTGGATTTGATCTTATTCAGATTCTTCGTAACTATGAGTCCTTCACAGTGGGGCAGGGCATTTATTAGTCGCATCGCTCGAGTTGGGCCGAGCACAAAAAGGGTAGTTGAAAGGGCATCAGCCTCCATTGCTGTGGAGGCCTTTACTGACACGCTAGCACTAATAAGCGGTGATAATCCAGTTTTGGGATTGACAATATGATGAAAGACCTTTTCCTGGTCGAAGAATACCTCGTAGTTGCCGGAGGTGGCAATGGAACTATTGGTGAGAGCTACGGTATCGGGGTAATTTCTTTTTTTCAAAGGGTCTTCGATTGCTATGTTCCAAGGCCTATTATTTCCTTTGTCACCTATTGTCCGAATATCACCGCCAGCGTTTAAGAGAGCATGTTGTATCCCTTGCTCCCTTAACTTTTCAACGGCCTTATCAACAATAAAACCTTTTGCGATGCCATCCAGAGTGATTCCCATACCATCTCTCATGAATGTTATGCTTTTTTCACTAAGGAAAATTTGGGTGGCATCAACCAGCCCTAAGAGTTGGGCTATCTTTTCTTTATTTGGCAAAACCGTTTTCGGGCACTTACGTGATTGGGCAAAGAGATCTAGAAGTGGTTTTACCGTAATATCAAAAAAACCATCGCTTATTTGGTGGTAATGCATGGATTTCTTGATCACAAACAAGAGTTCAGGTGGAGCTTCTTCGAGCACCTGGTAGCGATTCAGGTGAGCAAGAGGCGTATCAGGGTCATGCCTGCTCATCTGCTTGGTTAGCCGTTCGATCTCTTTAAAGGCGAGGGCGATGGCTTCCTCTGCATGGTCGCTTGAGGCGCCAAAAACAGTCATCGAAACTATGGTTCCCATGCCTATTTGGGATCTTGATACCTTGTAAAGTGTTTTGTCGAACTTAACCACCTCGGCCGAGGCCACCCCGATAGGGCTGGTTGCCAGGCCAAGACCAAGAATACCAGAGAGTTTTAGGAAGTCCCTCCTATTAAGATACCCGTGCTCCATTGATTGAAAGGCTTGTCCAAACATGCTATCCCCGCTGAAAAAAGTTTTTTTGGTCTATATCATTCGAGTCAATAATTTACAAGATTTTTTTCTCTTTCATTTATTTTTCACGGTTTGTGCTCCAGGGTCATTTCATAACATGGTTCCCCATACTTCATAGAGAGTTTGAAGGTCACCTGGTTTCCATCTACTATGTGCTTCTCCGATTGCCGCCTCAGCATACTAAAGTCGGCCGTCTCAAGGAAGGCTTTAAGGAGCTCTATTCTTTCCTCAGGTTTCTTATCTTCATTTGCCTTTTCCAAATATTCATCTACACTTTTCCAGTATTCTCTTTTAGCTGTGGTCTCGATGCAGTGAGAAGCTGTCGGAACAAGCTCGATAACAAGATTCACTGTATTCAGTCCTTGTTGGTTAATCAATCTAGCCGTCTAGATAGAACAAGATCTTGAGCTATGAAGACATCTAGTGTTTCTCTTGTTCCCGAAAAAACTCTCGTGCCTGTTCAATATCCCTGCTGATCTGCTGGGAAAGCTCTTCGACAGTGGTGAAGGCTATTTCATCACGCAAACGCGAAAGGAAATTTACCTTAATGTTTTGCTTTACTATATTGGCAGAAAAATCAAAAATGTGGGTCTCTACCGACAGCGTTTTGTCTTTGAAGGTAGGATTGTAGCCTATGTTCGTTAATCCTTGGTAGAGCTTGCCCTCCAACTCTGCAGTAACGATATATACTCCTTCTCGAGGTATTAGCCCATCAGGCAGTCTGAGGTTGGCTGTTGCGTAACCGAGGAGAGATTCACCTCTCTTCCTGCCTTCGATAACCTTTCCTCTAATCTGATAATTTCTTCCAAGCAATCGATTTGCCTCAGACAGGTTGCCGTCTACAATAAGGTTACGAATTGATGTGCTGGACACCAGGGTTTTTCCTGCGTAAACAGATCTCACTTGATGGACCGTAAATTCGAACTCTTGGCCCATTTCCCTCAGGAGTTTGATATTACCTTCTCTGTTATGACCGAAAGCATAATCGTAACCGACCACTATCTCTTTGATCCCTATCCTATCCACTAAGATATCTTTGACGAAACCTCTGGCGGAGATCCCAGCAAAATTTAAGGTAAACTTGATTAAGAGCAGTATGTCGATACCCTGGCCCATTACCAGCTCTTTCTTTTGTTCCAAGATGGTTATGAGTGGTCTCAGTTTTTCAGGTGACATCACTTTTATAGGATGGGGCTCAAAGGTGATCACTACCGATGTTCCCTGTAAATCCATTGCCCTGTCTCTAACCTTTTTAAAAAGCGCCAGATGGCCCTTGTGAACACCGTCAAAGTTGCCAATAGTGACTACAGGGTTGTTGGTATTATCAGGCAGATTGTCAAGAGTGCAAATGAGAGTCATAGAATCACGATTCCTTCTTTGTAGCGCATAAACCTTTCCACGTTTGGTATGTTGTTAACAGGCTGTTGTCCAAATGGAAATCCCTTCGAGCGGTCATTGAAACGTTTTTTGCTAACAAATCTTGGCGAAGTGGAAGATAAGCGATGTCAACTGTTTGAGCCCTAAAGGCGAGTTTTGACATCGCCTGGAGGGAGCACTAGATTTGTCAAAAAACGTTTTAGACTAAGAGAAAAGGGATTTCGGCAACAGCCCGTTAACACCTATGTGGCATGCAAAGCTACATACTTCTCTGCAGTTGCCAATACCTTTTTCGACTCTGGTGTTCCTGGGAGTCTGTGAGCAATTTTCTGTAGATATTCTCGGCTTCTGATTTCCTGAAACATTTGAGAGAAGTTTATATCATATACGCAGCCAATCTATAGAAGATTATAGTCATTCAGACTTTTTTGTAACGTTCAAAATTTGAGGCATTCAGGTCTAAAAAGATAATGGCTGTTTCTGGACCTCAACTTTTGAATGTTACCAACTGATTAGGCTGGGGCTATGGGTACCAATGCCTGGGCAGGTGCATTTAGATCGAATATCGTTTTAAGCCCTTCAAGGGCCAAAAACTCTTCGACGTAGTCAATCGTTGTGGCCTCAGATTTAATTAAAGGGGCCAGACCTCCTGTTGCGACAACCGTGGTATCAGATCCTGCCTCTTTTTTTATCCGGTTAACTATTCCATCAACCAGGCCAGCATATCCATAAATAAGACCTGCATTCATGCTGCTGATGGTTTCTTTCGCTATAACGGTTTTGGGGTTGGCAAATATCTCAACTCGAGGCAACTTAGAGGCCTTTTGAAAAAGAGCCTCAGCGGAGATGATTATCCCTGGAGCAATGGCTCCCCCTTCGTAGACACCCTCAGAGGATATGTAATCAAAGGTAGTAGCTGTACCAAAATCAACTATGATCAGCCCTGTCCTGTATTTCTGGTACGCAGCTACTGCATTTACTATCCTATCAGCCCCAACCTCTTTTGGATGATCATATTCAATGGGCATCCCTGTGTTGATATCTGGTCCCACGATCATTGGTTCCTGGCCAAAATAACGAAGGCAAAACTCTCTAAAGGCACTCAACAGGGGTGGCACAACGCAGGAGATAATGACAGCATCGACACTGCTCATCTCCAACTTGGCTGGTATAAATAGATTGTTAACTAATAGACCCAATTCATCACCGGTCATATCTCTTTCTGTTCTTATTCGCCAGTGATCTAGCATGG
Organism: Deltaproteobacteria bacterium; assembly: GCA_019310725.1. Classification (GTDB taxonomy): domain Bacteria; phylum Desulfobacterota; class DSM-4660; order Desulfatiglandales; family B25-G16; genus JADFWK01. The sequence goes on along the minus strand of JAFDDT010000057.1, from coordinate 4,483 downwards.
TATCATCTTGAAAGATGCCAAGGACAATGTTGGTATTGCCCACATCTATACATAGCAACATGGTATATCCCTCGTAAGACTTCACAGATCAACAAGAACATGCGCAGTGAAATGTAAAAAATCCTAAATCCTAATACCCGCTTGCCATCGCCTTGCAGACTCGCATGGCGGGCAGGTGTTCTGGATACAAAACAATAATAACCTCCTGCCACACTCCAGATATATTTTGGTCATTCTTTATTTGCGAATCGAAGCACCAAGTAAGTCAGGTCTGGGCCAGGGATTTCGGATTTGGGGTTTAGAATTATAGGGCCTTAGGCTTGGAACTCCCAGATTTTATAGCATCAATAATGGTTACTGTTTCCCTGGCAGCCTTGACATTGTGGACCCTTACGATATCTGCTCCATTCATCGTAGCAGCAGCAATAGTGGCCATAGTGCCAGTTTCCCGAGATTCCACTGGAAGACCAAGAATGTGGCCTATAAAGGCCTTGTTTGAGGTACCCACCAGAACTGGTTGTCCAAGAGAAGAGAATGTATGCAATTCTCTTATTATCTTGAGATTATCATCAAAAGATTTGCCAAAACCAATACCAGGATCAATGATGATGAGCTCTCTCTTGATGCCAATCCCAGCCGCCTGCTCTATAGCTCTGCTCAAGAATCCTGCTATCTCCCCAAGAAGATCCTTATAGGTTGGCTTTATCTGCATATCCTTAGGCGTTCCCTTCATGTGCATCAACACAATGGGCACACCTGCCTCTGCAACAAGAGGACCCATAGCAGGATCAAACCGCAGAGCACTTACATCGTTCACCATGGTAGCGCCTGCCTCGAGGGCCTGCCTGGCTACCTCGCTCTTATAGGTGTCTATGCTTATGGGCACTTCGACTTCACGGCTGAGGGCCTTGATGACAGGTATTACCCTCCCGAGCTCTTGATCAAGGGGCAGGGGATCAGAAGAAGGTCTTGTTGACTCACCCCCGACATCAATGATATCAGCACCCTCCAGGGCCATGCTTAAACCACTCTTTACAGCGTCATCCAAGCGGAAATGGATACCCCCATCAAAAAAAGAGTCAGGCGTAACATTCAGTATGCCCATGATAGAGGTTTTTGAGTCAAGATCGAGATGATGTCCTAACCAGTTTAGGATTTTGAGTTTTTCTACCTGGCGAGTCACTTTTCTTTTTCGCGGTTGGCTTTCTTGATTGTCTCTTTTTTCTCTTATTGCCTATTATTTCTTCTATCTCACGCCCGTTTAAGGTCTCTCTTTCAAGGAGGGCTTTAGCGAGTTTGTTAAGGGTATCAACATTATCACTTATCATCTTGTGGGTCTTTTGGTAGTTCTCTGTTATAAGACTATTGACCTCCTGGTCGATCTTTTGGGCTGTCTGTTCACTGTAATCTCTATGTTGGGCAATCTCACGTCCCAGGAATATCTCTTCCTCTTTTTTGCCGAAACTCAACGGGCCAAGTTCCTCACTCATACCGTACTCGCAGACCATCTTTCTTGCTATCTCTGTGGCCCTCTCTATGTCATTGCTTGCACCAGTCGTCTGAGTATGAAAGGCAATTTCCTCAGATATCCTTCCTCCCATTAGCACGCAAATGCTAGTGATGAGGTAATCCTTTGTATAGGTATGTTTATCATCCAAAGGGAGCTGCTGTGTCAATCCGAGGGCCCTGCCTCTGGGAATAATGGTCACCTTATGTATCGGATCAGCATCAGGAAGAAGTTTGGCTACCAGAGTATGTCCTGCTTCATGAAATGCAGTAGTTTTTTTCTCGTCATCGCTTATGATCATGCTCTTTCTTTCGGCACCCATGAGAACCTTATCTTTTGCATCTTCCAGGTCTGACATATCAATTTTGTCTTTATTCCTCCTGGCTGCTAGCAAGGCTGCCTCATTGGCCATATTTTCAAGGTCTGCGCCGGTAAAGCCAGGTGTCCCCCTGGCAATTACAGAAAGATTAATATCGTCTGCCATCCTGGTTTTTTGGGTATGGACTCTGAGTATAGCCTCCCGTCCCTTCACATCGGGAACCGGGACAACCACCTGGCGGTCAAACCTCCCCGGTCGCAATAGTGCTGGGTCCAGCACATCAGGCCGGTTGGTGGCTGAAATAAGAATGACCCCTTCATTGGATTCGAATCCATCCATTTCCACCAAGAGCTGATTCAACGTTTGTTCTCGTTCATCGTGACCCCCTCCTAATCCGGCACCCCGGTGTCGGCCAACAGCATCAATCTCGTCTAAGAAGATAATACACGGGGCGTTCTTCTTTCCCTGCACAAACAGATCCCTCACCCTTGATGCGCCAACACCCACGAACATTTCCACAAAATCAGAGCCGCTAATACTGAGGAAGGGAACCCCTGCCTCTCCTGCTATGGCTCTGGCCAAGAGAGTCTTACCCGTTCCAGGGGCGCCTACCAGAAGCACACCCTTGGGGATTCTCCCACCAAGGCGGGTGAATTTCTTTGGGTCTCTCAGAAATTCTATGATTTCTTGAAGCTCTTCTTTGGCCTCATCGATGCCGGCCACATCCTCAAAGGTCACCTTATTTCCATCATCACTGACAAGTCGGGCGCGGCTTTTGCCAAATGAAAGTGCCTTGCCGCCCCCCACCTGCATCTGACGCATAAAGAAGATCCACACACCTATCAAAAGAATCATAGGGAACCAGGATACGAGGACTGTCATGTACCATGGTGACGCTTCATCTGGCCTGGCAGTTATTTCTATTTCCTTGTCGCGTAAGATCTTTATGAGTTCAAGATCCTTGGGTGCAAAGGTTCTAAAAGGTCGGCCTTGATTTGTGATACCGGAAAGTTTATCGCCCTGAATGGTTATTCGGGTAACCTCTCCTCGTTCTACCATATTCAGAAATTCACTATAGCTTAACTGTCCCGTCTGGGTAGTCTCCTTTTTGAAGATCTGAAAGAGCAAGATCAACATCAGGCTGATGACCAGCCAAAGGGTTAAGTTTTTTGAAAATGCGTTCAACTATTTTTCTCCTTTGCCTAAATTGATCAACATTAGCAGAATTATAAAAAACACCTACTTGCAATATATATACACTACCATAATTTATTCAACTCTGCATCTTAAAATTCTTTTTGTGTCCTGGGTAACCCTGTATCTCTGATCAATCTGAATGCCGCACACCCACACTATGTCATCACGACTCTTGAGAACAGGAACCTTCTTTCTTTGATGAGATGGAATCTTACTGTCAATAAAGACATCTTTTACCTTTTTAAAGCCATCAAGCCCGAGGGGCATAAATTTGTCCCCTGCTCGAAAGTTCCTTGCTAGGAGAGGCCATTCGATTTTGTCAAGGTCAATGAATGCCTCTTGAGGTGAAGGAGAATACCCCAAGAAAGACTTTGTTGACTGTTCGTCTAATAGAATTGTTTGATTGATTTCATGAAGGCGAAATTTTCCCATCTGTTCTATATAGTAGGCATAATCGACGGTTTCCACTTCGCTCCCTAGAGAAAATCTGAGCCTTTCATATGTCTTTGCTACTATGAGCTTTTCAGGAAGATTTGTTTTGACTTGGGGTTTCACATTGTTGGCAAGATCCATGATTGCCTTAATATGTCTGATATCTATCCTCCGAAGATTTCCCCTGATCTGTTTTATTGCCTGCCGGATAATGCGATACTGAAGCGGGAAGGGTAGATCTTGAAGGCTGGCAATGGATAGGTCTATTGCATTTTTCGAGGAATCAAGCGTCACCCTCTCGAAACCCTTGCGTGCCTCTTCTTCCATAAATTGGTTTTCCTCTCTACAGAGAGAGGCAAGTTCACCCAGATGTTGCACAAGCCGGGGTTGGTAGCCCAAGAGAGCTGGTATCAGTTCCAAGCGCATCTTGTTTCTGAGATACCTTTTTTCGAGATTTGAGCTATCCACCATAAAAGGTATGTCCTGTTGCTTCAGGTACGCATGGATTTCATCCCTCGTTACCTGAATCAGGGGCCTTACAAACCGATTCCCCCGAACGGGAGGTATTCCTGATAATCCCGTTGGGCCACTTCCTCTCAAAAGGTGCATAAGTACTGTTTCGGCCTGATCATTCATGTTGTGACCGAGGGCGACCTTTTGGGCGTTATGCTCTGCAAGAACTTTTTCAAAAAACTCATACCTGACTCCTCGGGCTTTTTCCTCAACAGAGGTCCCCGGTGCTTTGGTCACATTGCTGGCCTTTTCATAAGCAAGGTCGAGATTGAGCCTGCTCGCCAAGTTGGAAACAAATTGGGTTTCTTTTTCATCTTCCCGGGGTCTTAACCCGTGGTCCAGATGGGCAACAACTAGGCTGATTTTCAGCTCATCTCGAAGCTCAAAAAGGATTCTCAAAAGGCAGACAGAATCTGGCCCTCCAGACACAGCTGCAACAATCCTCTCTCCGCTGTCAATCATTCCATGCTCAAGGATGGTCAAGAGAACCTTTTTTTCTGTAGGATGTAAGTTCA
>JAFDDT010000265.1 GCA_019310725.1 Deltaproteobacteria bacterium | reverse complement strand
CCGCTTCTTCTCGAAACTCCTTACTGTATCTTCCTTGTGGACCCCTTTTCAATCTGACACCTCCGTCTTTCTATTTTACCTGACTTTGGTGTCCATTAATTCCATCCTACCTCATTGTGTAGTGAAGCTGGAGTGTGAAAATTCAGTTCAGTAATTCATTTCGTGCCCACACTCCTTACACTTATAAGGATCTTGGTCGGTATCTTCGTCATAGTTATTTTGGGCAAAACAGTTCCGGCAAACGTCAGAGGGTAGGACTAGCCTGTGGCCACAATTTCCACACCTATAAACAAGTTTTATTGGATCAAGCTCAAATTGTTTCTCCGAGCATCTAGGGCAGCGACCATTTCTTACTTTATCTAGTTCCATATGGTTCTCCATAACCTCTATATGATCTAGTATAAAGGCTATAACATTTCGAATAGATTCCAGAACACTTCCTGTGGGATTACTACCAGATGAAGTAGACCTACTTGAAGGGGCATACTTTCTTACGGTTCTAACATTCACCCCTAATCTCTCCGCTATTTCTTTCTGAAGGTGCCCTTCCTTACTTAACTTCTGGATTTCATCTACTTTTACTTTATATAATCTTCCCATTACATACCCCCAAATTATTACTTGATTTGTTAGTGATTTGGCATTGATTTAACAGTGATTTACCTCATTTGCCACTGATTTAACCTTTGAAAATTCATTTTTACGTTTCTTTGCCTCTGTAAGTGCTTCCGAAATTACTCCTGATGCCTCACAAAGTGCTTCCTGGTGATTAATATTCCCCCAATTATTTAAGCTGTATATCAAGAAACTTATTGTATGTTCCGGGCTTCGATTACTTATTTGCCAACTTCCCATTGCGTGTGATGATGTAATTCCCATTTGAATCTTCACTACTCCTTACCATAGAGCGTAGCCTGAGGGTTTGCCCAGTCCCTGTCGCTGGCAGCAATACCTGCCTCGGTTAATCGATAGTATTTCCTTGATGGGCCCGGTGGGTAATGGTCCTGAAAGGCAGACGGCTTCTCCCTGCCTGTGGCTTCGACCCAGCCCAATCTGTGAATATTTGAGAAATAGACTACAAAGGAGTGGAAGCGGCAGCCTTGAGCCTTGTACGGCATACGAGCCAGGTACCTCTCAGCCAGTTTCTCGATGTTGTCTGGATTGATCAAACGCTTCTCCCTCCGGGCTCTCTTCTCCTCGGTTCTCGTTGCCCTATCCTGTGCCGTAGCTTTCATCAGTGCCATCTTGTAGGCTTAAGGTGCCACTATCCAGAGGCAAAACCCTCTGCCGGCGGTGCTCTCGTTGCTCAGTTAGCGCTTTTCCTATCTTGCTACCACATTTCGGACAGAAGAGGTGTTCCAAACCAAGTCTCGCACCACATCCCGGACACATGAGCTTCACACGGCTCTTAAGGTGCTGGGTGCTGGATGCTGACTGTGCCATGGGCAAAATCTACATCCTCTACCTTCAGTGTTAGAGCCTCGCTGACACGGCAGCCGAGCTGGAATAATAGCCTGATGAGGAGCTTATCCCTCACGTTACTGGCGGCATTCTCAAGTGATTTCACTTCCCTAGCTTCAAGATAGGTTTTCATCTCCAGACTCCGTAATTCCTCCAGTGGCAGTCTTCTTATTACCATCCTTATCAGAACCATGCTGCTCAGCCAAAAGCTGGCGGACAATCAATCTGGCTAAGACACGCAAACCATTTGCGACATTAGTCCCTTGCCGTGTTCTTTAGCTTCAAGACGCTCGGCGTGTGAATATGCTTGACTTTTCATTTAACACTATTGTATGATATATAGGAATGATGTCAACAGCGAAAATATAATAATAGTCATGAAATTGCACCTAATGACACCTAATAGATATAATATTATTAAGGCAATGAGCATTAGTTTAAGGTGAAAGGAGGACATTATGGGAAAGAGAGTAAGAAAACCTCCGGTTAAACCGGAGGTGCGCAGGAAATGGTTAAAGCGGTACGAGGAGGAGGGGGAATCGCCACCTCAAATCGCCGACAAAGACGGCTTTGATGTCCGTACTGTGCGCAAGCAGATTCAAGAGGCTCAGCGAGACAGGGAAATAAGGGAAGGCAGATTGATGGTTCTACGTAACGCGATAGAGGAACACCATCGAGACCTGGTTAACTTTGCCCAGCAACTTGACTCACGAATCGCCGGAGAAGCCATGATAACGGCGGAGCTTAGGAGCGCGCCCATGTGGCTGGCACTGCGGCAACACCTACCACGCTCACCACTGTGGAAGGGTTTTGATAAGTGGGATAAACTGCTTCAGAAAACAGATGGGCTCAGGAAGAACATCAAGGCAAAACTAGAAAAGAAGCTTACGGCTAATAGCAAGTTGCGTGATATATCGGCTTTACGCAGCAGTGGCGTTATACCCGGTATGGTTGCTGCCCTTGCTTTCCAGATGGAGCAATGGGCGAGGGGGAAAGATGGCCTCAGTACCGAAAACAGCTTTCATATCAAGCTGTATAAGGACGATTTGGTAAAAATTGAATACGGGCCTTTCAATATGTGGCCAGTAGTGAAGAAACTGGTGCCAGAGCTAAAAGCTATCATTATCGCTTGGGAGACAGAAGTGAAAACTTGGCAGGAGTATTATGATATGGAAAAGATGATTCAAGATCTTATTAGAGCCAACCAAAAACTGAGGGATGAGCTCACCACGATAATTCTCAGGAGAATAGTTCCGGGCAAATGTAAATACTGCCCGGCTTAACTGCCTTATAGCAAATACAGGAGGAAGTGATATGAAAGCAGCTATATATGCCAGAGTATCATCGGAGCGACAGGACGTTGACCTTTCTATTTCGGCGCAACTGCGAGCCCTGCGAGAGTACGCTGCCAGAAACGGCCACCAAGTGATCAGGGAGTTCATAGATGAGGCCGAGAGTGGTAAGACGGCTGCCAGGCCTGCTTTCCGGGAGATGATTGCCATGGCCCGCCGCCCTAAAAAACCTTTTGGCCTTATCCTGGTATGGAAGTATTCCCGGTTTGCCAGAAACCGCCAGGATTCAATTGTCTTCAAGACCATGCTCCGCAAAGCTGGTGTTCAGGTCGTCTCAATCACCGAGCCTTTTGAGGATACTCCCACTGGCAGGCTTCTTGAGGCCATGATTGAAAGCCTGGACGAGTTCTACTCGGCCAATCTTGGCGAAGAGGTAACCAGGGGAATGAGAGAAGGTGCTCGAAGAGGTTACTACGTAGCCAGCTATGCTCCCTACGGATAGGGCTTGGTAGAGATTGCCAAGCAACTGAATAAGGAGGGGATTACCGGACCCAGAGGTCAGAGCTGGGGAAAGACAACCATCCACAAGATCCTTACCAATGAGGCCTACACTGGTACTCTAGTCTGGGGTCGGAGCAGCACTCGCAACCTGGAGCCGATTCGGGTAGAAAATGCCTGGGAAGCCATTGTTAACCGCGATATCTTTGAGCAGGTTCAGGTTATGCTCAAGGGTAGGGCACTGGCCTACCTTCATCCAAGGAGAGTAGCCAGCCATTACCTATTGAGTGGTCTGGCAAGGTGTGGCTATTGCGGCAAGGCTCTTGTCGGACAGGATGCTAAAGGAGGTAAGTTTAAATATTACGTGTGTGGGGCCATTCGGAACAGTTCCCGAACTTCTATTTGAGAAGAAAGGGCTGATTCCGGCTCTGCAACAGTTGCTTTTATCCTACTCAAAACTCACCAGTTAACTCTAATCCATCCGCGAGAGTTCGTCAATAACATCTGGCTTTTGGTTTAGTTCAGCGTGGGGTGCGTTGTTTGCCTGGGCCAGACTATACAGCAGCCGGCACAGAATAAACCCCGGCACATAGCATTATCGTGTCCGCTGTGGTATAATACGTATAGCTCTAAAGGACAGGCGCCATGGTAGTGGCGACCCCGGTGGCGGAGTTGGCGCTGGTTCTTTGAACCAAAACGTGGTACCTTTCCCGCAAAAAGACTGCACACTGAACCCTGCGCCAAAGGCACCTTCCGGAGGTATGTTTGAGAA
>JAFDDT010000264.1 GCA_019310725.1 Deltaproteobacteria bacterium | reverse complement strand
AAGCCGATAACTCCCAAGGGTATTCTTACCTGCCCAACCTGCAATCCATTTGGTCTTTTCCACATACCGGATACCTCACCAACTGGATCAGGAAGGGCGGCCACTTCCCGCAATCCGGCAACCATTGAGCCTATTGTTTCTTTATCGAGGGTTAGTCGATCTATCAATGCCGGACTCAGGCCCTTTTTTCGGGCAAGGGCGACATCCTCTGCATTTGTCTTAATTATTTCTTCTTTCATGGCGAGTATGTTCTCCGCTATGAAGTCCAAGGCCGCATCCTTTTCGCTGGTACGGGCGGTCCTCAACTGTCTGGCAGAAAGCTTGGCTTCACGGGCCATACCCTGTATCATCTCCTTGACCGCCAAGATTTCCTCTATGCCTCCCAATGGTTATCTATTAGGACGAGATTATCTTTATGGATGATCTCATCGTAGTGTTTGTATCCCAATATTTCTTCAATCTCCGAGGTTTTGAGCCCCATAATCTTCTCCACATCGGCCGATTGATAATTCACCAGACCAACAGCGAAGCTCCTCTTTTGCTGATTCATTACGATTACAGAATTTCCCATGATGAATCTTCCATAGACAGCAATGACACCTGAAGGTAGCAGACTCTTTCCCTTCCTAATCAAAGCGTTTTCTGCTCCCCTGTCTACCATTATCTTACCCTTAGGTGATTTGGCAAAGGCAATCCAGTGCTTGCGACTCTTCATGGGAATCGGCTGGGGCAAAAACAGAGTCCCCTCGTCCTGGCCCTCAAAGATGGACCTGATTATATTCTTTTTTGTACCATTGGCGATGATGGTAGGAATCCCACACATGGCCACATGTCTGGCTGCCTTGATCTTGCTTTCCATTCCACCCTTTCCCAGGGAACCTGGAATGGAGCTGGCAATTTTCTCTATCTTGCTGGTCACCTTTTCGACTACAGAGATCCGATGTGCATTTTTATTCACTCGAGGATCATCATCAAAAAAACCGTCTATATTGGTCAAGTTTATGACCAGATTGGCTGCGGCGAGGTTGGCGATCATGGCGCTCAGATTATCGTTGTCACCAAATTTTATCTCATCCACAACAACGGTGTCATTCTCGTTGATGATCGGGATGACCTTCCAATGAAGGAGCGTGAAAAGGGTATTTCGGGTATTAAGATACCTTTTCCTATTGGTGAGATCATCTTTGGTAACCAATATCTGGGCTACCTTTTTGTCATACGTTTTGAAGGCCTCCTCATAGGCAAGCATCAAAGTGCTTTGACCCACTGCGGCAGCAGCCTGTTGTTGTGAGATGGATTGCGGTCTCTGAGAATATCCCATCTTTTTAATGCCAGAGGCAATGGCACCCGAAGATATAAAAACAATCTCCAGCCCATTCTCTTCCATGAGATGACTGATATCTTTGCTCAGGGCATTGATAACATCCAGGTTCAAACCCTCTTTTGTTGTCAGGGCACCACTTCCAATCTTTATAACTACCCTCTTAACAGAGTCTACTATCTTTTTCCGAGAACTCATCGTCAAGAACTCACCTTTTCCCTCAGTAACTGCCTGAGTTCTTTTACTCCTTTTCCGGTGAAGGCAGAAATAGCAAGACACTCATACCCAAGGTCATGAAAGGACTGACAGATTTTCTGAATGCTTTTTTTGCCGAAAGGCTTTAGGTCAATCTTGTTGATTATGACTACCTGATCCTTTTCAGTCAGGCATGGGTGGAATCGTTCCAGCTCTTGTCTTAAAATAGAGAAATCCTTTACTATATCCCCAGAATGGGGCTGATTCACATCCAGGACATGTAAAAGAAATCTGGTGCGCTCGATATGTTGTAGAAATCTGTGACCTAGACCCCTGCCACTGCTTGCACCTTCAAGGAGGCCTGGGATATCAGCAATGGTAAGAGATTGTTCATCATCAAAAGACAGCACCCCCAAGTTAGGGGCAACAGTTGTGAAGGGATAGTTGCCTATTTTGGGATGTGCATGTGAAATGCGGGATAAGAGGGTAGATTTGCCTGTATTTGGTAAACCTACTATCCCTATATCAGCGACAAGTTTTAGTTCCAGTTTGAGTCTTTTTTCTGTCCCCTTTTGCCCTTCCTGGGCAAACCGAGGAGCCCGATTTGCTGCGGTAACGAAATGTGCGTTACCTTTTCCACCGGCTCCACCTTCCACCAATACCATATGCTGATTATCGTAAACTAAATCAGCGAGGAGCTCTCCTGTTTTCTGGTCTCTTACCATGGTCCCTATTGGGACCAAGACTTCGATGTCCTTTCCCCTTTTCCCTGATCTGTTGTTACCTCTCCCGGGTCTGCCGTTCTGGGCCTTAAACAAGATCTTTGAATGCAAATCGTATAGGGAATAGAGCCTTCTGGTGGTTTTGATCACAACATTTCCGCCTTTTCCTCCTTCTCCACCATCAGGCCCTCCCTTTGGTAAAAATCGCTCTCTGCTAAAGCTTATGCAACCAGCTCCCCCGTCACCTGATTTTACCGTGATCTCAGCCTCGTCAATAAATCCCATTCTCGCTACTTGTTTCTCGTTTCTGTATGCTGGTTTGGTTAGCCAGACACCAGCACTGTTTTCTCCCTAAAGTATGTCTTCTGGTTACCCATATCTTGACAGGCTGTTTCCCAAACGGAAATTCCAAACAAAGCTTGGCGAAGTGGAAGATAAGCGATGTCAGCCTTTTGAGCCCTAAAGGCGAGTTTTGACATCGCCTGGAGGGAGCCCTAGATTTGTCAGAAAACGTTTAAGGCCCAGTGAAAAGGGATTTCGGCAGCAGCCTGCTAAGGAGCGCCCAGTAACAAGCAACGAGCAACCAGCATTGCTTTCTCTCTCAATAGCGGCAATGTTGTCAGGAGGCATGGACATGCACTTGTTTTTTATACTTGCCAAGATTATCAAAGGTAACTAAGCCATCGATCTTTGCAAAAAGTGTATAGTCTCTTCCAACACCCACATTCTTTCCCGGATGGATACTCGTGCCCCTTTGCCTGACGATAATCGAGCCAGCCTTAACAAATTGGCCGCCAAATCTTTTTACCCCCAGTCTCTGTCCCGGGCTATCTCTTCCATTCCTCGAACTACCACCTGCTTTTTTATGTGCCATCTTTATCTCCCTTTTTCTTTACTTTGTGTTGGTTACCCGTTATTTGCTGCTAGTTCAAAAAACGAGAAACGGGTGACGAGTAACAAGAAACAAATTTATGCCTCGATCTGGGTTATCTTTACTCCGGTATAATCTTGCCTGTGGCCCTGTTTTTTCCGGTATCCCTTCCTTCTCTTATATTTGAAGACGATTATCTTTGGACCTCTTCCCTGCCTGGTAATCTTGGCCTGGACCCTGATATTTTTCAAAATAGGCTTTCCAACTGTTGCCTTGTCGTCTTTGGAGACAAGCAGAACATTATCAAAATAGACCTCATCACCAATCTCGCCATCCAGTTTTTCAACTCTCAGCTCTTCACCTGGTGCTACCTTATACTGTTTGCCGCCCGTTTGGATGACTGCATACATTCTAACCCTCCAATATTTCAGAATAAATTTAAAATACCGTAACTGTGGATCAAAGTCAATAAAAAACCTCTCCTATCAAAGCGCAGATCTGAGAGGTCTCTATATAAGTCTCCAGGCTCAAAAAGTCAATAATGTCTTAGCACCAGATCGGGGTGTAGCCCCCACAAGAAATACCGTAGGCGTTCACGGGTTCAAAGGTTCACGGGTTCAAAGTTCCATTCTCGTCCCAGGACTGCAGTTGGGATACATATTTACGAGGAAAGCGTCAGCTTCCTCAGGCGTAATCCAAGATTTGGAGCCAAATTGGCAATTACTTGGGAAAATGAGCCTTTTTAACGAGGCCTTAGGGTCTTCAATGCCTTCTTTTTCCTTAACCCCTGGCCCAGACCTGGCATGCAATGCTTATGCTGTATTGCCAGGACTTATAACTAGTACTAGTATAGAAATTGCAATATTTGCCAGGCAAGTCGCGCCAGGGCAGGCCTGAACGTTGAACCCTGAACCTGTGAACGGTTACGAAATACCTTGGGCCTTACGCGGTGATGAGTCGCCATCCGCCGAACGCAATGGCACACATCGCTGCAAGGCGGAGGAGAGTATCCTATGCTTCATTCCAATGCTGGATCACTGATTGTGGAGCGCCCCATACAAGACAAGGGAATTTATGATATGTAGGAGTTGTTTTTCATAGGTTGTAGCTTAGGAGCAGGTTTTATGGTAAAGTGGGTTTTATGCTATAGAAAGCGAGGTTTATTATTTCAATGCCTATCTACGAATATCAGGCTGAGGGCCCTGAAAAGGGTTGCAGGAGGTGCCGAGCGGGCTTTGAATACCTCCAAGGGGTGAATGAAATGCCTCTTTCCCGTTGCCCACAGTGTGGCGGAAGGGTTAAAAAGATTATTTCGTGGTGTCACACTGCAGTAATTGATTCATCACCAGAATATGACAGGGTAGAAAGAAAGGTAGCAGAGTACGAAGAGGCAGGTATGCATAGTCATGCAGCAGAGCTGGCTGATAAATATTCAAATCAGACCAAAGATAAGCTTCTCAAAGAGAGGGCATTAGAGAATTACAAAAAAGCTGGCTATGACTTTGATTCCACCCCTACCAATGACAACTAAAGTGCCTAAAGTACTTAAAGTGAACTAAAGTGCCTAAAGTTAGGTATTCTGAATGGTGAATGCCTGATCGTGGAATGGTTACGAGTAACCAGTATCAATTATTCGATAATCAGAACAAACCCAACAAGCTGCATATCCCAGTGTTCTTTAATTTTTTGACTCACACTTGCTAAAGAGAACTCAATTTAGAAAGATTGGAGGGTGAAGAAATGTCAGATTTCTTTCAAAATGGTGAGATTGCAACATTTCACAGGCTTAAGCAGAGGGATGTCAGGGAACTTGAGGGGGAGCTTGAAGAGGCCATAAAGCACAGGCCTATTTCCCTTGTCCTGCCATATATTCCTGTGGAACTCGAAGGACCTGGTCTTCCGAGGATTATTCAGGAACTCAAGGATGTGAGGTATCTCAAAAACATTATTGTCGCGGTTGGAAGGGCAAATGCAGAGGAGTTCAGCCAGGCAAAGGAATTCTTTTCTGTTCTGCCTCAGAAACCAAGACTGATCTGGTGCACAGGCCCGAACATTGAAAATCTCTATCATATATTGGCCGAGGAGGGAATCAATGTCGGTGATGATGGCAAGGGAAGGTCTGCATGGGTATCATACGGATATATTCTCGCCCTTGAAGATAGTCATGTCATTGCATTACACGACTGCGATATTGCCACTTATGACAGGGATCTCCTTGCTCGACTCTGTTACCCTGTTGCCCATCCAAACATCCGCTTTAGCTTTTGCAAGGGTTTCTATAGCAGGGTGACAAATCAGATGCACGGAAGGGTGACCCGGGTCTTTGTGACCCCGCTTATCAGGGCCCTGGAAGAAACACTGGGTTCAAATCAGTTTTTGGACTATCTCGACAGTTTCCGGTATATCTTGGCGGGGGAGTTTTCAATGGATGTAGACTTGGCACGCATGATGAGAATCCCGGGCGACTGGGGATTAGAAGTTGGTGTTCTCGCTGA
>JAFDDT010000056.1 GCA_019310725.1 Deltaproteobacteria bacterium | reverse complement strand
CAATTAAATGCTAGTTCAAGACGACCTCGCCACGAACTGGGCGCCGTTAAAAACTAAAGAATTCAACCAACCAGCTGACAATTATTGTCTCGTAAATAGCCTTTGCTCTTTCCACAGCATATCCTATATCCTGTGCCTGAAACGCTGATTCCCGAATGCCTGAGAAGGCATCACAACGCGTACAGTCTTTCTTTGACAAATGTTATTTCTTATTGTGTATGCAAAAAGCGCGAGGTTGAAACAGAGCTTGCTTTGGCAGTGCAATTTCTGCACTAACGCGCCATTCCTCATTCCTTCACACTGGCGGGTGACTTATTTAGTCATTCGGGGAGAAGGTGATCGTAATAACACACCGGCCGTCGCCTTTGACGAGGCTTTCCTTGATCTCGTGAATTGGTTTGAGGCGCAAAGCCTTCATAACCCCATCTCTGAGGGCCTGGCAACCACATTCATAGCCCTCCAGCAAGTTGGCCTTGTTGAGAGAATCATAGGCATGACACTCGCTTCCTGTCCAAATAGCCGTATCACCCTCATAGGTAATGGGCTCGTTTATATAAAGCGCATCAAAAAATGCGTTTTTCCAGACCGTTTTGAAGACAAACATCAATTCTTGAATTGAGCGCGCCCTTTGAACAATCTTTTCACGTAACAGGGTCAGGGTGATCATCCGGAATATTTTCTCCGAAACCTCAAGGTTCAGTCGGTTAGCCTGATCAGGACCCAATTCCCTAATAAGGGCAGCGTGCCAGAAGGAGTCGTGAAACCACCACAGCTTATTCACGGTTTCATTTGACTTGAACCTTTTTATCAACACAGAACATGCCTCACTGAAACAAGGATTTGCGTTTGAGGTGCAAGAGTTCCTATGTTACAGACCTCTCATGCGTACTGTTCTTGCAAAAGAGATCTAGATCGGTTTGTACCCTCCAAACTCATATGACCAATCTCTAATACTACTTGGTGGGTAAAAAATAAAGCTGAGAGTTTTGAACCAGTTAGAATCCACGAGGAACTTAAATGAGCAGGGCGGCGAGGAAGCCTTTAATGGCCTTTCTCCGCCAGGGAAACGACGGAAATCTGTAACCCTTTTTAATCCTTGACAAAATGAGGGTTTTTTTGTAAGGTTTCTTTGCGAATAGTAATTCCAATCAAGGATGCCTTAGACTGAAATCGCGAACCATATAATCTTGGACTGACCGTATGGGATCAGGCTTCGCCTACTCAGCGTCTCAATGTCCGAACCACAAACAAAGAGGTAGGCTGAAATGAAGGAAGTAAAAGAACTTATGGTGTCGATGAATACACGGGATTTTACCATAGATATACCCATTGAAGACGATGAACTGATTGAAACTATCTTTGGTGCGCTGAGGGAATATGTGAATAGAGGTTTTTCACTCAGAGTAAAAGAATCGTATGTCACGTCTCTGTCGGATTCACTAAAGATAATCACAAAGATAATTTCTGGGGGTGCGCAAATGGATGAATGGAGAATTGAAAGCAAGCAGCTGCGCTCCATCATAAGAAAAAGCAAATAGGCCCATACCTCACCAAACCACCCGGAAAGAACTCTAGCCGAGCTTTTTTCTGATACCAGAATGCAATCTTCAGGATTTGCCTTCTGGATCGTCATCGCACCCATCAGAGGCAAACCTCTTCGGTCAAGCCTTCAATTCGGCACTCATTCTCACAACCACATGCCCCCACCCGCCACAACTCGGGCCAGTATCAAAACATCCCGTTGTGCTAAACATCACCTCATTGGGATTCCGGCCATTCATAAGGTTTTCAAAAAAGGCATTGATCAAAACCGTCAGGTTCGGCATCAAAAAGGCGCACACTCGATCAGGATTTTCCTTGGTGAGGAGATTCCCGGAGCTATCAAAAATAAGCTTCTGGCCAACAACATGCCCTGAATGACAGCCTTTAGACTCAATAACCTCAGCAACCAATCGGTATTTTGCTGCCTCAATAGCGTTTTGAAACAGTTGCTGGAACTTGGGATTCTTTTCGATGATTGACCAATCCTGATCTCCCAGGTTCAATCTCTTGCGGATTATTTTCGCTATTTGATCCTTATCCATGTCCTCCCCCTAAATATCTAGGGTTCTTTCTTTGCTTTTTGCGAATGGCTCAGGTTATTGCTTTCAGAATAGTCGAACAAATTCTTAATACTACTTGTTGGGCCAAAAACAAAGCTTAGAGTTGGGAGAACTGAGAACCATTCCTATAGTCAGAAAGCAGAGACGAGCAAAAACCTATACGATTAAGGAAAGATGAAAATGCGGCTACCCCATAATGAATTAATTCTTGATGTATGAATAGTATCGCTGTAAGTTTGGTTGATGAACATGGAGTACAGAAAGGTTTTGGAATATCTTGAAGATCTTGCTTTGAAGCTTGGTGTTGAAGTTGTCTACGAAAAGCTTGAAAATAAGGATTTCTTGGCCACCGGGGGTTTGTGCAAGGTCAAAGGGAAATTCAAGGTTTTTATTGATCGATCTGAAGCACTGGAACGTCGAATAGAGATATTGTCCCGAGCACTCTCTTGTTTCAACAGAGAAGACATATATATTCTTCCTTATATCAGAGAAATCCTTGAAAGGGCGAGAGAATGATCGTTCTCTATAATATTTTGATGCTCACAGGGATTGTACTGGGATTTCCCTTGATAGTCCCGATGGTACTGGCCTCCGATAAGAGGCGGAAAACGCTTCTTCCGAGACTGGGACTTGCAGCTCTTCCAGAGGGTATTTCGGAGCATAGATCCCATAAACCGGACAGTAAGCCGATATGGGTCCATGCGCTTTCAGTGGGAGAGGTCATCTCAGCAGTTCCCCTGGTTAAGGGATTAAGTGGTTGTTTCGGGGATAGGAATATCGTTTTTTCAGTTTCCACTAAAACAGGCATTGAAATAGCAAGTAGACTCTTAAAAGACTGTGTGGACGCAATCTTCTTCTTTCCCTATGACTTGCCGTTTTCCGTAAAACACATCTCAGCCAAAGTAGATCCTGCCATTGTAGTCATAGTTGAGTCGGATATCTGGCCAAATTTTTTACTTGAAATGAAAAAATGCAAGGTTCCCCTGGCACTGGTAAATGCAAGGCTTTCAAACAGGTCTTTTTCAGGATACCGGCGCCTATCATTTTTTATAGAACCGCTGTTTCTGACATTTTCTAAGATATGCACCCAGACCGCGGAGGATGCCCGGCGTTTCGAACATCTTGGAGTCCCTTCAAACAGGATTACAAAGACTGGCAACCTCAAATTCGATCAAAAATACAATCCCATACCAAAGGTGGAACTGCAGAGATTAAGGCGATCCATGCATATACGGCCCGGGCAGAATGTCTTGGTGGCAGGGAGCACCCATAAGGGGGAAGAAACAATCCTTGTGGATGCGTTTTCAAGGATGAAAGAGGAGTTTCCGGATCTTCTCTTTATTATTGCACCCAGGGATCCAAGCCGTGCCGAATCCATCTGCCAGATTTTCAGATCAGCCGGATTTTCCACATATGTATTGAAAGATCTGGACAGGCTGGCACCAGATACAAGAGTTGATGTGATCGTTATTGATACCATCGGGATTCTGAAGAGACTTTATGCCCTGGCAGATATTGCCTTTGTGGGGGGAAGCCTGGTGCATTGTGGAGGACAAAATCCGCTTGAACCTGCCCTATTTTCAAAGCCGGTACTTTTTGGACCGGATATGAGCGATTTTAAACAGATCTCACATATGCTCCTGGATTCAGGAGGCGCTTTCCGCGTGCACGACGCAGAGAGCCTTTATGACACCGCGGCAATGCTTCTCTCGGATCACGATCGATCCAGAAACATGGGCAAGAGCGCTTTTGGAGTATATTACGCCAACAAGGGGGCAGTAGAAAAGACAGTTGACGTGATAAAAGGCATATTGATACCACAGTGACCATTGAAGAAAGGAATCTACGCCCATCGAAGATCCCGCTATGCGGGGGAGGACGGGGCTTTGAGGAGGCACCCCAAAACGGCGTATCCCGCGAGACGTGGGATTTGCATTTCAGAGGGCGAATGTCAAAGCCCAAAGCCCCAACCTGGATTCAGCTTGAACCCTTTCTGGTTGCTAGGTGCTCGTTACTCGTCTATCATTTATTTACCTTCAGTCGCTTTACCATGCTTTCCTCACTTGACTGTGGCTTTGGGCATTTAGACATTCTTGCCCTGTTAGATAGTAGAGGCGGTAAGAATCATAGTTTTGCTGGAATAAAGAGGTATTAGGGCCTAAATTGAAATGTAAGGCCTTCATCTAACAGGGGGAAGATTTGATTTGTCATTTCGATTTTGTCATTTGAAATTATATGGCAAAACTGAGAAAACACCAGGCAAATCCCAAGCCTCTGACCACGATCAAAGGATGTGGTTTCCAAAGATAAAATGAACATACTCATCGTGAAATTGAGTGCCATTGGAGATGTAATCCATACGCTTCCCGCCTTAAATGGCATCAGGAAACACTATCCTGATGCACGTATTACATGGCTGGTGGAAGAGGATGCGGCACCTCTTGTCAGCGGTCACGATGCCCTGGATCGTGTTCTCGTTTCAAAACGAAAACGCTGGTTAAAAGGAATCCTGGGCCGATCATGTCTAAACAACATGAGAGAGGCATACCGTTTTCTGAAGGAACTGCGGGATACCCGGTATGACCTGATCATTGATTTTCAGGGATTGCTCAAAAGCGGTATTCTAATCGCATTGTCCAGGGGCAGGCGTAAAATAGGGTATGGCAGAGGGATGGAACACATGGAATGTAGTTATGTGTTTTTGAATGAGCGTGTTCCCCCTGTGGACATGGACAATCACGCCCTGATGAGAAGCATGATGCTTCTCGATGCTATAGGGATTCCTTCCAATGACATTGAATACAATCTTCCCCTGCAGGATCAGGATCGCGCCACCCGAGACGCCCTTCTCATACGACATGGCATAAGAGAGTCCAGATTGCTGGTCGCGATCAATCCGGCGGCCAAGTGGAAGACAAAGCTGTGGAGTAACTTAAAGTTCTCGAAATTGGCCGACACCCTCATTCAACAATACGGGGCAGAGGTGGTTTTTACGGGGAGCAGTGAAGACCGGAGCAGAGTTCAGGATATCATATCCGCAATGGAGGGCAAGGCCGCCAATCTCGCTGGTGAGACGAGCTTGAGAACCTTGGCTGCGCTTTACGAGAAGACAGACTTTCTCGTTTCAACTGACACCGGGCCTATGCATATCGCTGCAGCCGTGGGCACACCGGTTGTAGCGCTTTTCGGACCAACAGCCCCCTGGCGAACTGGTCCGTTTGGACCCGACCATCAGGTCATACGAATTGGCACGGAATGCAGCCCCTGCTTCAAGAGGCAATGCAGTGCAATACGGTGCATGGAAGAAATCAGTGTAGAGCACGTTCTGGATGGGATACAGAAACTGGGACTGTGAGCTTGAGGCTTCGCCCCAATTCCACAGTCCATCCTTCCATAAGCAAGGCAAAAATAGGATTCAGGAAAAACGGTTCAAGTTCAATGGATTATGTGACCTCCGAGAGTTTTGTTACATCCTTTGATACAGTTCACTGATCCTGTCTCTCGTCATTATCCTTTTCCAGTCAGCCCCCAGGGAGTTTTCCCAAAGCGGTTCAAGTGCCAGGGCGACATCGATCATTTTATCCAGTTTGTCGCTCTCAATCCCGGCCACGACATTCCGGGGGAGTTCTACACCATTTTTCTCCATCATATGCCGGAATTCAGAAACCCCCTCTGGATAGAATTCCTCCAGGTAGTCAAAGGCAATGCAGTTGCCGATTCCGTGATGAATCCCGAATACAAAAGATAGACCGTATGAAAGGGCGTGACAGACTCCAACTTGTGAATAAGCGATGCTCATGCCTCCAAAGTATGAAGCCATCATCAGCTTGTCATCGCTCTCCGGACCACCCTCCAGGAAAACCTCCTTGCAAAGATCAAGAGCCTTTTCCCCATAGGATTTGCTGAAAGCGTTGAGAAAGGTGCCGGCTAATGATTCCACGCAATGTATGTAACAGTCCATCCCAGTATAGAAACGCTGGTCTGCCGGAGGTCCGGAAATCAGTTCTGGATCGAGTACCAACTGGTCAAATACGGTATGGTCGGAATTTATGCCGAGTTTCTTTTCAGGGCCGGTGAGCACCGTTGTCCGGGATACCTCAGCTCCAGTCCCTGAAAGAGTAGGGATGCTAACGTGATACACTGCAGGATTCCTGATCAGATCCCAACCCTGATAGTCGGCAGAAGAACCGGCATTTGTGAGCATAAGGGATACCGCCTTGGCAAGATCCAAGGCGCTCCCCCCACCTATCCCTATGACGCCGTCGGGAAGACGGCCTGAGCCTGCTTTCATATAGACCCTGACCTGATCCGTCAACTCGTCAACGTATACTGTTTTCGGTTCATCATCCACGTTGACCCATAAGAGCAGATCCTGGCTCTTCACAGGCACTCTGTCTCTTAGACTGTGCTCTGAAAAAACATCATCCACCAGAAAGACCATAAACGATTCGGCATCTTCCCGCTTTGCGGCAAGGATGTCATCGAGTTGGTTAAAACAGCCCCGGCCGAAAACGACCTGGGAAACCAATCTAAAATTTCGAAACATCTTATTGACTCCTTTCTAGCAACGATCCTTTCTATCCCCTACACCAGATCAGCGTCGTGTGTAAAGTTTTTGAATACCAAGTGTTATTTGATTTATTAATATTAACCAACAAATTATCACCAATTACCACGAACAATTACTTGACAATTCTTTGATATTCAAGTTTTTCTTTCGAAAAATTCAAGATAATTGCTGGAGGAATGTTAGCATAATGGTTTCCAACTACTTCTTCTTCAAAGCATACAGTTATCGCCACTTGTTGTTCACTCCAGCCCAACGATTTTGTACGATACGTTTTTGTTCAGAATTTCGTTTGTGTCCATTCGTGGCTGAATAAGGATTTATTTTACAACGCCACGGCCTACTGTGCAACCTGTTATAGATATGGCATCACCTAAGGATAAAAAAGTAATGCAAACCTTGATGTAAACAACCTTTTTGTTTATAATCCACTAGAAATGACTTTTCTAGAAAACCAGTCCGTTGAAAGGAGAAAGGCATGGACGATAACCAGGATGAAGAAATCCAAGAGTTCATGAAGGAAATTGCTGATGATCTGGAGTATACGCCGGAGCAAAAAGAAACCCGAAGGCAAAAAGGATCAGGCGACTATAGGCTTTCGAAAAAGGCCCTGTTTCTTGGGAGTGCGTGCGTTGTCCTGTTGAGCGTCCTCATAGCACTACTGCTGGGAGGCGGCAGTGGCCTGTCTACAAAGGACCTAAGCCACATCCAGGCTAAACTTGACCTGCTTGAGAAGAAACTGGCACGGCTTGAAGGGATGGAATCAAGAATAATCTCTCTCGAGAATCAGGAAACAGAGCTGCAGCAATTTATCGCAGAAATAGACAGATCTGGAAGGTCCACGACAGAACAGCTGCAAAAAATCACTGAAAAGGTTGATGAGCTCGAAAAAACAGTGGGTTCGGTTCCATCGAAGACCAAGGCTCCGAGACCGTTCCAAGCGAAACCTGCGCCTCGGGCAGAAAAGCGTTACCACGAGGTGCGTCCTGGCGACACCCTCTACCGAATTGCCCAAAAATATCGCATGTCTGTACGAGAACTCTGTCGTCTCAATAATATAGCACCGGACCAGGCTATCCATCCGGGTCAGAAACTCCTCGTCGCCCCTGACACCCAACAGTAAATTAGCACCTTGTCTTCAGACTTGCACATAAAGACTACATGCCATTGAACAGCGGCTCCTGGCTTGTCTCTGAAACAACTTGCAAGAATCCTGCTTGTGTTACATTGCTCAATAGGCTTTGACAGATCTTGATAACCTGTGTTATTGAACACCTACTCTTGACAAACTCGTAAAAAGTGTTTTGTTAGCGAGATCGAGCAAAAGCGACTTTTCGCGCATGTACCAATATTAAGGGCTTTGATTGATGAATGTCAGGTTTATGGCCTGCCTGTTTTCCCTTTCAACCAAATCGCCACAGAGAGAAAAGATATGCAAAAGGTACGACTTAGCCTTGCAGCGCCGGGGATGAAACTTGCCAAGCCGGTAACCAACAAGAGAGGAATGGTTTTATACGGTGCAGGGGCAATGCTGACCAAGGAAATAATCGCTCGTCTTTCTGATATGGGGGTCGAGCAGATTACGGCGGAGGGGCACCCGCTGGATACCGGCGATACTGGAAAAAACCTCAACCGGCACATTGATGAGCTTCATTCTCGTTTCAGGCATGTGGAAGGAGATCCACTCATGAGCAAAATCAAGAATCTCCTTTTGGAGCGTTCGAGGGAAAGGGCGTACAAAGCGTGAGTGTCGAAAAAGAGACTATGCAAAGACGCATGGCGACATTGAAAAATGTCCCGACTCTGCCGGGTGTCTTTGAAAAGGTCACCCCCTTGATGGAAAGCTCCAATGCTGGAGCCGAAGACATTGCAAATGTAATCTCCTCTGATCAGGCGCTCTCAGCCAAGATCCTTCGGGTTGTGAACTCCGTCTTCTATGGGTTCCCCGGCCGCATCTCAAATATCACGCATGCCCTGATCATCCTTGGATTCGACGTGGTTAAGGGGCTTGTCCTGAGCACTGCGGTCTTTGACATGATAAAAACCGGGGGATTTTCTAACCTGTGGAAACACTCTCTCGGGTGTGCTGCGACTGCTGGGATCATCGCTGGGCGAATCAACGCCCCCAATCCTGAGGAAGTATCCATCGCTGCTCTCCTCCATGATATAGGTAAGGTAATAATTAGAATCGAACTGCCTAAAGAATCATCGCGCATTGATAGGGTAGTTGCCGAGAAACAGATTTCAACGTATGAAGCAGAAGAGGAGATCCTAGGATTCAATCATACGACCGTAGGAAATTGGCTCTGTCAGGAGTGGCACCTGCCTGATAACCTTACCGATCCGATTACTTACCACCATAAGCCGAATCTCTCGAGCTTCGCCCCACTGCCAACTGCCATTGTCCATGTTGCCAATACCCTGGTGAGAGGTATCGGTTTTGGCTTTGCAGGAGACGGTCTCGTTCCTCAAATAGACCTGGCAGCTTGGCAGACCCTCAACATCAGCGATTCTCTTTTGGAACAGATCATCGAGGAAATGGATGATAAACTTCAAGATGCCGAAGAGTTTTTATCCGGCGATGGCATTGGGAAATGACGCAAGAAGAAAAAAGGCTGCTGATAATCGATAATGATCCATCGAGCGTGGATGGAATAAAACAGTTCTTGGAGCAGAATGGGGGCCATTTTATTTTTAATAGCGCAGAATCTTCGCTCCATGCCCTTGACGCAATTTATAGTGCCCCTCCTGACATAATCCTCATCAACCAGTCATTGGAGGGAGAGACATGGAAGGATCTGTGCAGGACAATCAAAGCCGATACAATCTTCGGCTACCTCCCAATCGTACTGATACTCCAGTCCGATGAACACGTGCTTGCAATCCACTGGGAGGATATCCCTGCTGACGACTACCTAAAAAGGCCGCTCGACCCCAAAGAGTTGCGGACAAGGGTTTCTCTTAACCTGACGCGAACCGCGAGGGTACGCGATATCAATCCCCTTACTCGCCTCCCGGGAAACTACACGATTGTTAAGGAAATCCAGGAACGGATTGATAGCGGGTCCTTGTTTGCTATCGGGTATGTAGACCTTGACAATTTCAAGTCTTTCAACGACAGGTATGGCTTCCTGAGAGGAGACGAGGTTATCAAAATGACAGCCCGTCTTGTTACAAACTCCGTACGCAAACTCCACACCCCCGATACCTTCGTAGGTCATATTGGCGGAGATGACTTCGTTTTTGTTATACCACCTGACAGATTGGATGACGTTTGCCAGGAGGTGATAAGAAATTTCGATCTAATTGTGGGAGACTTCTACGATGAAGGAGACAGGATGCGTGGCTACATCGACTCTGTAAATCGTAAAGGGCACAAAGAACAGTTTCCCATTGTGCCAATCTCCATCGCAGTCGTTACTAACGAATATAGACCCATCAAGCATATCGGAGAGGCGAGCTCACTTGCAGCTGAGGTTAAGAATCGCGTCAAATCCATGCAGGGAAGTAACTACGTGAAAGACTTGCGGGGGTCTAAAACCAAACTCACATCCAATCTTTAAGGCCTCAAGGGACTGCTTCCCAAACAGCCCGCCAAAGGTTGATTGCATCCTGAAGAAATTGGTATGGAACTTAATCAGCTCAAACTTTTCTGTGCTGTAGTGGAAAAAAAGAGTTTTTCACGGGCCAGCGAGGCCGTTTTCCTGAGCCAACCCACGGTAAGCCTCCAAATCAGCTCATTAGAGAAAGAACTGGGCACAAGACTATTGGATCGCCAAGGTAGAGAAGTAACCACCACCAGAACTGGCGAAACATTATACCATTACGCCCGCAGGATTTTGCGACTTGTAGATGAAGCCGTGCAGTCTATTGAACAACTAAAAGGATTGGTGAAAGGGGAATTGACTCTCGGTGCAAGCACCATTCCAGGAGAATACATCCTGCCCAGCCTCTTGGCTGAATTCAAAGAGAAATATTCTGCCATTGATATCAAGCTCGTTATTGGCGACACAAAAGGGATCATTGAGAAAGTAGCACATAATGAGGTTGAGTTAGGTCTAGTAGGGACAAGAGAAAAAAGCGATAAATTAGTGTTCGAGACTTTTACCTCTGAAAAGCTTGTACTAATTAGCCCTACCACCAGGAGATGGTTCAAACACGATCCGGTAACGATACGGGAACTCAGAGAAGTTCCCTTTATCCTGCGCGAAAGCGGCTCTGGAACCAGGGCTACAGTGAAACAAAGGTTACAGCAAGCAGGTATAAAAGAAGAAGACCTCACTATTGTGATGAGCCTGGGAAGCACTGCTGCCGTGAAAAGGGCAGTGGAGAGCGGTGCCGGTGTTTCATTTATCTCTGAGAAAGCAATAGAGAACGAAATTAAGCTCAGAACCATAAAGACTATCCCTCTTAAAGATTTGGAACTGGATCGAAAATTCTTCATCGTGTATAGGCGACAAAAGTCCCTTTCTCCTGCAACACAGGCCCTCCTGCAGTTCCTAAGAGAGAAAAAGGGGCAAGCCTAAAAATCCTCCCTTTTTCTTACTATTGAAAACCCCTATTAAAGTCAGATCTACTATTTAATATTTTAATTTGACTTATTGTAAATCCTAATATAAATTCCGCCTAAGCGGCACAAAAATATGGCCATACATCCAGTGAGTGCTAGCAGGTATTTCGAGCACCGCAGGCGAAAAAGGAGAAAACGCATGTCCCAGTTGAAAAACTTCTTTACAACTACCGGCAAGCGGGTGAGCTGTAAGATCTTCAAAAAAGCATTATATGAGGGAGGAAAATCAAGTGGGTGAACACGGCAAGATACGGCTAACCGAAACCGTGCATGGTGCCGGGTGAGCCTGCAAGATAGGTCCGGGAGACCTAGATAAGGCTTTATGTGGTTTGCCTCTCATTTCCCATCCCAACCTGATTGTGGGAATAGAAAATGCAGAGGATGCCGGGGTCTATAAACTCAGGGAGGATTTGGCCATTGTCCAGACTTTGGATTTTTTTACCCCAATTGTTGATGATCCGTATACCTTTGGTCAGGTTGCTGCGGCCAACTCCCTATCCGATGTTTATGCAATGGGAGGAAAGCCAGTCGTTGCGATGAATATTGTCTGTTTTCCTATAAATAAGATGGATATCTCTATCTTGCAGGATATCCTAAAAGGTGGTCTGAACAAGATGCGAGAAGCAGAAGTGCTCCTTGTTGGCGGACATAGCGTTGAGGATAATGAACTAAAGTACGGGCTTTCAGTGACCGGTACCATCCACCCGGAAAAGGTGTTGACCAATAAAGGTGCCATCACTGGCGACAAACTTATTCTGACCAAACCTTTGGGCACCGGTATCATCAATACTGCATTGAAGCGGGGTTTGGCTCATGAGCATTCAGTGGCTGAGTCGATAAAGTGTATGACAACCCTGAATAAGAAAGCAGCCGAGTTGATGAAAGAGGTGGAGGTTCATGCCTGTACCGATATAACCGGCTTTGGGCTGCTCGGCCATGCCTGCGAGATGGTTGAGGGTCAGGATGTGGGCATAGTGATCTACTCTTCCGCGGTACCGATTCTTCCGGGAACCGAAGACCTTGCTCAGATGGGATTGATCCCCGGAGGGACCATTCGAAATCGAGATTTTCGCCTCTCTATGATAGAGAGATCTACTGAGATATCCGATGAGCGCCTGCTCATCCTGTTCGATGCCCAAACATCCGGGGGGCTATTATTCGCTCTTTCCTCACAGCATTCGGAAGGATTGCTCAAAAGGCTACATGAGGGGGGCATAAGAGATGCTGCTATTGTAGGTGAGGTAGTATCAGAGCCAAAGGGAAAAATCGTGACAACATAAATGATGGTTGAAAAAATTCTTGGCATCTAGAAATTGAGGATTAAACATGTAATTATGGAACTAAACGTAACACTCACCCTGGATAAAAAGAAAATACGGGATGTGGTGGAAAAACTTGGCTTCTTCGCTTCACCTTATTAAGACAAAGGGAGCTAAGCCAATGGCAAGTAGAGTTCTGAATAATTCAATATAGCCATCAAAGTCTCAAACACACCCCCTGGCGTTTTGTGCGCCCTCCAATTATCTTTTTCTGCTTCATATACTTCCAGCTTTATTTTATAAGTCGCAATTCGCAAGGCCAAGAAAGCATTTAATAGCTCACGCGGACCCATCTGATAGACAGAGCAGTCATAAGTTTCAAAGCCTTTTTGTATACCGCCTGCGAGGGTGATATTGCAACTGGCCACTCTTTCCCTTCACGGTAACGTCAAAGTCCAGGGTATGGGTGTCTTTTTTTTTGAAACGCCCACTCATCTGGACTATTGCGGCATAATCCAAAAAAAAGATACCCATATCCTGCAAGAAGCTTAGAAATCAATAGGTTAGGTTTCACTATGACGTGACCCTGTCTTGCCCTTGCTGCTGAAGGCAAATCGCGGCTTGCTGTATTTCTTGGGCCTGTGGGTGCCCTTGTGCTGATGACCTCTTTGCTGGCCGTGGTTCTTGGAACCGCGGTAAGCGGGCTATTTCTAGCAAATTATATTAAAACAGGGGCTGGGGCGTTTTTCGTCTTGCTGGGTCTATGGATGATATTATTTCCAGGAGTAAAGATGCTGATAAGCAGGATGACCTTTAAACTTTAGATAGTCAGTTGTATCGTTCATTCTTTGACTATACCTGAGTTTGCTCTGTGTAGATATGGGAGATTTCAAAAAGGCATGTGAGCAACTTCGCAAAATCCTGGAAATTGATCCCACCCATAAGAGTGCACACGAATTCCTAAAAAAATTGAGAAGCAATAGGAGGAACTAAGGAGCTATTATTAAGAGACATAAGCCCTCATACAGGGAATGAAGGATTGCTGATATATTTTACCAGAAAGAGGTTATTTTCATTTTCTCTAACTCCAAATAGAATAAGGTATCAAAAAAAAATTTTCTTCTTAATTTTCTTTGACTCATTCTGCTTTCTGTGTTACGCTAATAACGTTACGCCAATAGCGTAATATATTTTATCAGATCTTATTGACCCAAGCCGGATAAAGAAGGTTGATAAAACGATGCGAAATCCTTTTATCTATGGAGGTCTTGTTTTCGGTGATCATTTTGCAGATAGGCAAACTGAACTGTCTGAATTAGCAATGGAAATGAGCAATATGGGCAAAGTTTTCCTCGTTTCTCCCAGACGTATTGGCAAAACCTGCTTGTTAAAAAATTTACAGGAGAACTTAAAAAGGGATGATGCTCTTACCGCTTACATTGATCTTTTTAAAGCCCCTACCCTTCGGCATTTTACTGAGCTATATGCAAAAGCAGTTGTTGAAGCAACTGAGGGCAAGCTCGAGAGAATGGTTAAAGCCATCCCGCGTATTCTTCCAGGTCTACGACCCAAACTGGATCCCAATCCCGATGGCACGGTCTCTTTTTCTGTGGAATATATTGCCAGAGAAAAAGAAGTCTTTCAAATACTAACTGAGGTTTTGGAATATCCTGAAAAGGCGTCAATAAAGAAGAAAAAACAATTTGTAATTGTCATTGATGAGTTTTCTGATATCACTAAATACAATGGAGAAGATGTAGAAAAGGCTATTCGGTCAGTAGTCCAATCTCACCAGCGAGTTGGCTATATTTTTTCCGGTTCTAAGAGATCTGTAATACGAGACATGGTGAAAGACAAAAGGCGGGCCTTCTATCGTATGGGAAGAATTATCGAGTTAACTCCCATTCCAAGAGATTTATTCACCGCGTTTATTGAAAATTGGTTCATGAAAGGAGGATATAAATTAAATGATGGTGTAGTTGATCTAATTTTGGAAAAAGGCCGTGATATGCCATACAATATCCAACGGATCGCCCATAATATATGGGAGGAGGCAAGGGATTCCAGACTCATAGGAAAAGCATTGGTAGATAAGGCAATATGCGTGATTATTAATCAGGAGTCTCTGAATTACGAAGCACTCTGGGATGGCATCTCGCAAAAGCAGCGAGAACTCCTTATTGCCCTGGCCAAAGATGATCCCGACGGTATTTTTTCCAAGGACTTCATCGAAAGATGGCGGCTCGGGGTCTCTTCTATCCAGGCTTCCTTAAAGGCACTGGAAAGCAGGGGAATCCTGGATAGGCAAAAACAGGGCAAATACAGATTCGATGATGAATTCTTTCGCCTTTGGATTGGGAAAGGGCCTTAACCTTGAAATTAGCCCGATAGAAATAAATAAAGCACTGTGAGGACTTGAATTTTCAACCAATTCGAATTTTCTTATTCAGCCACAGATTCACCCAGATGAAAGCGGATAGGCTTAAATATAAAGAAATTACGGACATTATTCTGAGAGTTCAATCGATTACTTGAAGATTCGCCCGCCTTGAGTTGCAAAACATTGTGGGCAGGCAACAAAGATTGAAGTTGGATTATTATTGAATTTCGGCGGAAAAGTAAGAATTCAAAAGAGTTGTATATGATAATAAAAGAAAACCTGCCCGCCCCGATTGTATCGGGGCAGTTATTCCGTTGAATGTCAAGACTATTTTGTGGCTCTGGATATTCGATAAAGAGAAAGAGGGATTAGAGAATAGGCATATAATGGCTGTATAGAAGCCGTCAACGGCCACATGCTTGACGTAAAGCTGGCATGTGTGGGGTGGTAAATTACAACGGATATTGAGTTCACGGTGAGTAATTGAGGAAAAGGCAACACAACTCTATTGCATATTTTAGAAAGCAATGGCGCTGCATGCCTTACGTTATGAACCGGGTTAAACCGGTTCAATTCACCTGCGGTGGATTAGGCTCCGTTTCTAAGTTGAACCTGGTAGGTGTACCCAACCACGGCTGCAAGGGCTGGATGGTGAACCCCAA
>JAFDDT010000263.1 GCA_019310725.1 Deltaproteobacteria bacterium | reverse complement strand
CGCAATGTGTTTGGCTCCAGAATAACTCACCACTCCGGTGGTAAACAGTCTATCCAGATAGGTATTATCCTTTTTAATGGGGATCAGGCAGTTGGTGGTAAGAATGATGGGGCCATGGAAAGACTCAAACTCTTCGTTTTGATGCCACCACGATCCGCCGTAGTTGCCAACAAAATGAGTATATTTCTTAAATGCCGGATAATAATTAGCCGGAAGCATTTCCCCGTGAGTGTAAACATCAACACCGGTTCCCTCGGTCTGTTTGAGCAATTCTTCCATGTCTTTCAAGTCATGGCCGCTGATCAGGATGCCTGGGTTTTTTCTTACTCCGATATTGACCTCCGTAATCTCGGGATGACCATAGGTACCTGTATTGGCTTCGTCCAGAAGAGCCATGGTATTTACGGCCATCTCTCCAGCCTTCATCACCATGTTAATCATGTCATCTACCGAAAGATTCTTAGTGGTGGAGGTCAGTGCCTCCATAAGGAAACCGTAGATATCATCCTTTTCATAACCGAGAATAGCGGCATGATCGGCGTAAGCGGCGATTCCCTTGCAGCCGATGATGAGTAACTCTCTCAAGGAGCGTACATCCTCGTTTTCGGCGGTCGTAATTCGTACTTCATCGTCTTTGGCCTTGGCCAGGATTTCAGCGTTGTCATTCGAGCGCCAAACGGCGCAATCCGGAAGTGCGTCGGGCATGGAGGTTCCAACCTTTTCCTTGACTGCTTCTCGAACCTTTAGGCCTTCTTTGATCCTGTCAATGATGACATCATCGTTCCACGCTACATTGGTGATGGTGGTAAAAAGGGCCTTGCATACGAAATGAGCCGCCTTCTTGTCAACTGAGCCCAGTTCCTTCAGTTTTTCGCCGTAAACCGAGATCCCCTTACACACATAAATGAGCAGGTCCTGAAGATCCGCGGTTTCCTCGGGCTTTCCACACACTCCCTTCACTGTGCAGCCTTGATTCTTGGCCGTTTCCTGGCATTGAAAACAAAACATGGCTTTTTCTCCTTTCCTTCTTATTGTTTAGAGTCGATTATTTCGTATCATCTTCAATATGCAGAAACCTTTTGCATATTGCGAGCCTTACATTCCCTGCTAAGTGAGGTTAAGTTCCTTATGCTTGCTTCTAATCTGCTGCATGAAACCAGGGGCTTCATGAGTCCTGACTTCAGCAACGTCAGCTTTATCCTCGATTTTCTGAGACACATCAGCCCCTTTTAACCAATTGCATTATACACTCTTTTGACTCGCAGCATTATTGTTTTCCCTTCGATGCTACAGGGCGAACTTATCCCTTAAAATTTCAGAAAGGCTCCTGAGATACGCGAAGGCCCTCTCGACCAGTTGCTCCTCAGTAGTCGAGCCGGGTGTTTCCCGCGAGCAGGATCCCGGCATATCATCGCTGGCACCCACCTTGCCTACATTCTTGAGACAACATCGTGCTGGAGCCAGTAGTGCTTGCTTAGCAATCTTCCTAACCGGCACCCCGGTGTTGTCAGACACAGGCTCCCAGTATCCTAGAAGCAGCGTTGCCAGTGTTTCTGGCGTATGCTGGCTGAGGTTCTCTGAATCAGTAGGCACAATTCCCCAGGAGATAATCCCACCGTTTGTGATGTAGTTAGCTACAGCGCCGGCATAACCTTTTGGCATGAGTTCCATTTGATAAGCATCAAAGGACAGAATGTCAGCTCCCAGCTCAAGAAGATACGCTAAATTAACATTGGCACAAAGGTGCAAACCGCTAGGTCCATCAAGCCCATCCCAGAAATTGCGATAATCTTGCTTGGTTTGGACATCACTGTAGCCAGAGAGACCACTAAATACCCAGCCTAACCCGGGCTCATCTACCCAAACAAAGGCATTTTGATTGTTCTTTCTCAACTGATGGTACTGGGTGTTCACCTTCCGCTGAATGAAATCAAATAGCAAAGTTCTGGCTTCCTGGTTGTAGATAAGAGGTCTCAAGTTTTCGTCCATTACCCTGAAGCCAAAACTAACCGGTCCCGTTACTTGTCCTCGAATAGCAGGATATTTACTGAGGTCCTCAGCCAGGAAGTTGTGATATACATTCGAATATTTCCGGCTTAGGGCAAAGGTCTCAGGCTCTGCCATCTTCTGGGAATAATTGACTATCTCCTCCTCAAAGGTACTGGTGTCAAAGCCAATTTTCCCCTCGTCAGTGTTGAGGGATATCCCAGGGAAGTTCTCTGATGCCTGGGCATACATGTCCTCATAGTAGCTGACATTGGGCAACTGAGGCCAGAAAGGTATGTCCAGAGACAGCGCCAATTTAAGAGCGGCCTCTACATTTGTGTGTGGCATAATACCCATAGCCGTAGTTTTGCAATTGGGTTGAAGTCTCAGCATATTATGTTTCACAGCACCTATACCGCAGGTACGCTACAAAAGCATTGAGTCTCATTCATAAAAAGTATAACATAGTGTCTAGGGACCGTCCCAATCTGTTCGCGCGGAACTCAAGCACGATGCAACGCTCTATTGGCAGCAAATTTCCAATGCAATATACTCAGGCTAGGCTCTTTGCCAAGAGAGGAGCAGTTGCTGACAAGCCGAAAAGAGTATGGCGAGATGTTACCTGCCCTTTCCCAGTTTTCTTAGAGGCCACTAGATGAGTGTTGTGACCCAATAATAAGGCCAAAAGACCCATGTTATTGTCTACTATTTCGCTGTTTTCGAAGCTACATTGTACTTCGCCGCCTGAGAGAGTAGACTCAGGGGGGCATGAATTAAATGCCACGGTATAACCTCACCCTGTAATTATATTAAGGAATACTGGCAATGCGAGATTTCAGCGAAGCTGACCAAAAAAAGAAAAATGAAAGGATTCATATACAAGAAAATCCTGGTAACCTTTCCAAAGGATTGCTTTCACAGTTGGAAGGTACGCTGAAAGCAGCATTAAAAGATGGATATTTATCCTGTCCTGTCGCTTGGGAAATAGCCAAAGAGTCCGATGTTCCTAAGACTGCCATAGGGGAAATCGCTGATAGACTAAGTATTCGCATAACGAATTGTCAGCTTGGTTGCTTTAAAATAGAGAAGACCCCGTATGATAAATCAGTTCATAAAAATATTGATGGCGAAGTTATTACCACGCTTGAAACATTAAAAGAGAAGGATCAACTTACTTGTGCCAAGGTGTTTGAGCTAGCTCGACAATTTAAGTTAAAGCCAATGGTTATTGCAAATGAAGTAAATGCTATAGGGTTAAAAGTTCGTGGTTGCCAGTTGGGATGTTTTTAGTCGTTATCCTAGCGTTAAAACGTAAGAAAACAGATCGCTGAATCCGGCAAGGCTATTTCCTTTTAGCAGGCGGGAAAATGCTTACGGAGAATCCGACGACAACTGATGCTAAAATTGTGAGTATGATTAACGTCACCACATAAAGCCAGCCGAAGTAGGTGACCATGACAGGCAATAGAAATGGCTTGACGGCCCTGTTGTAGAGAAATATCGCAATTGAGGATTCTCCCGCTCCCTTCTCTTTGAGGTCTTTAAGCAAGGGGTACCAGGCGTAAATGGGCCCCGTGGAGATGATGCCTGCTGCTGCCGACAATACGATGCCCTTAACTCCAGAACCCTTCCCGAGGAACTTCGCTACCGCCGCTGGTTTTAAGAATAGATTTATAAGCAACATGATAACGAAGACCAAACTAAGAGGAATAATCATGTTGAGAAAAACATTGCCGCTACTTTTAATAGCCAGTCCGACTTTACCGGGTGAAATAACGAAAAGAACCGCATAGATTACTAGAATTACAATAGGGAAAAGGAACATACGATTGAAAATCGGTTTGTTCCCAGATCGCTGCCGACTGTTGTTACTCAAGAAATCCACCTTTCCAGAAGATTCAGAATCAAGACGGTAACAATAGCAATTGGTATCGCGAGTAAAAAGCTATCTCCGCTGGCAGTTGTACCAGTCCTACTGTAACCCAGGTAACGATAAAGGCGGTAACAGCAAAAAGGCTAACACCATATTTCAGCAGTTCTCCGCCGATGACATAGCTATTTATCGGATTCCCGGCAAAAATACTGCCAAAGCACGCTCCCCAAAGGGTATCCAGTGCCACGTTCCCCGAAAAGATAGATGCCAGCAATCCTTCGGAAACAAACACATCGAATAAGCCTATAAGCAACACGACTCCGATCAGGATGGGCAACAAAGTGACGAACTGTCTGGCAGCATTTCTGGCGGCATGAATCAGAACGTCTTTATTAATCATAGCTGCCATAGAGCTGTGATGAGCTTCAGGTAGCTTCATCATAGAAGAACTCTTTTTATATTGCTCCATAGCGTCTCTCACTGTGCCGGTCATTCCGGTCAGAACTTCCACACCGCTTGCCTTCAGCTGACTGGCGACGGCAGGACTGCAATAGCCTGTTATAACTGCCTTCGCTCCTCTGCTAACAGCGAGCACGATAGCCTGTACGCCAGCGCCATGCTGGCGTACAGTAACTGGGCTAGACACAGCTTCGAACTCGCCACTGTCGACATCAATAATCACCAAATATTCGGCAGTGCTAAAACGATTCGCTACCTTTGCATCCAGATTAGAGCCATCAGCTGATACCGCAATCTTCATGTGTTCCCCGATTTCATGTCTCCCTTCTCGCTTTCCTCACTTGGATGGTAGACCGGCTCTTTCCTCCGCCCATCAATCATGTGCCACACAGCTGCAATTGGGTGCCTATACAACATGCGAGGTCCCGAGTAGCGCATAATTGCCCCGATTTTTTCTCTCATGTCCGGGCTGTAACAATGTACCGGGCATTTAGCGCATGTAGTTTTACCTTCCTGAAAAGGGCACTTCTCAAGACGCTGTTGGGCATACTCTATTAAGTACAAGCATTCCGGGCAAAGCCCATTGGA
>JAFDDT010000262.1 GCA_019310725.1 Deltaproteobacteria bacterium | reverse complement strand
GTCCACCTGCAAGGCATCGTGCATGGCCTTCCATCCATCGGGCGTGAGGTTTTCCTCAAACCTATTGGTCTCCCATTCTTCATATGAGGGAGGCATTCCAAACAATCTTACCAAAAAGTAGGCACCCATACTCCCATTTCCAACCCCAAATTCATCAACAATCTTGGCACCGATGCGCGACATCTTCATGGATTGGTCAGAGAGCTTGTGCATACCATAGTGAATAATAGCACCTGTTCTCTCAGGATACTTAGCGGCAAACCTAATTACGATAAAAGAACCATTAGAAGTACCAAAGATGTGGGTTTTTTCTACCCCAATCTCATCAAGGATCATTTTGAGGTCGTCCACCCATTGCTCAACAGTTATACCCTCAGGGCTCCTGTCCGAAAGTCCCGCACCTCGTTGATCATATAATATAACCTTAAAATGATCCTTAAGAATCGGGAGCATAAAGTCCCATTGCCTACGAACAAGGCTGCTTCCCCCGATAAGAACCAGAGGCTCGCCATCCCCAACCACATCGTACCAGATTGTCTTTCCATCGCTGCTTGTAACATAAGACATATTTTTCTTCCTCCTTTCAGAATTTTCAGTATCTTCCTAAATACTATTTGGCTGAAACCATAATTTTGTCGCGATACTGTATTATGACCTAGACCATCAACCTATCAAACCAGAGGACCTGCATCACTCTAAGGGCAATCATGCCGGGAAAGACCAGCGGCATACCAGTAGCAACCGCTGCCACCTCATCTGCCAGAGCCATAGTAGTCGACCCCATCATAACAGCACCGGCCTGGTCTTCTTCAACAACGAGCCTGAGTTGACGGGTCATCGCCTCATTGAAGATCTTCTTTTCCTTGGCCTCTTCGTAGCTGATCCCCAGGGCACGTGTCGAAACAAGACGATCACCGTACCCGTATTTCCTTACCACTTGGGCGAGTAACTCTGATTGCTTCTCAATTCTGGCAATTATAGAAAAGTTAGGTGCAACCAGTGAGATGATCGGTAGAGTGGTGCGTGTAGGCCCGAAAGTGGGAATTCTGGTTTCTTCACGCAAGGCATCGACAGCCGCATCGAAAACGCAGTCAATCAATATGGCATCGAACTCGCTCCGATCTGTCTTGACCCCTTCCTGAAAGACAGCATGCTCACAGAAGATCAAGTCGCCGGGGGTATTGAGGGCAGCCGGACCTTCGCCCAGGTTGAAGACCTCCACCTGCGTGTCCGGGCCTGCATGCTCGCTGTAACGCAACTGCCGCCGCTGGATGTCAGCTTCGGTAGCTTTGAGAGGTGAAATAATCTTTACGCGGAAACTCATCCATTCCCCCTTTCTTGAAATATATCGGTAATAACCCCTAAACTGCCTCTCCTAGAGGAATACTTTCAATCGTAGCTATGAAGGGAGAGCTCAAGTATCAGAATACATCTACATACTCTATGTTGCCGAAGAACTGGGCTGTCCCCCGAAATGGAACTCTGGAAAATACTCATGCTCCTTTGTCTTAGACTCCGGGAGACATCCGAGCAGTCAGCTGGTTTATATTGTCCAGCTCGTCTAGCCTCATAAGGTCTGCATAGATCGCTCCGGCAACCTCCCGGTTCCAAACGCGTTCTGCAATTTCAAAATACTTCATCTCTAGTTCCTCTGGGCTGTAAGGGTCTTCGGGATCTCCCCTATTCGTAAACTTCTCGGCCTCCAAAACGGTCCCGTTGGTCAGGACGACCCGAACCCGAGCTGGCCTATGGTCCGGAAGCATTGCAGTGAGCTCCGGGTCCTCCGATACGCACACCCGCTGTGTGAGGCTTTTAACTACTGGATCATCAATTGCCTGAGGAGTGAAACCACTGACTCCTGCGTGACCGTGAACAATGAATGTTGCAACTGCAAAGGGAATTGAGAATTTGGCAGCTAAAGTGTTTTTAGGGTTTTGATCACTAAGTTGGGCAGCGAGCGAGTAGGTCTCCACCTCCACTTCTGCAATTTTTTCTGGTTCAATCCGTCCTCCAGGCATCTTGGCAGTCACAGAGCTCATCGCGTCCACCGTGGAATGGTTATACCGGCAGCAGGCATGTCGTTTGAAATAATTGCGAGCGATTTCAAACCGTTTGCCCAAATCCCTGGTCATTTCCTCAGGCCTAAAGGTCTCAGACACCACGCTGCCAAAAACACTCCCGAGTCCATCTCTCTCACCAGTGAAACCTGACTGAACCAGATTGTGGGCTAAAATGCCCATATATCCACTGACACCAGCATATACATTGCGAACAGTCCCACCTTCAAGCATAGTGCGCCGGCTTGTTGCTAGGGTTAGAGAGGAACTCACATTAATCAACTCTTTCATGGCCTGCTCTTTGTAACCCATGACCTTACCCACAGCGACTGCGGCTCCCACAGTGCCCCATGTGCCATGGGGATGCATGGACATTCGCATCTTGCAGGCAATGCCTACACGTGCAGCAATCTCATAACCCAATACCAAGGCGGTTAGAAGGTCTCTGCCGGAAATGTTATTCTCTTCAGCTACTGCCAGGGCGGCAGGTACGACGTGGATTGCTGGATGACCCCCGGCAAACCGGTTGCCTTCGTCCAGTTCCAGAAATGTGCCTGCTGTTCCGTTAATTAATCCTGCCCTCAATGGTTCGGTACGAAGTCCTACACCAATGACCGTGGCTACACGAAGAGTATTGGACTCAAGGATCCTGTCAGTCAATGCCTTAACCTCCTCTTCTTGGGCGCCAGCAGCAATCACAGCCAAACTATCTGCCACAACCTCTTTAGAGCGGATAATCACGTTCTTAGGGAGATCATCAAACGTAGACTGACAAACATAGGTGACAATTTTATCCAGATAATCAGACATGATATCTCTCCTCTCAGGAATCTTGCTAAGTACTGGGGGTAGGGAAATAGGAGACCCGACACCCAACCACCGCCTGCTGATTATCCCAGTTCAACATATCAGGCACCCGCTTTATTATCTCACAGGCCGAGGTACAATTTTTTGATGTGCGGATTTGTCAGAAGATCCTTTCCTTCCCCAGAAAGTGCGATCCGGCCCTCCTCCAGGACAAAACCTTGGTCGGAAAAAGCCAGAGCCTGAGACACATTCTGTTCCACGAGAAGAATTGTTACCCCTTCGCGGTTTGTTTCTTTGATAGCCCTGAAAATCTCCTCAACAATGAGCGGTGCTATGCCGAGTGACGGCTCGTCCAGAATCAGTAGCTTCGGCTTCGACATAAGCCCGCGCCCTATAGCTAGCATCTGTTGCTCTCCTCCAGATAGAGTGCCTGCCAACTGGCCCTTTCGCTCCTCCAGAATCGGAAAAAGGCCCGACACCACCCTGAAAGACTCATTCCGCTGCGATTTAGGTCCTTTAAGGTATGACCCCATCTCCAAGTTTTCCATGACGGTAAGTGTTGGAAATAATTTACGCCCTTCAGGGATTTGGACTAAGCCCATTTCCACTTTACGCCCTTCAGGGATTTGGACTAAGCCCATTTCCACCCTTGCATATGGCTCAATTTTTGTTATGTTCTGCTCCAGAAATTGGATGGATCCCTTTGCTACTGGCAGAATTCCAGAAATGGTATTGACAGTAGTCGTCTTACCTGCACCGTTGCTTCCCAAGAGGGAAACAATCTTTCCCTTGTCTACAGAAAAAGAGACCTGTCTAAGGATTTGAACTTGTCCATAGTGCACATCGATTTTGTCAATCTTTAGCAAGGTAGGCTCCTTTCCCCAAATATGCCTCAATCACGCTATTATCCTCACCAACCGTTCGCGGATCACCATCAGCGATACACACACCGTGATGAATAACAACAATGCGATCACTCAGACCCATTGCTTCACGAATTTTACGGACCAAATCTATAATCTCATGCTCTTCCGTTGGGTTCAAACCTGACATTACCTCGTCGAGAAGCAGCAATCTGGGCACAGTTGCCAGAGCCCGTGCCAATTCTAATCGCTTCCTGTCTGGCGTGGTGAGACTGCTGGCGGGATCAAGAGCCTTTTTATTCAGACCCACAAACTGCACTATTTCCCAGGCTTTTTCCTCGGCTTCCTTTAGGTCGGCAGTGCGATTATAACATCCCACCGCCACGTTTTCCAGAGTCGAAAGATGACTGAACGGTTTGACAATCTGGAAGGTCCGAGTGATGCCCATTTTGCAAATCTGGTGAGGCTCTAAGCCCACCAGGTTCTTTCCTAGAAACTCTATTTCCCCCGAATCCGCTCTCAGAAAACCCGTAATAAGGTTGAAGAGGGTGGTCTTTCCTGCCCCGTTGGGACCTATGAGCCCAAGAATCTCGCCAGGATTCAGCTCAAGTGAGACGTTCGAAATAGCGGCCAAGCCACGAAACGATTTCGAAACGTTTAAAACACTTAAGAAACGGTTGCTCTCCATATGTCTTACCCCACCTCTTTGCGCATTTTATAGAAAACTCTTTTGGCTAAACCCATGATTCCATCCGGCAAGAACATGATCACCCCTACTAAAATCGCGCCATAGATCATTAAATATACCCCGCCATAAGACTGAAAAGCCAATCTGGTAAACTCAGCAAGTGGCGTTAGCACTAGTGAGCCCAGTAAAGGCCCCAAAACGGTACCGGGGCCCCCAATGATGGGACGAATCAATATCTCTATCGAGTTCATTACCCCAAAGGTTATGTCGGGGTCTATGTAGAGCAGATACTGAGCATAGATGGTTCCGCCTATGGAAGTCAGTCCTGCACTCAAGGTCATGGCCACCATCTTGTATTTAAGAGTATTTACCCCTAAAGCTTCAGCAGCATCGTTGTCCTCCCTGACTGCCAGGAAATAGAGCCCCATACGGGTCTTTTCCATACGCCAAACGAGGTACAAAGCACCAATCATCATCCACAACGTGATAAAATAAAAAGGCTTCTTGTCCACGAACTGCATCAGGGCGATAGAGGTTCCTTTCAATGGTATGAGCAATCCTAACGCCGCACCTACAGCCTTCCAGCTTATGCTTATCATGTGAAAAACTTCGGCAAAGGCCAGCATGATTAGGGCAAAAAAAGGACCACTGAGGCCGAAACGGAAGCTAAGATATCCCACAAAAAGCCCCATCATGATTCCAATAAAGCAGGAAAACACCATCCCGATCCAGGGACTTAATCCCCAATGAACAAACATGAGCGTTGAAGTATAGGCCCCCAACCCAAAAAACAACGAATGACCAAAGGAAAACTGACCTGCATACCCTCCCAAGATGTTCCAGCCCTGCCCCATGATTGTAAAAAGAAATATCATGATCATTATGTGCACATACTGAGGAGGAAACGTCCAGGGTAAAAAATGGAGAGCAGCTACTATCAACCCAATGATAAGCCATTTTTGCCAGCTCAGTCCTCTGCCCAAGCAACTTTCTTGAGGTTGATGTTCACGCATTATTTGCTGCCTCCAAACAGCCCTGTCGGCCTAAATAGTAAGATGAGGATAAAGATAACAAATGAAAGTAGATTCTTCATAGCGCCGGGAAAAAACAGGCCTCCCACGCTATCGGCCATCCCAACGATCAACCCCCCTATAAATGCCCCTATAACGCTGCCCATCCCTCCCAACACCACCACCATAAAAGCAGTAATAACGAAAATCCCGCCAACAGTCGGGTAGACGGGAAAAAAGGGGGCAACAGCTGTTCCTGACACCCCCGCACATGCAGCGCCAATACCGAAGGTGGTCCAGTAGATCCGCCTCACGTTGATCCCCACTAGTAAGGCGCCGCTGGGCTCTTCACTAGAAGCTCGGATCGCCTTCCCCAGGTCTGTTTTGGTGAGCACCAGATAGACCACTGCAGCGACTAGCATGGCCAGGCAAAAGGCCAGGAGTCGTAACAGTGATATCGACACATCACCAATATAAAAATAGACGAACTCGTAGGGGGTCTTCACTACCCGATAGTCGGGCGACCAGAGGAACACCACTATGTTCTCCAGAAACAAAGAGACCCCCAGGGTCAGGAGAAGCTGATTATGCTCTGGAGCGTCAATGATGGGATTGATGAGGAATTTCTGAAAGCACACACCAACTAGGAACAAAATAGGTATTGTTATCACAATGGAAACATAAGGGTCTATGTGCAGCAGCGCAAAGGCCCAATATGTAGCATACATACCCAACATCATCAGGGCTCCATGGGCAAAGTTGATAACTTTCATAACCCCAAAGATGAGGGTGAGCCCAATTGCGACCAACCCGTATATCCCCCCCATCAATAATCCATCAAGAAGCGTCTGCAAAATGTACGTGAAACTCATCGATACAACCCTCTTTCCAGAAAACACAGAGAATAGGGGAATTGTGCATACAATCCCCTATTCTCTGCTGAACAGCCCAACTTAGGATGGCATGGGGAATACCAATTTAGCTTCGGCATATTGCTCGGGCCAAACTACCCTGATCTTGCCCCCAAGAACCTGGGTCAACGCTATCTGGGCATTTTTGTTTTGTCCGGTGGCGTCAAAAACAATGGGTCCCTGTGGCAAAACATGTTTTTTTAGGTTGGTTCTGGCCAGAGCGTTACGGAGGACTTCACGGTCGGTAGATTTAGCCCGTTCCAGAGCATCGGCGATGACATAAACGGGCTCATAGGCAAAGACCGCGGAAGGCGGTATTTTCTGACCGTAGAGAGCCTGGTAGTGATC
The DNA here is from genome assembly GCA_019310725.1 of Deltaproteobacteria bacterium. Taxonomy (GTDB): domain Bacteria; phylum Desulfobacterota; class DSM-4660; order Desulfatiglandales; family B25-G16; genus JADFWK01. Next base: position 1,272 of record JAFDDT010000262.1, on the reverse strand, counting down.
GAACATTTTTTGTGCCAGTGGGCTATTAGGATTGGCCTGGTAGTTACCGTCCATGACATATTCGGTCATGTCGCCCAACTCCTTAACAAAGTTCTGGTCGCTATATGCACCATTACCGCAACCTACAAAGGCCTTTGGTCTGACCCGTAGCCCCTTCATGGCTCGGAAGACCCGAACACCATCAGAAAAGTAGCCGGAGGCCATAACAATGTCTGCTCCAGCCGCCTTTATCTTTCGAACCTCCGTTGTCACATCCGCAGATCTAGGTGAGTAAGGCACCCGGGCAACTACCTCCATCCCATACTTAGGGGCAGTTTCAACAACAAGACCCGATAGGGATCCACCAAAGGCAGTATTATCATGAATATATGCAATGGTCTTGACCTTTTCACCGGCTTGTCTAGCGATATCACTGATGAATTTAACAGTTTGGGGTGCCATCTGTGCAGCTCTTGGCTGAAGGCGAAAGGTGTACTTAAACCCACGCTCCGTTATCTTATCAGCCACTGCTACAGATACAACGAAAGGCACCCGATATTTTTCAGCTACCTGAGTCGCTACTATGGTTACGGCGGACTGCAAACAACCCATAATAGCTACTGCGCCTGCCCTATCAAGGCGCTCTACGCCAGAGATGGAAAGATCTGCTTTTCCTTCACTATCGGCATCCAGTAGTTTCAGTTTAGCCCCACCTAAGGACCTGATCCCTCCAGCCTTGTTGATCTCATTGACAGCCATTACTGCCCCATTCTTGAGCTGATTCCCGAGATAGGCCAAAGGACCGGAAAGCGGGAGTATGTTGCCGATTTGAATCTCTGGCGGCGCTGCACCTCGCAGCACATTGGGGAAGCCTATGGATCCCACTGCGGCTGCTACACCCACCGCCGCAGTACCTTTGATGAAATCCCTTCGAGAGATACCCCGATTCCCTCTTTTCTTTTTTGTGTTTGCCATGACTACCTCCTTGTTTAGGGTTATGGGTTACCTGTAAAACCATGAGTTACCATCCTCTCTCTCAGAGAATGGACAACTCATCCTTGCATTAAGGCGCTTTTACTCGCCTTCTCTCCAGCAATCTTACCCAGAACCAGGGCGGCCAAAAGGCCGTTGGCTGATAAGTATCCATAGGGCCCGGCTTTCCCAGAAAAGCCCGCAGCCGTTCCGCCACCAGCGTAGAGGTTAGGAATAGGCCTACCATCAGTTTGGATTACTTGCGCTAACTGGTTTACTTTGAGCCCGCCCTGGGTATGAAAAAGGGCACCTGTAACCTTG
>JAFDDT010000055.1 GCA_019310725.1 Deltaproteobacteria bacterium | reverse complement strand
GCGTCTCAGCGTCAGTATCGATCCAGAAAGTCGCCTTCGCCACAGGTGTTCCTCCCAATATCTACGAATTTCACCTCTACACTGGGAATTCCACTTTCCTCTCTCGTACTCAAGCTGGGCAGTTTCAGATGTACTTCTTCTGTTGAGCAGAAGGCTTTCACATCTGACTAACCCAACCGCCTACACGCTCTTTACGCCCAATAAATCCGAATAACGCTTGCACCCTCCGTATTACCGCGGCTGCTGGCACGGAGTTAGCCGGTGCTTCCTCCAATGGTACCTTCAGATCCCGCGTCTATTCAACGCGGGATTTTATTCCCACTTGACAGAGCTTTACGACTCGAAAGCCTTCTTCACTCACGCGGCGTCGCTGCGTCAGGGTTTCCCCCATTGCGCAAGATTCCTCACTGCTGCCTCCCGTAGGAGTCTGGACCGTGTCTCAGTTCCAGTGTGGCTGGTTGTCTTCTCAGACCAGCTAACCATCGTAGCCTTGGTAGGCCATTACCCTACCAACAAGCTAATGGCACGCGAGCCCCTCCTCAAGCGCCAACTTTCATGAAGAGGTCAGCTTTCATCCCGAGAACCGTGGTTCTCGGGACAGTATCTGGTATTAGGCCACCTTTCGGTGGATTATCCCAGACTTAAGGGCAGGTTACCCACGCGTTACTCACCCGTGCGCCACTTTACTCTCTCGAGCAAGCTCGAGATTTCTCGTTCGACTTGCATGTGTTAGGCGCGCCGCCAGCGTTCATTCTGAGCCAGGATCAAACTCTCAAATTAAATCCTCATATCATACTCATCACATAATCAAACGTAGGACCCATGATCGGTATTCACTATTTAGTTTTCAAAGAACAAATAGGGTTAACAGCATATCTTTTTTATTTTTCTCTGTCAAGCTATTTATGCTAGGTTTTTCCAAAAAACCCTAACAAAACTTTAGTTAGTAACTATTTCGTACCTGTCAAGAGCATTCTCACCTTTTCCTTTGGGTAATCACGCAATTTTTTGCAAACATTTTCTGGTGAAATCTCTGGCAGCCCTTATTGCACACTCACCTCTACCCATCCGTGCATGTTTTCTTCTTTCTTCATCTGTAATAGATTGTGGGTAGAAATGCAGTTTCAGCTTCGTTACTGGCTTAACGTCATCTTACACAAACATATTATAAATTGTTGTCAAGGAGTATACACAAAACTCTCTGTCGGTTATGGGGCAGCCTACCAGTTCACTATATATGGCCTCCCGGACTCATCAATCATAGTATTAGCAGATCTCCTTTACAACCCCTAAGACAACATTTTCTTCAAGCAACCGAACAACAGGTCTGCTATTGCTTGGATGCCGCATAAGAGCTATCTGGTTCTTTGCGAGATTCTTTATCTTTTGAGATCGAAACATTGAAATAGAGCCAGCCTTACGGAAACAAAACAAGATAATATTACCATACCCCTTGAGCGTACTATTTGCAAATCAAAATTAATAATCAAGGGCCCGAGACTCTGCAATTCTCTGAGTTTTCTGGTAAACCTGCTACTTACGAGTGAAGACTGGCTGAGATCAGTGCACACCAAACAGGTCAGCTCTCACCATTGTATTAGCGGTTCAGGGAAGATGCCTTCCCTACCTCCTAATGGTCCATTTCTATTTAACAGGTACTTTACCCTTAATAAATTCGGAAATCCCCACAAACCAACAAAATCCCATTGTAAGGATTGTATTTTTGACCAGATTAGCCGATTGAAGCCGTGTCCGAAATCTGTATCATGTGTATTTTTTTCCTTGACAAAGATCCCTCCTTCAATTAGATAGACTTTGCCTTGTCTGCTGTTTAACAAGGATACCGTAAAGCTAGTCTCTACTCTCATTCATGGAGCTTGATGGCGTGACCTGATTTTTCGATACAGTACCTTTTTTCATAAATTTCGGCACGCTGTCAAGTTGTCACTTTTTTAAGTAAATCAACAAACCAAAACACAGAAAGTAAAGAGAAACTGTATTGCTTGTGCGAGCAACGGAGCGCGTAAGAGAAGCTGCCCGTATCACTGCAACGATTTCATTTTTCTAATAGATTTTCAAAAAGGAGGTACAAAGTGGCCTTTGAGATTCCAAAAATAAATTACACAGGCAAGATAAAGGAAATAACCATAGGTGCTGATAATAAGACGGCTACTGTTGGCGGTAGAGATTGCTATCCCTTTCATCTCTTTGAAGGAAGCATGCCCCACAAGCCCATAATTGCCATGGAGATATGGGATATGGAGCCAGAGGGTTGGCCAGAAGCTGCCATCGAGCCATTCAAGGATGTCATTTCCGATCCCCCTTCCTGGGCGAAGAAGTGTGTCGAGGAATATGGGGCGCGGATAATCGTTGTCCAGCTAAAAAGTACTGACCCTAATGGTGAGGACAGGCCAGTTGATGAGGCAGCGGATCTGGCCAAAAAGATTGTTGATGCAGTGCCAGTTCCAGTTGTCTTCTGGGGGACCGCGGTCAACGAAAAGGATGAACAGGTCCTTAAGAAGATTGCCGAGGTGTGTGAAGGAGAAAACCTTGGCCTTTCCCCAGTGGAAGAAGCTATCCACAAAGGTGTAGGTGCAAGCTCCCTTGGATATAAACACACAGTGGTAGCCTCGACACCAATTGATATTAATCTGGCCAAACAGCTCAATATCTTACTTGGCAACCTCGGTGTTCAGGATGAGCATCTACTTGTTGATCCAACGACTGGTGGGCTAGGCTATGGTATAGAGTATGCCTATTCTGTTATGGAAAGGATCACCCAGGCGGGTCTGACTCAAGAGGATGACAAGCTCCAGATACCCATGATTAATAACCTTGGAAATGAGATCTGGAAATGTAAAGAGGCAGGCATGCCCAAAGATGAGCTGCCAACAATGGGTGAGCCTGGAAGAAGGGCCATCCTTATGGAGGCTGTAGGCGCTGTTTGTTATCTACTGGCTGGATCAGATATCCTGATTATGAGGCATCCTGAATCCATAAAATTGGTCCAGGAGATGATAAATGACCTAATGGCAGAGAATTAATACCCTCATTAACATTAGATAAATAGATCAAGAAGGTCTAGAGTATTCACCCTAAGGAGGAATTTGAAATGGCAGAGGAAGAGAAAAAAGAAGTTGAAAAAAAGAAAAAGAAGGCTGCTCCGAAGAGCATAGATCCAGCAAGCTTAAAGATGATTGCCCGTGCTGGGGAGCTGGAGATTGAAACCATTTTTGACAGGGCAGAAAAGATGAAACCCTGTCCCATAGGTGTTGAGGGAACCTGCTGCAAAAACTGCAGTATGGGCCCCTGTCGCTTACCACTTCCCAAAGCCGGAATCGAAGGTGAAGACGAGCGCAAGGGTCTTTGCGGTGCTACGGCAAATACAATAGCAGCCAGGAACTTTATCCGGATGATAGCCGGCGGTGCAGCAGCCCACTCAGATCATGGCAGGGGAGTGGCAGAGACATTCTTAGCTGTTGCAAGGAAGGAAACAGAAGACTATGTAATCAAGGATACCAAGAAGTTATTAGAGATTGCCCCTGACTTTGGGGTAGCACTTACTGAAGGTAAGGGGGACAAGGAAAAACCACGGGAGATAGATGATATAGCTCTGGAGGTTGCAGAAAAGGCCCTTGCCCAGTGGGGTCAACAGGAAGGTGAAGTTCTTACTGCCCGCAGGGCCCCTGCCAAAAGGGTCGATCTCTGGAGGAAGATTGGTGTATTCCCCAGGGGTATTGACAGAGAGATAGTTGAGATCATGCACCGGACCCATATGGGTGTTGATCAGGACTACAAAAATCTGATGTTCCAGGGTACCAGGGCAGCCATTGCTGATGGATGGGGCGGCTCCATGATCGCCACTGACCTTCAGGACATCCTGTTCGGCACTCCCTATCCCCTGAAAAGCCAGGCAAATCTGGGTGTGCTCAAAGAGGATATGGTCAATCTCGTCATCCATGGCCATGAACCGCTTCTCTCAGAGATGATTGTAGTGGCATCAGAGTTGCCAGAGATGCAGGAGTTGGCCAAGAAGGTTGGCGCAAATGGTATCCAGCTCTCTGGTATCTGCTGCACGGGAAATGAAATAATCCAGAGACATGGTGTTCCGTTGGCAGGTAACTTCCTCATGCAGGAGCTGGCCATCATTACCGGTGCAGTTGAGGCCATGGTGGTCGATGTCCAGTGCATTATGGAGAATGTAGCCAATGTGGCAGCCTGTTTTCATACCAAGTTGATTACAACCATGCCGATTGCCAAGATGGAAGAGGAAAACGTAATCCATCTGGAATTCCACGAAGAAGATGCCCTGAAAACAGCCAAGAAGATCGTAAAGACCGCAATAGAGAATTTTCCCAAGAGAAAGGCTGATATCATGATCCCGGGTGAAAAATCCGATCTAATCTGTGGTTTTTCCTACGAGGCTATCAACTATCACCTTGGGGGAACATTCAGGGGTTCCTATGTCCCTCTAAATCAGAACATTATCAATGGAAGGATAAGAGGCATAGGTGGAGTGGTTGGTTGTAACAATGCCAGAACCATTCACAACAATGATCATATCGCTGTGATCAAGGAGTTGATCAAAAATGATGTTGTAGTGCTGACCACCGGATGTAATGCCATTGCCGCTGGCATGGCAGGGCTCCTGACACCAGAGTCAGCAAAGGTATTTTGTGGCCCAGGCCTAGCAGAGGTCTGTGAGACTGTGGGAATACCACCAGTACTGCACATGGGCTCCTGTGTGGATAACAGCCGGATCCTTATGGCAGCAACCGAGGTAGTCAAGGCAGGAGGGCTGGGAGATGACATCAGTGAACTGCCTGCAGCCGGATCGGCCCCTGAGTGGATGAGCGAGAAGGCAATAAGTATAGGTCATTACTTTGTGGCCTCCGGTGTATATACTGTGTTCGGGGTAACATTTCCTGCAACCGGTGCCCCGGTATTCCAGGATTATCTCTTTAAGGAATTTGAAGAGATGTATGGTGGAATGTGGGATTTTGAGGCAGATCCAGTAATACATGCCCAGAAGATGATTGCCCATATTGACAAGAAGAGAAAGGCGCTCGGAATTGACAAGGCAAGAGAGAGGGTCCTCTTTGATATGGCTGCAAGACGTGAGTTAGAGGCGGCGTAAAGGATATTATCGAATCGAATCGCATAATCCCTTAAGAATAAGGAGGAGAAAGATATGTCAAAGTTAGTAGCGTTTGCTGCCATACAGGGCGGCTATAATATAGTTTCCAAGGCAGAAGGAAAATTAAAGGAGGCCATAGACAAGTATGGCCCTAAGCAGGAGATAGCATTTCCAAACACAGCCTACTATCTCCCTATTATCTATTCTTTGCTGGGGATGAAGGTTGAAACCCTAGGCGATGCGGAACCGGTTATGAAACGGTGCAGAGAATTACTCCCGCCTCATATCAAAAAGGATTGCCATACACCATACCTAGGACCACTTCTGGATGCAGGCATGGCCGCTCTCTTTGCTGAAGAGATAGTTGAGGCTATACGCTATGTGGAAGAACCTGATTTCTACCAGCCCTCAGTGGAGGACCCGGACCTGGAAAACGGCAAACTCTGGCTTGGTGCTGCCGATGATACCATCATGAGAAAAAGGGGTGTGGAGTTTGTGGATGGAACGGCGCCTGGCTTTGCAGCTATTGTTGGCGCTGCTCCCACTCCAGAGATAGCAAAAAAGATAGTCGAGGAATACCAGAAGAAAAACCTCTATATATTCCTAGCTGCCAATCAGAGTGGAACCACAGTTGCCGAGCAGTTGATAGAGGCAGGTGTCCAGATTGGCTGGGGTACTCGCATTGTTCCCTTTGGTCCTGATATCTCTGCTGCCGTATATGCCCTTGGATTTGCAAACAGGGCTGGACTCTCATTTGGAGGTATAGAGCCAGGTGATTATCAGAGGATGCTAAAATATCAGAAGGATAGGATTTTTGCCTTTGTCAATGCCCTGGGTGATGTCAATGCAGAGTGGGCTGCCAATGCAGCAGGCGCCATAAACTGGGGTTTTCCGACTATTGCAGATACGGATATACCTGAGGTCCTTCCCTGGGGTGTATGCACTTATGAGCATGTTGTAGCAGAGGTACCCCATGATCAGATTGCCGCTAAATCTATTGAAGTCCGGGGGCTGAAGGTATCCGTTACGGAAATTGATATACCCCTTACCTATGGCCCGGCTTTTGAGGGTGAGCGGGTACGGAAGGGTGATCTATATCTGGAGATGGGAGGAAGCGTCTCACAGGCCACTGAACTCGTGCGGATTGCTGATATGAACGCCATAGATGATGGAAAGGTCATCGTTAAAGGCCCAGATGTAAAAGATATTAAGAAGGGAGATTCACTGCCTTTGGGTATCCTTGTTCAGGTAGCAGGCCGTGAGATGGAGGAGGATTTTGAGCCTATCCTCGAACGCCAGATTCACCATCTTATTAATTATGCCCAGGGCATAATGCATATTGGCCAGAGGGATATTGCCTGGGTAAGGGTCGGTGACGGAGCAATAGAAAAGGGATTTACCTTGAAGGATATTGGCACAATCCTTCATGCCAAACTTCATCAGGACTTTGGACGCATATTCGATAAGCTCCAGGTCACCCTAATGACCAAACAGAAGGATGTGGATGAGCTGACCAAGACTGCCAAAGAGGTATATGCAGCAAGGGATGCCAGGATAGAGGGAATGACTGATGAGACCACAGATACATTTTACTCCTGTACCCTGTGCCAGTCCTTTGCCCCGACTCATGTTTGCACCATCAGCCCGGAGCGGACAGGCCTGTGCGGGGCATATAACTGGATGGACTGCAAGGCATCCTATGAGATTAATCCCACAGGGCCAAACCAGCCGGTTCCCAAAGGTGAGGTGCTTGATGAAAAACTCGGACAGTTTAAGGGTGTAAATGAGTTTATCTTTAAGGCTTCAAGGGGAAAGATAGATCACTATAACTTTTACAGCATTGTTAATGACCCGATGACAACTTGCGGATGCTGTGAATGTATTGCTGCAGTCCTTCCCTCGTCTAACGGCGTTATGACAGTTGATAGGGATTATATTGAGATGACACCATGCGGTATGAAATTTTCTACACTGGCAGGCACAGTCGGCGGTGGATTGTCTACCCCTGGCTTTGTAGGTCACTCAAAGTATAATATATGCCAGCGAAAATTTATCTTGGGCGATGGAGGTCTCTTCAGGGTGGTATGGATGCCCAAACACCTCAAGGAGGAGATCAAGGAAAGACTTGTGGCAAGGGCAACAGAATTGGGTGACCCGGATTTCTATGATAAAATAGCGGATGAGACAGTTGGTATTACCGAAGAGGAGATCCTCCCGTGGCTCCAGGACAAGAAGCATCCTGCCCTTGAGATGGAGGCCATCCTGGGATAATCAATTTTCGATTGACGATTGACTATTAAAGATTTGTGGAATTAATGAACCAAGGAATAAAGAAATCAGATAAAAAAAGGAGAGGGTTATGGGTTTAACAGGTATTCAGATCTTCAAAATGCTGCCCAAGACCAATTGCAAGGAATGTGGGCACCCCACTTGCCTGGCCTTTGCAATGGCCCTTGCATCTGGCAAGGCAGAGCTAGCCAGTTGCCCGTATGTAAGCGATGAGGCAAAGGAGCAGCTCGCAGAGGCATCTGCACCTCCAGTGAGACCAATGCAGATTGGGGCGGGTGATAGATCCTTTAAGATTGGTGGGGAAACGGTGCTTTTCAGACATGAAAAGACCTTTCTTGGCCCACCCGGTCTGGGTGTGTTGGTAAACAGCGACACAGATGAAGGGACATTGGCAGAGAAGCTAAAACTCTGGGACACCTTCCAATTTGAACGTGTTGGCTTTAACCTGAGACCTGAGCTGGTCGCTATAAAGGATGTTAATGGTGATGCGGGAAAGCTTACGTCTCTGGCTAAAAAGGTTGTTGATGACAGCGACTTTTGCCTGGTGCTGATGAGCGAGGATGTTGGGGTTATGAAGGCAGGGATAGATGCCTCTGCTGAAAGAAAACCAGTAATATATGCAGCCACCAAGGACAATGCTGATGAAATGGGTGCCCTTGCAGAGGAAAAGGGGCTCCCATTAGCTGTAAAGGCCGATGATATGGATGGCCTTATGGACCTGACAGGTAAACTGACTGGTATGGGCCTGAAGGATCTAATCCTTGATTCTAACTCAAGAACTGTTAGGAGGGCATTTGAGGACCAGATCTGGCTGCGCCGTGAGGCGATCATGAAAAAGAACAGGACCCTGGGTTTCCCAACCATTACATTTCCCTGCGAGATGGCTGATAACCTTGACAAGGAGACTGTTATTGCGTCCATGTTCATAGCCAAGTATGCGGGGATTATTATTCTTTCAGATTTTATCGGTGAGAGCCTCTTTCCCCTTCTTGTAGAAAGGCTAAATATCTATACAGATCCCCAGAGGCCAATGACCGTGGAGCAGGGTATCTATGAGATCAATGGACCGGATGAGAATTCCCCTGTCTGCATCACTACAAACTTTTCTCTCACATATTTTATTGTGAGTGCTGAGATCGAGGCAAGCAGGGTTCCATCCTGGCTATTGATAATGGATACAGAAGGGTTATCAGTCATGACAGCCTGGGCCGCCGGGAAATTTGTCGGTGATGCCGTTGGTATGTTTGTTAACAAATCCGGTATCCTGGATAAAGTAAAACATAAAAAACTTATCATACCCGGCTATGCTGCGGCAATTAGTGGTGATCTGGAAGAGGAGGTTAAGGGCTCTGAGGTGCTTGTCGGACCACGAGATGCAGCCCAGATCACAAAGTTCCTCAAGGAGTTTGGGGGTTAAAGTTAAGTATAGCAAATTTCTTTTGGACGCAGATTATAAAGATTTTAAATATTTTTCTGCGGATATCTGCAAGAATCTGCGTCCTAAATTAGTGAAAAGGGGGTAGATAAATGTTCTTAATCGGAGAAAACCTGAATGTTATCTCTACAAAAATAGGCCGTGCCTTTAAGGAGAGAGACCCGCTTCCAATCCGGCAAGAGGCCAAGAAGCAGAAGGAACTGGGCATGGACTTCATTGATATCAATCTAGGCCCTGCCAGAAAAGGGGGCCCCGAATTGATGGAGTGGGTGGTAAAGACTGTACAGGAGGTTGTTGATGATGTACCCCTTGCCCTTGACACATCAAACATTGAGGCCATAGAGGCTGGACTGGCCGTGTACAAAGGTAAAGAGAAAGCTTTGATTAATTCCATCATGTGCCGGAAGGAAAGATATGAAAAGATGCTCCCTCTCTGTGCCAAACATAACGCCCGAATGATCGCACTCCTATGGGGCCCACATGGTATGCCCAGAGATGAGAATGAGAGGGCTGAATTGGCAGTAGAATTGGCATATGCAGCCAATGAGGCTGGTATCGCCAACGAGGATATCTTTGTGGATGGTATTGTTACACCCGTAAATGTTCAGCAAGATCAGGTTTACTCTCTCCTTCAGTTTATGCCAATGGTTCAAGATCTTGGTGAAGGGCTGAAATCTACCTGTGGGCTGTCCAATGTCTCTAATGGGGCACCTGATCACCTGAGGCCCATACTGAACCGTACATACATGGTTATGCTTGAGAAAAGCGGTATGTACTCCGCTATTGCTGATGCCTACGATAAAGATCTGGTAGATATAGCAAAAGGAAAACGGCCGGATATAGTCGAAATTATAGGGAAGGTGATGGATGAAGAGACTATCGACATGTCATCCATCTCCAAAGAGCTACAGGATTACGTAAAAACAACACGCATTCTTCTCAAAAAGTCACTTTACTCGGACTCCTGGCTTGAATTGTAGAACCCTTTATATTGAAGATTGATGATTGAAAATCGAAAATTGTCAATCGCCAATCGGAAAGCCTCAGAGAAGGTTCTTTTTTAGAAAGCCCTTCAGGTTAAGCCTCGCTTTTGAATCCACTGTGATTGTTATTGCGCCGGTACGGGATAGGTCGAAAACATGCACAGGCGCAAGGCGAGTCACATTGCCTCTCGCGATGATGTAGGTGAACTCCTTCTTGCCCCCTTCCCAGTTTCCCTTTCCTATCTGCACCTCCCGGCCACAGAAGTTGAAAGACCAACCTCGACAGAATAGGGTAATACCTTCATCCATATCTCCCTTAATCTGACACCCGCCAATCGTTCGTTCAGTGGGGAGACTGGATAGAACTTCTTGAGGATGAAAGGTGTTGATCATGAATTGAACCCTGTCTGTCTGCTGCCCATAAGGACTAGCCAGGAAAAGATAGTCAATTCGCTGTATCTTTCCTTGCCAGAGGCACGGGGCAATGACTCCCTGTCCCAGGTTAAAACCTCCATGGCCAAAGGCATTACGTGCAATCAGCATCCTCTCATGGCCGGGGAACTGTATAAATGCCACATCCCCTCTTCCAGCATCCAGAATGGTTACCCTGAGATTACTATCAAAATGAGTGTGGTAGATCCAGTACCCAGTATCCGTACAAAGCAGGATCACAACAACAAGCAGGAGGATCCGGTAAACTCGTGCACGAAAGAAATTGAGACCCAGAAAAAGCAGCCCATACAACAAGAGGATCTCCAGCCAGTTGGGTCGAATTACCCAGAGTGAGGCCCAGGGAATATCTGACCAGAGCTTAACTAAGGGCACAGCAAGATTGAGACCAGACACGCCGAGAGAGAGAAAGAACCCTGCCAGAGTCGAAGAAAAGGGTAATGCAATGCAGGAAACAAGTCCAAGGGGTATAACCCACAGTCCAATTATGGGAACTACGGTGATATTGGCAGCAAGGCCTACGAGAGGAAAACGATGGAAATGAAAGGCAATCAGTGGGATTGTTACAACCGCGGCTGCAGTAGTCACAGCAATAAGACCTACCAAATAGGCCACCATTGTCCGGAGTACGTGATTCCTTGCAAACAACTCGGTGCCCAGTTTTACGCTCTGAATTCTGGAAAGGATTAAGGGAGCCAGCCACAGGATGCCGGCAACAGCTGTGAAAGACAGCTGAAACGAGACGGTAAAGAGGGAGTTCCCCATAAGAGCGAGAATTATGAGTGCTGCTAAGCAAAGACTGGACCAAACATCTTTCTCCTTGCCCATAATAACGGACCACAAGAATACGAGCACCATAATCATGGCCCTCTGGGTAGAAACCTGAAGTCCGGTAATCACGCCATAGGTTATCACTGGCACCGTGGTTAGAATTGCTGCCACCTTCCGTATGTCGGTCATAAGGGTTAATCGGTAGGAGAAGGACAAGACCCATCGCAATATCGCGTAGAAAAGCCAGGCCACCAAACCAAGGTGAAGCCCTGAAACAGCCATGATATGTCCCACCCCTGACCTGTCGAATGGTTTCCGTAATTCAGGCGTAAGCCCTTGTCTCTCCCCAAGAATAAGGGCGGCATAGATTGGGCTTGTGCCATAGGAGAGTCTTTCAGTCAAAAGGTTCCGTAAAGGCCTTCGGATCTTCTCTAATACATTTCCGACAATACCCAGATCGCCCTCTCCCATGGGAACTACATACCGCCCATCGGAAACTATGGCCATAAAGGAAAGCCCCCGGGTCTGCATGTACGATCGATAATCAAAGCCTCCGGGGTTATTGAAATTCTTGAATTCCTTGAGCTTGGCAGGAAACCGTATCCGTTCACCTACATTCAGTGTACCCCTATATCGGTAAATCCTTACGAGAATATTAATCTGAACGCTTCTGACCTCTCGAGCCAAAAAGATTTTTTCTGCATGAACATAGAGGCTCGCCACGTTGACACGTACCTTTGGCAGGTTATAGACTGTTCCCTCCACAACCACCCGCTCACCCTCACTGAGCGTTTGAGGCAAACCTGGCAGGGTGTGTTTGTTTACCTGGGAGTTGACTCCTATGAGCAAAAATATGCCCATCAGCCATACGGTGCGCACTTTTGCAGGGAGGATAAAGGTCATCCCCAAAAACACCGCAATCACTATGGGGAAAAAAAGGACGGATAGATTCACGTTAGTCAGGAGAGTATGGCCAATGAGGATCCCGATGATGGTCGCACACAGTGCAGGAACAAGAGGGCGAGAGAACATGAGGGTTACTCGTTTCTTGTTTCTGGTTACTCCTCAAAAGGATGAGATGGGTCAGGCCCTAACAGGCTGTTGCCCAAACGTAAATCCCAAAAAACCCTTGGCGAAGTTGAAGATAAGCGATGTCAGCCTTTTGAGCCCTAAGGGCAGGGTAACGTCAAAGTCCAGGGTATGGGTGTCTTTTTTTTTAAACGCCTGCCCGCCATGCAAGCAAGGCGAGGCGGGCGGGCCCACTCATCTAAACTATGTGGGGCGTAATCAAAAAAAAAGATACCCATATCCTGCAAGAGGCTTAAGAATCAATAGCCTTGGGTTTCACTATGACGTGATCCTGCCCTAAAGGCGAGTTTTGACATCGCCTGGAGAGAGCCTTAGATTCGTCAAAAAACGTTTTAGACCAAGTGAAAAGGGATTTCGGCAACAGCCTGCTAATTTAGGACAAAAAGATTCTCTATAGGATGCCACCCATTTCCACGGCGCATCTGTTCGTGATTTTCTTGGCATGCAAACTGCCTATTACATGCGGTTATCGAAATCAACTCATAATCTTATATACCCTATTTGGCTATTTCACAAACTCTTAGGTTGCTTCGAGCAATTTTCTTAATCAAGATTGTCAGAGCGAGCCCCTCCCAAAAAGGACAAAAGGAGCCATTTAACGGTTCTTGAATAGATTTTTAACCCCCTCGATGATCCTTTCAAACGCACCAAGGGGCTCGTGGAGCTGGCATGGATCAACAGGTGCGGTATCAACAAGGAATACTTCTTCTTTTGGCTCGGGGCACCTCCCGGCGATGGCTAGCTGCCATCTTTCTGGGCCGAAAAAGGGCGTTATCTTCTCGGGCTCAAGCTCCAAAATCGGCAGAGACATGCCATTGTCCAACCGTGTGATCGCATCAATCTGATTGTGTGATAGACGCATCCTTACAGGGAAGCCCGCATGCTTCACGGATGGTGCCTCGAGGGCATGAAGAAAAACCTCAACTGTCGAGCCGACCCTACGCAACTCGCCTTTACGTTCCGGCATATGTGCGCCCTCCCCGTATCCAAGGTTACCTGGTTTCTCATGAAAAAGCTCGGGACTTATTCTCTGCCCTGGATACAGGATAGTGGTATCGGAAAATTTGAGGGAATGCTCCAGCGCCGGGCTGAAAACCGCTTATCGATCTTAACGGAAAGGTGCCAGCAATAGAGCAGAGTGCCCAGGCCGACAATGACAAAAAACAGGATCCCCCCTGCAAGTAAGGATTTCCATACGGCTCTTTTTGAATATCTTTTTTCCCTTAACGCAAACTTGAAAAAGACCAGAGTTTAAGGAAAAATCATCTGCCAACATAAACACAGATTCGCCTTTGCATATGTCTATCCGAACAAAAAAGCAGGGGCCACTTATGTGGCCCCGCACCCTGGGTCAAAACCACAGGGGGTATTATCCGCTTGAGACATACGTACAATAAATATTCGGCCTCATGTTAACCACAAAGGGGTCGATAGGCTTTTATCTATCGTTTTAATAATTTTCCCAGCCCTTTTATTCTTTCTCGCCTTTGAGTAGATCCCTTTCTTCTCGATGGACAGCAATCATCGTAATGTCATCGAACTGTTCCGCTTTGTCCATATGAATGAACAAATTCTCCTTGATGCGCTCCAGCAGATCAGATGCGGTGGAGGCAGGTTGCTCCAAAACTGAAAGCAATCGGTTGATCGTATAAAACTCACCGCTTGGGTCTTGAGCCTCGGTCACCCCGTCGGTATAGCCAAGCAATATGTCACCTGGTTCAAGCTGAACTTCTTGAATAGAAAATTTCATATGGGGCATCATTCCCACTGCAGGTCCTGTGGGTTTAAGACGCTTTTTTACACCAGCTGAGCCAACGATAAAAGGGGGTACATGTCCAGCATTGATGTAAGCGAGTAACCCGGTTTTAGGATCCAGCGCCCCAAAAAACACCGTGGCAAACATTCCTTCCTCACCATGTTCCTGGGCGATGTAGTCGTTTGTGAGCGCAACAGCTTTCAGGGCGTTGATTTGATGTGCATCGGTTGCAGCCTGCATCTTTCCGTTGATGGCAGAGGTCGGTAGGTCGTGCAGGGAACTCTCTCCAGAAAAGACCCGAATGAGGCTGCGGGATAGCGCCATGAAAAGGGCTGAACCCACGCCCTTATCGCATACATCGGCAATTACCAATCCTAAGCACTCACCGGGTAGGAGGAAAGCGTCGTAGAAGTCACCGGATACTTGCAGGGCCGGAAAAAAACAGGTGGCAATCTCCCAGTTGGGCGGTTGAGGGATCTGGATGGGCAGAAAGTTCCTTTGAATCTGTCGGCCCTTTTCCAGTTCATGGTCGAGCGCTTCCGAATAGGCTTCGACCGCTTGCTTAGCCTTGTCCAACGACCGGTAAGAGTTAGATAACTTTGCGTAGAGCCTTGTGTTTTCCAAGGTTAGGGCTATCTGGTGGGAGGTTGCCTGCATAAGCTCAGCCGCTTCAGAGCTAAAACGTCCCGGCTGAGAATGCAGTAAGGTGAGAAGGTCCAGCAACTCCTCACCCCTGAGAATGGGAACAGCCAACGCTGAGCGAACAGTGTAAGGCTCGTTTGGGAGCGTGAGCCACCGGTTATCGTGCGCGGTGTCGACGATTAACCCCACCTGGCGGTGAAGGTTCACCCAGCCGGCGAGCCCTTTGTCCAAAACGCTACCAACCAGGCGGGAGCGCTCCTCTGGCGTGGTATCGCCGCGCACGAGGATACAGTCGGTGACAACACCATTGCTGTCGACTAAAAACGGGCTGCCTTTCTCGGCATTAGTTAGCTCAGTGGAGACCTCTAAGGTCTTCTCCAACGTGGCTTTCAAGGTTTCAGCTTCAGCTGGGGAGCGTGCGATTTCCACGAAATTCTCAAGCAGTTTACGTTGAGCTTCCAAAGCAATTTTTTCGCTTTTGAGCGTGGCAAGCTCTCGCCGGAGCGATTCTAATTCCATGATTTTTACTCTTTAGTTTGAGTGGGTGATAAGAATTGCTTCTTTAGTCAATTTTAGGTGTTTCTCCATATAAAAGATAAGCAGGAAGGCTTCTGGAGATTGTTACAGATCAGGATACCAAAGGACCAATAGAAGTCAAGGCTGAATTGCTACGTAAAGATTACGATAGCGAGTGTAGTGGTACCGCCTGAAGAGCAAGTTGGTATTGGCTTTGAGAGCAGAGCAGGTACTCGTGCCAGCTAGAGATGAATACAATTTTTTTCATCGAATATATCTGGAACATGTTAAGTTGGGTTGCCTCACTCTAAAATTAGCAATTTCTTGCCAGATTCGTTACCCGGGCCCTCTAAGTCACGTTGGTAGATTACGAATACTGTACTGAAAAATTTAG
>JAFDDT010000261.1 GCA_019310725.1 Deltaproteobacteria bacterium | reverse complement strand
CTGAGGCCTCTCATACCTGAACATTGGGCCTATCGTAAAGAGCTTCCGTACCGGATGACCCTCATAGAGTTTATTCTCTATATAAGCCCGCAGAATCGAATCGGGATCCTAATTTCCTGGTACCCAAACACCTCAAATATGCGCTTCCCCTCCGATTCAATCCTGTTCCAGGTTCCAACCTGAGAAGGAAGTATATCTTTAAAACCTCTTATTGCCTTAAACTGCACGCGAGTATCCTTTCTATCCTAGACTGACAGAACAAGATTCCCTTCTATCAAAGGCCTTCTGTTCAGTCAATTATTTTAGATCTCTTTAGATAATTACTCACACTTTTTCTGCGATTTCTACGATTGTGAAACCAGGGATTTTGAAGGCTAGAGTTGCTACTCGGTAAAAAAGCAGCAGGAGTAAGGCGAAGATTCTAGGTGTGCGCCGCACCATGCTTTTTAGGTGCCGTTCGTACCTAACCGAGCAGCTACCTTTTTTTCCAGGGTTTTGATAATGACTTTTAATGCCATACCTTCCTGGATGGGCCCGGAATTATTCCAACCCTTCAACAGGGCCTCTTGTTGTTTCTGTTTGAATTGCTCCAGGCTGGTAACCATGGATTCCCAGGCAAACAATTTCTGGAGTATGTGACGTTCAGGGGCATTCAAGTCTTTTTCCGTGTCAAAGGATTTTCCATTCCAGGTGGTGATAATCATCCTGCTCGTTCCTCTTAAAAGCATTCGGGTGCTATGTTGGTATGATAATACTGCCTTCCATAAACGTTACAGCCCAACCAGATATTGAAACCCTATCTCCACAATCCTTGCAGAATACCTCTCCGCCCCGTTGGGACACCTGGTGAGCGTGCAAGTTTTTCTTATTCAACCTACCGGCCCAATATGGTGTCAAAGCACAATGAGCAGACCCGGTAACAGGATCCTCATCAACACCAAATTTTGGAGCAAAAAAGCGGGATACAAAATCGACATTGGTCCCTTTGGCAGTTACCATCACTCCTCGCAAATCCAGTTTTCTCAACATTCCCATGTCAGGATGCAGGTCTACGATGTCACTCTCGCCTGAAAACACAGCCACATAGTCTTCTGAACGCAATACCTCCACTGGCTCTCTCCCCAGAGCGTCAATTAAGGTCTTGGGCGCTTTGCAGGGGACAGGCGGCTGTGATGGGAAATCCATTGAGAGCAAGCCTTTTTCTTGAACCACGGTAAGCATTCCACTCCTTGAACGAAAGATGATTTCAGCACTCGATTGCTCAAGGTGGGTAAAGATCACAAAGGCCGTAGCCAGGGTCGCATGACCACATAGATCAACCTCCGCAACAGGGGTAAACCAACGGATATGGTAGCCATTTTTCTCAGGGACAAAGAAGGCTGTCTCAGAAAGGTTGTTCTCCTGCGCTATTGCCTGCAGCAAAGAATCCTCCAACCACCTTTTCAGCGGGCATACAGCTGCAGGGTTGCCCAAAAAAATTCGGCTTGTAAAGGCATCAATTTGGTAAATCGGAATCTTCATCCTCTGCCCTCGGCGATCTCAGGCCGCAATGGATCGAAGCAGAGTGAGGTCAGGCTCAACGATCCGAATCATGCATCTTCAAATAGATTACGTTCTCTGTTTTTCCGCACTCTCTCCGGTTTGACGACCCGTCCATTCATCATAATATAAATGCCGGGCGGCAAGGACTGCACTGCCACAACGGCACAACCAATATTGAATTCAGCATCGCTTGATTTAAACTTAGCAGGCTGCATGGCTCCAGTAAGCACCACCACTTTGTCTGCTATGGCCTGGAGTTTTTTGGCGGTCTAAATCATAGTGTCCGTCCCATGAGTCACCACAATGTGTTCATATTCATCGGACTCTATCTTGTCAAAAAGGAATTGACGATCTTCGTCTGCCATGTCCAGGCTATCCTTGTGTATCAGAGACTCGCATTCATAGTCAAAGCTAACATTCGCTTGTTTCAACACCTCATTAAGCATAGACTCCCCAACCTGGTATTCGCTTCTCTTGTCAGAATATACCTTGTCTATCGTTCCTCCTGCAGCAAAGAACTTGATCTTCATTTCTCTCTAGCCTCAAACTGACCATATAATGATTTGTATGTGAACCCTGGGTCAGTCTTTCGGTTCGCCCTGTCGACTTTCCCGAATTCCTTATCTAATCGACTTTCTGCCAAGCGGCAATATTCATAGCATGAATCCTCCAGAATATTGGTTTACGTCCAAGCAGGGTCCAGCGGTTCGTTTCTTACCGAATTACACCTCACAAAAGTGCTTGGTCTTATAGGCCTCGAGGAGTTGTGTAACTTCTTGTTCGCACTCCCCACACCCAGTTCCCACTTTGGTCATCTCCTGGAGTTCATAGAATGTCCTTGCTCCTTCCAAAACAGCATGTTCAATCTCCTGATCAGTAACATTCATACATTTACACACAACCCGCTCTTCTTCTTTCTTAATCTTGTCTTCCATTCCGTTGCGCACGTAATAATCGTTTATGGCCATGCGCAATGCCTTGTCGCCCAGCACAGAACAATGCACCTTGTGGTCCGGCAAACCACCGAGTTCCCTGTTTATGTCTTTTGCCGAAAGATTATAGGCATCATCCAACTTCATCCCCTTGACCATTTCTGAAAGAACAGAGGTGCTCGCAATAGCGCTTGCACAGCCAAAGGTCTTCCATTTACAGTCAGCAATAATTCCTTTTTCCTTATCCACCTTGATAACTACGATCATCTCATCGCCGCACTTTACATTCCCTGTAACACCCTTACCGTCTTCCTTATAACCATCTTCATCCATGAGGATATTCCTGGGGTTCATAAAATGTTCTTTAACGATGTCTGTGTATGCCCAACTGGCTTGAGTCATTGCAGCCTCCTCTTATACACTGTTGACATATCCCTAATCTTTCCGATCACACGTGGAAGTGTATCAATCACATACGACACCTCTTCCATGGTGTTCTCGCGCCCTAAGCTTATGCGTATTGAACCGTGAGCGCATTCTGCCGGCAATCCTGTTGCTAGAATCACATGGGAAGGGTCGAGAGAACCCGATGCGCAGGCAGAACCTGTTGACACGGCAATTCCTTCGAGGTCTAAGTATAGAATTATAGCTTCTCCCTCTGCCCCCTCAAAAGACACATTTAACGTATTGGGAAGGCAATCGGTAGGATGCCCGACAAACAGCACATCAGGAATGTTTTCTTCTATGCCCTTTTTAAGTGCTGCCTTCAATTCGAGCAAATGCTTTTCATCAGATTTCATTTCTTGGAAACGCATCTCAATGGCCTTTCCCAGCCCGATTATCCCAAGCGTATTCTCTGTTCCAGCACGCCTGCCTCTCTCTTGGTGCCCACCGCGAATCAATGGGCAGAACGGAGCTCCCTTCTTCACATATAACGCACCGATGCCTTTTGGCCCGTACATTTTGTGGCCGGAGAGTGTCAGGAAATCAACATCCAGCTCCTGCACATTAACCGGTATCTTACCCACTGCTTGAACAGCATCCGTGTGAAACACCGCCCCCCGCTCATGTACAATCTCGGCAATCCCCTTAATATCCTGTACGGTGCCGATTTCGTTATTTGCCATCATCACCGACACCAGCCCCGTTCTTTCTGTAAGCAAATCTCTTAGCTCGTCAAGGCTCACTTTTCCGTACTCATCCACGTCCAGGTATAAAACATTAACACCCCTCTCCTGAAGACACTTAGATGCCTCCAGCACACAGGGATGCTCAATGGTTGATGTAATAATTTCATTAACCCCTTCTTGATGATACGCACACTGCTTTCGTTGGCAGGTAACGGCAGATAATACCGTGTTATTTGCCTCGGATCCGCTCCCTGCAAACATAATCTCTTCTGGCGACGCACCGATGAATGACGCGACTTTTTCCCGCGCCTCTTCAACAAGACGTCTTGCCTGTCTGCCAGAAGCATGGAGGCTGGAGGGATTACCAAATACGTCCATGGTCTCTATCATCACCTTTTTCACTTCCGGATGAATGGGTGTAGTTGCATTGTTATCCATATAAATTTCTTTTGGAGACATTATCTCCTCCTCAATTTAGTTTCTCTCATGGCCGGATTTAATCCCCGCCTTACTAGTACCGCGTCTCATAAGTTCTGTCCGTGATTTTGGCAATTTGACGTTAAAAAATGAGGATGCCCTTAGGCAGCCTTGGCCAGAGGTTCTGTGTAGTTGATAACCGTCTC
>JAFDDT010000260.1 GCA_019310725.1 Deltaproteobacteria bacterium | reverse complement strand
GGCGATATCTGTCTCTCTGAAGCAGATCGACATGACAGCTTTCAGCACCTGGCTTATACTAAGCTCAGCATGTGCTCTATGCCTTGCCATTCTATTTCCCGTAGGGAAAAATCTTTTTTCCCGGGCATCTTCCCGGGGAAAACCGAAATCTGATGTATAGACGTCACCAACCTGCAAAGTTGTATGGGCATGGATAATATGGGCCATATCAAAAAGGGGGTAAATATATGAGGCGCAGACATGACGATTTTTCTTGAAGGTTTCACACCCTATAGAGAAGAAGGCCTCTGTACTTCAGCTTCCTCGAGCGTGGTCCAAGATTTGGAGCCAAATTGGCAATTACCTGGGAAAATGAGCCTTTTTAACGAGAGCTTGGGGTCTTCAATGCATTCTTTTTCCTTAACCCTGAACGTTGAACCCTGAACCTGTGAACGGTTAAGGCAATGAATAGAAAACTAACTCACTGATTTAGAATGGTTTTGCTCAAAAAAGTTGACACCAACAAGAGACGCTGGTAGAGGTATGTAGTGCAATATCACGGTGATGGGGCTGTGATGGGGCTTTCAAACACTTTAAAAGGAGGTATTAGTGATGAGACAGAAGAGTCTATTGATCGTGGCAGGGATTCTTTGCTTGGGGCTAATGTTGGCTTTATTGCCCCTCCAAGGGGCTTATGCCAAAGGCAAGGTTATAAAGCTAAAATGTGCTAATTACTTCCCTCCCCCGGCAGGTCAATCCAAAATCCTTGAAGAATTCTGTAATGAGGTGGAAAAGCGCACCAATGGAAGAGTGAAGATTCAATACTTTGCCGGCGGCTCATTGCTCAAGGCACCTGCCATATATAACGGGATCGAAACTGGAATTGCCGACATAGGTTACTCTCATGTTGAGTACACCCCGGGTCGCATGCCTGTTACCGAGGTTTGCGACATGCCTTTGGGCTATACCAGTGCCTGGGTGGGTGCTCAGGTTGTCAATGAGTTCTACAATGAATTCAGGCCGAAGGAATGGGATAAGGTCAAAATGCTCTGGATGAATACCAGCAACCCGAGTGTGATTATTTGTACAAAGCCGGTGCGAAAGCTGGAGGATTTCAAGGGGGTAACCATTAGAGCGCCGGGGCGTGTAGGTAATACTATTAAAGCGCTGGGTGGAACTCCGGCCCCCACACCGATGATGGAAGTCTATGATGCGATGGCAAAAGGTGTGATTGATGGAGTGAACACGCCCTTTGAAACCCTGAAGACGTTCCGGTTTGCTGAGGTTGTCGGTTATACGACGGCAAGCTGGCAAGTCGGTAATGTTTACACCTTTTATGTGGCCATGAACAAGAACAGCTACAAGAAGTTGCCTCCGCATATCAAGGAGATCTTCGATGAGACTTGCGGAGAGTATAAGGAAAAAAATGCTTTGATGTGGAATTCGATAGATTTCTATGGGAAGAACTTTGCCATAAAGAAGGGTGTAGAAATCATTGAACTATCCCCACAAGAGGCAGCCAGGTGGAAGGAAGCCACCGCACCTGTAGTTGAGAACTATGTAAAAGAGATGGTTGGTAAGGGCTATCCCGAGACAGAGGTGAGAGGCTGGATCAAGTTCCTGCGGGAACGAATTGACTATTGGACTAAAAAGCAGATAAAGTTATTTATCAAGTCACCAACCGGCCCTCCTGCAATGAGGCCTTAAACAGGTTATGCAGTACATGAAGAAGCTGACCTTCTTAGGAACAAAAGGCTCAATAGGGCTGAGTTCGTAAAAGTATCTTTTACGGATGGGGGGGAAAGGTACATGAGCTTGGGGGCTTAAGCCCCCAGGTTCATGTTGGTGCTCCGGAAGCGAATATGGTAAAAAGCTTAGACCGCGAGTCGGGTGCGTTACGAGTAAAAAAGGATAACGCTAAGTCTATGGTGTCATTAGACAAATTTGAAAAGTTTAACCGCCTCTTGAGTGGCTGGTTTGAGTGGATAGGGCTTGCTGGGCTCCTCGTGGTGATGTTTGTCACCTGCATCGATGTAGTCGGGGCAAAGGTCTTTCTGAGGCCTGTCTTTGGTGCCATTGACATCGTTATGCTTTCCCAGTTAGTGGCAATCTCTTTCGCTACCGCCCTCGCTCTAATCCTTGGGAGACATGTTCGCGTAGAATTTTTTGTGCTGATGCTGCCAAGGCGTGCCCGAGCAGTTATCGATAGCATCATTTCTCTTTTTGGACTGGGCCTTTTCATTCTGATCATTTGGCGCCTTTGCGTACGTGGTTATTCATTTCAAACCGGAAGGGAGGTGAGCGCAACTGCCCTCATACCCCTCTATCCCTTTGCTTACGGTATTGCTCTTGCCAGTATTCCGGTCTGTCTGATATTTCTCGTGGAGTTTCTTAGATCATTGGCTAGGATAGTAAAAAAATGAGTCCAATTACCGCAGGTATTGCTGGCATTTGCCTCCTGCTTTTCCTTTTTCTCTTCAGGATGCCGGTTGCTTTTGCCATGGCTTTTGTCGGGGTTGTCGGTTTTGCCTATCTAGCCGGCCCGGGACCTGCCCTCAGCCTTTTGGGCCAGGATATCTTCGAACAATTCTCCTCTTATCCCCTAACTGTTATCCCCATGTTTATCCTCATGGGTACCTTCGCCTTTGCCTCTGGAATTAGCCAGAGGCTCTATAAGACGACCTATGCCTGGGTAGGGCAGTTCCGAGGTGGCCTGACCATGGCTACCGTATTCGCCTGTGCAGGGTTTGGCGCCATATGCGGGTCAAGCACGGCAACGGCAGCTACGATGGGCAAGATAGCGCTTCCGGAGATGAAAAAATATAACTATGATGACACACTAGCCACCGGCACCGTTGCCGCGGCCGGCAGCCTTGGCATACTTATCCCACCGAGCACCATCCTCATTGTCTATGGGATATTGACCGAGGAATCCATAGGCAAGCTTTTCATCGCCGGGGTATTGCCCGGGATACTTCTCAGCCTCTTTTTTGCCGCAACAGTGGCTATTCTTTGCCTGCGCAATCCTGGTATCGGTCCCCCCGGGCCTCCAACGAGCTGGAAACAGAAACTGCGAGCGACGACGGGAATTATCGAGACCATAGTCCTGTTCATTTTGGCCATCGGGGGCTTATTTCTCGGCTGGTTCAGCCCTACTCAGGCTGGAGCAATTGGGGCTGGTGGTGCCTTGATAATTGGTTTAGCCCGGCGACAGCTTGATTGGCAGAAATTTTTTGAGGCTGGGAAGGAGGGATTGCGAACAGCTTGTATGGTTATATTTATTATCACCGGGGCGGTAATCTTTGGCCATTTCATGGCGGTATCTACCATACCCTTCGTCCTGGCTGACTGGCTAGGAGAGCTTGCCATATCCCGTTTAGCTATCATGGGGATTATTATCTTCATCTATTTTATGGGTGGTTTCTTTATGGATTCTATGGCCCTGGTTGTGGTTACCATCCCCATCTTCTTCCCGGTGGTTATGGAGCTGGGCTTTGACCCGATCTGGTTTGGGGTGATAATCGTGCTCGTGGCCGAGATGGGGGTAATAACACCGCCCGTAGGGGTAAACGTATTTGTAATTAAAGGTATCGCCCCTGACGTCGCCCTCCACATAATCTTCAAAGGAATATTCCCGTTCCTTGCTGCACTGATCATTGTTACAGCTATACTTGTGTTTTTCCCGCAGATTGCTACTTTTCTACCCAGCTTTATCTCCTATTAAGGCTGATCAGCATTATCCCTGCACCCGTTTCTTTAATCATATTCGATCTCAATAGTTCCTGTGCTGCACACCCTTACACACTGAGGTTCGCCCCCACAGAGGTCGCAATGGTAGACCTCATTTTCCCATACAAAGAGCGCTTTAAAGGGGCATGCAGCAGATAGCGCCTGCTCCCAAATAAATCGGACTCGATATTGCGCGGAATTTTCATTGTTTTTCCCCATGCATGGCATGTTTTCACATTGGCGACATACTACTGGCTCGCAGGCACCGGTTTCCAGGTCATCTTTTTGGATATGGATAGCAGAACGGTTGATGTTGACCACGCCCAGATGGTGTATCGAGCAGAACATTTCACATAGATGACAACCGCTGCACTTACCACGCCCAGATGGTGTATCGAGCAGAACATTTCACATAGATGACAACCGCTGCACTTTTCGGAATTTACCCTAATCTTCATGGTGCCTTGAATTACTTAAACCCTTAAACCATCCCGCGGTAGCGGGGTGGTCCCAGCCCTGCTATGCGTGTTAGACAGTGATTTGTGATGCCCTATGGAGTGAAGTTCAAATGACAAAATCTTCACGCTGTTAGATGCATGATGTACATTTCTGATCTAATCCCTGGCACATCGTTAGACCACGAAGTTATTATTCTTGCATTCTTTACTATCTAACAGGGCAGTTATGTCAAATCAAATCCAAAACCCCAATGTCAAAAAGGTCTTCCAAAACGATCACTTATTCATCTTTTTCCCATTGTGCATCTTCACCAGTGTAAGCGGCGTTTGAATTAATGGGTGGAGATATATTTTTTAGAATTTGTTATTTGACATTTACCCTGTTTGATAAAGGTCAATATTCTTGGTAGATCTTAACCGTTTTTGCCCAATGAGACAATTATGATTCCTGCTGTTCAATAGTGAAAATCTAAC
>JAFDDT010000054.1 GCA_019310725.1 Deltaproteobacteria bacterium | reverse complement strand
ACCCTGCAGCGACTCGACTGAGCTCGCCGAAGTCTAGCTGCCAGGAGCTTTATTGCACCGTTCAATGAGGGAATCCATCTGCTGCAAAAGACACCACTCGTTTACAGTTACCCAAACAATATAAAAGCAACACGCGGTCTCCCTCCCCGGTGTGCAGTTTGGGAGTCTTAGATATACTCTCCTGACTCATGAAAGCAAAGGGAAATTAGCTCAAGTTTTCACTTTTCGCGGTTGGGTACAGTGGTGAAGTTTTGGCACTATCAAACTGTTCACTCTCACCAATACAGGCCCTTACCAGTGAGGCAAGTTCTCTATTTTGGTAATCGAACTCACCCACAAGCCTTTTTAGGTTATCGGGTAATTTCCTGTAGCCCCATAGATACCGATTTTTTGTCTCCTCTATGCCGTTTCGGATAAAGTAATAGGGTAGATTTACATGGAAAAATGAGATGCTGTCGGCATCTCTTAAAATGTCAGAACGTCTTGTGCCTCCCCTTTCATGGTGGCAGACCAGAAAAAAGCTATCATCGGCCAATTCTTTGCTTATCGAGCACCCTCCCATTATTTCCGCCAGGATCTTGGCACTGTTTGAAGCATGGGCATCTTTAAAATCATCGTAATTCTTGTAATCTTCCCTTCTTACCTTACGTTCCTCAATAGCTCTCTCGATATCATGACCCAAGGCGGCTATTTGTAAGGCCTCGTCAGCATCAGGCTTTAGCCAGAGCAGCCACTCCAAGGTATTCTTCGAGTGGATTGGGTCTTCAGGAACTGGAGATTTTTTAATAATCTCCTCAATCCTCTTTTTTGCACAATCAATACTATCCATTTTTGTGTAGAACCACTATCCTCCTGATATTTTCTCCATTCATCAAAAGGGCGATTAAGGCAAGGATGGTGAGAGGCTGGTTGAGTAGAGCCCCAAGGAATATGATAAACATTCGGACGTCACGCCCCATTCTGAAATAGCACTTTCCTGGCCCCAGTTTTCTCTTCATTAAACCGTCATACTTGTCGGCCGTATAGCTATTCATGAAGGTGCCGATGATTGCCAGAAATCCAATGAAGAGGGCAGAAATATCCCTGTTGGCAACATAGACATGATAGGTCAAGGAAAAAAGGAGAAAGGCATCGGCATAGCGGTCTAAGACAGCATCAAACCATCCACCAAATTCTGTAACCTGGAATTTCAACCGTGCTATTTCTCCGTCACAGCCATCAATAATAGATGATACCTGTGCCAGTGTTGCTCCAATAACCAGATTACTATATCCCTCCAAAAAGAAAAAAAAGGCGCCCACCATAGCAAGGATAAAGGAGAAGAACGAAGCAGAGTTTGGGGTAATATCTGTTTTTAAGAGATACCGTGTGATCCTGGTTGATAGGGGTCTGTTTAGGTATCGTGATATCGGTCCATCAGTGGTCTTTTTGAAGGTAGCCAAGAGCCTATTTTCCGCTCTCCTAAATGTCTTCTCATCATCCACATCAATCCAGTAGCTATCCTTAATATCAAAGGCCTTCGCCTTTCTCTTTCTGGCCAGGACCCTTACCCCCCCTGAAAGGGAGGTATCGCCATTCTGTATACTCTCTTCAATGGCGCCGAATAGTGCTGGAGAACAAAGAAAAATCCCTGTATCATGGGCATTATAGTTCTTGGTATTCTTCCCGATATCTAGAATCCTGCTGTCCTCCACAAGCACCTTGGTAACATCATCACCATCAACAAGCTCATCGTTTTTAAGGTCATAGTCTACGGCCAGCATAACTTCGCCATCGGCTACTCTTTCATGCATGAGGTTTACCAGTATGGATTTGTCAAAGACATGATCTGTCATCAACAGGATAAAATGCTCATGTAACAGTTCTTTTGCCTTAAGCACAGATATGCCGTTCCCCTTTTCCCATTCTTGATTTGTGATATGGATTATATGTATACTTCTCCTATGGCTGAATCTGCTGAGGTAATCCCGTACCTTGTCACCGTTGTAGCCTGTTACCATATAGAAATCAGTAAGCCCGCTCTCCTGTGCAGTCAGTATTACTCGTTCGATAAGGGATAATCCAAGGAGCGGAACAAGGGGCTTTGAATCGCCCCTGCTTGATAGCCTGCTTCCCCGCCCTGCAGCGATGATAAGGCATTTCATGAACCTAATCCTCTCTCTTTCCCGCAATATATTCCTCAGTCATCCTATATGCCTCAGCGTCTGTATACTGTTTTGGCGGATGCTTCATAAAATATGCGCAGGGAGAGTACAGGATGCCCCCTTTACCCCTCTCAAGTGCAAGTTTACAACATCTTATTGCATCAATAACCACCCCACCAGAATTTGGAGAGTCTTCTACCGAAAGGCGCAATTCAAGATTCATGGGGACATCGCCGAAGAGTTTGCCTTCCATCCGGATAAAGCCAATCTTGTTATCTTTTTGCCATGCAACCCAATCGCTTGGCCCTATGTGAATATTTTCTTTCTCTAGGCGCTTTTCAAGGAGTTGAGATTGCACAGATTCTGTCTTAGACTCTTTCTTGGATACAAGGCGGCTTCTGCTTAGCATATTCAGAAAATCGGTGTTACCTCCTGTATTAAGCTGATAGGTCCTTTCAAGCTTTACTCCTCTTGCTTTAAAAAGGTTTGCTAATACCCTGTGCACTATAGTTGCACCGAGTTGTGATTTAACATCGTCACCTATGATTGGAATGTTCTCTTTTTCAAATCTTCTACTCCATTCTGGATTGCTGGCAATAAAGACAGGAATATTGTTTATAAATCCTACTCCGGCCTCAAGGGCGCATTCGGCATAAAATCTAGCGGCATTCTCTGATCCCACGGGAACATAGTTTAGGAGGATCTGGGCGCCAGATTCCTTTAATGTGTTGATACAGTCTTCCTTGGATGGTTCTTTTTTATCAGACAAGAGAAATGTATACTTATCCTCATAGTCTCGCATGTGTTCAGAAAAACCATCCGATATGGCACCCATTTTTACCTTAACACCTGTCTTGGGTATATCTTTGCAGAAAATAGTGGTGCAGTTTGGTAATTCAAATATAGCCTCTGAGACATCCTTGCCCACCTTTCTTTTATCTATGTCAAAGGCACCTACTATTTCGATATCATAGGGTTTGTAGCCCCCAATGTTCCAGTGCATCAATCCAATAGCATCTTTGCTATCCTTGTTCTTGTAATATTCTATACCTTGAAGCAATGAGCTTGCACAGTTACCAATACCGGCGATAGCAATTTTGATTTTCTCCATAAGCGATTACCTCCTGTTCATTGTGTTAGATGCAAAAATTCTATTTCCGAAACAAGTTCGCATATGATGTACTCTCACAGAACTTCTTGATTCCACTCAAATATTTATTTTATAGAGCGGATTTATGACCCTCGCGTTTCTCTGGTACTGACCTTTGGCAAGGATTCGCTTTAGGCTGAAGGCATAGTAGGGTAAAGTTGCTCTCGTGTCAATGGTTGCATGGCACAAGATATGGCAGTTGTGCTTGATGCGGCCGTCGGAAGGCCTATGGAAGGCCCTTATGGGTAGATCTTGGTCGTTTGGCTTTGTTTTGAAAATCAGGTGTCATAAACATCAATGCCAAGATGGACTGGTGGAAAGGTTGCAGGAACCGGCTAGATGGACCACATTACTATTGATGCTCCCCAGGTCAAGCCTGCCCCAAAGCTGACGAGAAGCACATAGTCGCCTTTGCTCAGCAGGCCTTCCCGGTTGGCTTCGTCCAGGGCCATTGGTATAGATGCCGAAGAGGTGTTGCCGTATCTGTGGATATTTGTATATACTCTCTCCATGGGAACACGCAAGTTTTTTGCCATGGCCTTGATGATTCGGATATTGGCCTGGTGAGGCACCAAGAGTCCGATGTCCTCGCTTGAGATGGAGTTGTGTTCCAGAGCCTCATTGGCAATTGAGGATAAAGACTTAACCGCCTGCTTGAAAAGCCGGTTCCCATCCATACTCAGCTGAAACGGCTTTATGTCTATGCCTTGCAAAATTTCGGGGGTGTAGGAGTTCCCGTAGTAAGAATACAGCAGTTCCCAGAAGCTTCCGTCTGATTTCAAATGGGTGGAGAGAATCCCGCCCTTCTCTCTCGTGGAGGTAACCACTATGGCACCGGCGCCATCACCCAAAAGCACACATGTGCTTCGATCTTTCCAGTTCAAGATGGTAGACAGTCGCTCTACTCCTGCTACGAGCGCGGTTCCACAGGCCTGAGATCGGATGGCATTATCTGCCACGCTGAGGGCATAGAGAAACCCGGTACATCCGGCAGACACGTCAAAGGCCATGGCATTTTCGGCGTTGAGCGCTTCTTGAACCATGCACGCTGTGGAGGGAAACTGGCGATCTGGTGTCACTGTGCCCACCACGATCATGTCCAGGCTCTTGGGGGAGATGCCTGCCATCTCTATTGCCTTAACAGAAGCCTGGGTGGTCAAATCTGTGGTGCTTTCCTTTGCTTCCTTTGATGAGATGCGTCTCTCTTTGATGCCAGTGCGCCGTATTATCCATTCATCGCTGGTATCCACTATGCCTTCGAGGTCCTTATTGGACAGTACCCTTTTGGGTATTGATGAGCCTGTGCCAATGATATGTGTGTGTGGCATCATTTTTGCCATATCCATTCCTTTGAGTGACTCAGGGTATGATAGAGGGTTAGGGCCAAGGCCATTTTTTCACTCTATCTCTAAATTCACCATCGATCCATTGATCAGCGAGTTTTCCAGAAATCCACTTGACTGCTGCTTTTGCTCTTAATACAATTTTAGGGATATCCCCTTTACTCAACCAACCCCAATATGTTGTGTTTTGGGTTTTGGTCCCCTTGTTTGCGTGACGAGGTCTGAGTATCGCACTGGGTCAATAGCCACTGCTTGCTGAATAAGCCGGTAAAACAGTTTCCCGCGGTAGCGAGAGGTACGCCGGTTGAACCTGAATGTATATTCGTCGAGGTAATAGTCAAGATGATCATGGCTGACTGCTCCTTGATGAGTACCCATCAACCATCGCTTCAGCAGCGCGGCTACTCTATTGCAGTGTGGCAGAAGATTGTCTCCGACATCCGCATTCTTCCGCACCACTTCATGGGTATAGCCAAGGGCCTTCAACCGATTGTATCCGTTCCACCCATCGGTGCGCACGATACTACCCGCTACCACTGCCTGTTGGACGACTGGCTCCAAGCTGCCGGCAGAAGCATCTGCTACCCGGTGCAATCGAATACGTCCAATGTGCTTGTCCTTTACCTGCACCGCTATCACAACCAATGCCTTTCCCTCAGCGCCACGGCCGCGTTTCCCCGATTTCTCTCCACCGATATAGATCTCGTCAACCTCGACTGTGCCGGAGAGCTGATCCCGCCCGGGCTGCACCATGGCACGCCGCAACTTGTGCAGCCACGTCCACGCCGTCTCATAACTACCCAACCCCAAAATCCGCTGCAACCCCTTCGCACTGGCGCCATTCTTTTGGCTGGTCACCCACCAGATCGCGCGAAAATACATGGGCAAGGGCAGTCGGGATCTCTCAAAGATCGTTCCAACCTTTACCGAAACCTGATAGGCACAGGATGCACATTTACAAAGCCCTCTGCCGGTGAACCACGCCTTCCCGGCCCCGCATCGCGGGCATGCAAACCCGTCAGGCCACCGCAAGGCATACAAATACTGAACGCATGCCGCCTCGGTTGCAAACTGATGCTCAAGTTCTTCCAGGGTCTTAGGATACTCTTCCACGCCCTGGGATACTATATCTTGTACTTAGTTGAGTCAAGGGGATATCCCAATAAAATATTTTTGTGGGGCCGTATCTTTACCTAATATGACTGTATAAGTAAAATTCAGCAAGCCCAGTGTAAGACCGCTAATAGTCCCCCATGATACTATTTTTTTGACATTTTTTTTATCAAATCCAAAAAAAGAAAAATCTAACTGATATTTAGTAAGAAGAAATGTAGTTCCCGCAATTATTGATATCATATTTCCAAATTCATATATCAATTTTTCAGGAAAGTAGTTCGTTAATTATAATAAACAGTCCACTTTTAATTCTTAAATGACACAATTGCTGGCTCCTTGACAAACAACCCATATTTCCCTAAACTTGATAATATAAGAAGTGAGTTCCTACCAATTGATTGTCCGTTTGTGCTTGAAGTTTGGCTCGATTGCTTTTCTATAGGATATTCACCGATAACCCTGAGGTCAAAGGAAGATTGGGCATGAGTGGTAAGCTGTTTGCCAAGGTATAGAATATATACGAGATATGATTAACCAGATATCGTATAATCTATCGCCTGAAGGGAAGTGTTCATGAAAAACAAAACTGCTCCAAATATGCCAGGAAAGCAAAGGCAGATAATAACTGCAGAAACGACACATGCCAAGGAACTAACACCCAAAGATATCATTAAATTTTCCCTTTTCCAGCACAGGCGTGAGCAACCAGTGCACTGGAAGGACTCTAAAGAAATGCACCGCCTCATCCACAGATTTCCTGCTACATTCAGGGCTGTTCTGTTGGAACTCCTGGACCGGCCTATGAGCCGCCATGAAATCAGGGATTTTCTGAATCGTATGGGAAGGGGTCGTCACGTCCGAAGAATCAACAATGCTCAACTGAACCTGGATCAATATCTGCGCAATGCCCTCGAGCTGAAGGTTCTGGAAGAAAGAGATGGGCACTATTATCTTACGCCGGGAGGCAGCGAAATCGCCGAGCATATGCAAAAAGTTGTCCCCGCATTTATGAAGTGGGTTTTCTCTCCAGAGACAGTTTCCTTTCTTTCCATATGGGTCCATGTGGTACTGAGTGTTCTGAAGCTAGGTGTTGGCTTCCTTTCCCGCTCGGCTGGACTCACTGCTGATGGCATCGACAACACGGTGGACACCCTCTCCTCCCTCCTTGTGTGGCTGGGCATCAAGCATGATAAGGAAAGACTGGTCTCCATCTTCATTGTGATCACTATGTTCGTCTCTGTGGGGGGCGTGGCCCTGGCGACCTTTGACAAGATTGTCCATCCAGGACCTATACAAGAAGGCTTGATCGCCTTTGTGGTATCAGGTATCTGCGGTCTTGTCATGCTGGGGTTTTCCTCCTATCAGTACCTTGTTGGAAAGAAGCGCTCTAACTTCGCCATAATGTGCCAGGCAGTGGATGCACGCAATCACTTTTGGACCTCGCTGCTGGTCTGTGGCGGGATACTGCTTTCTTTCTTTGCTGAAGTTTGGCACGCTCCCTGGCTCTACTATGCGGATGCCGCGGCTTCCGCCATCATTGGCTTATTGATTCTTAAGGGAGCTATTGAATTGGTGCAGGAACTGCTAAAGAAAGGCGAGGAGCAGGCAGAGGTGTCGCATTTCATGAAAAGGGCTCTGGAGAAACATAGGGAAAAGATATTATTCAAGTGGCTCATGGGGCAGCTGCAATCCGCAGCCCTTACCTGGCAGGAATTAGAGAAGAGGTTTGCTACTGATTTCTGCGAGCAGACCCCTAGAATTCTAATCCTTTCGGGGATGGGTTATCGGCCGGAGAGCGGCGCTGACCTGCATCGGTATTTGGATCTCTTTATTGAGCAAAAGAAGCTCGTCGTGGATGAGGGCAGATACTGGCTCGTAGCTCGCTCGTGAATGTACCTGCCATCACCCTGTATGCACAAGACCCTAATTCAAGGAAAGGACTAATTCAGGCTTAAGCCTTATGGGAAAGAAAGATGTGTCCCAGAAAGGCCACAAGTGCCGGCAGATTCCCGAAGAACCCCGCCCAGAACCACTTGTTGGTAATCCAACTCCTGGCTACCCCAAAGTGCGCCTTGGACATAATGTGACAACAGATTGCGCTCGACAGGGCAAATAGACCGACAAAATTGCTACCATATTCCATCTTAATACCTCCTTACATTTTTGGTCTTACAAGTTGTAGATGTTTTTGGAAAAATTGAACCATACGTTCGCTGATAGGCGCAAGGCCAAACCTCATCGGTCTCAATGTTTTGTCCATTCAGGTTTAGATATTTTCCACTCTACACAACAACGATTTCATGCCAACAGACCCGGTGATGGGGTCGCAGGCCTTATGGTCAGTTAAGATGTTGCAATTGCTCTCTTTGAATCCATGATAGAGATGAACAACTCTCGGATCGATACGATCGGTTGTTTTCGCCATACACGTGATGCTGCCTCTTGGTGATTCAACCCTTGCGACGGTACTGTCTTTGATGCCAAGTCTTGCTGCGGTCTCGGGATTGATTTCCAATAGATTCATGGGAAATTGCTCCCGAAGTTTGGGGATGTTGCGCATCATGGAGTGTGAACCGATCCGGCGCATAAAGGATCTCTTTCATATGCTCTCCCCTCAAGGTGAGCTCAGCCTTGCTTTCAGGGTCCGTGGGATCCCCTTGAATCTTAACGACTTTCTCGCCTTTGACGAGGGCCCTCATTTTACATTGCGAGTGAGCGTCCACATCGCTTACTACGGTTATGAGGTTTTGTGCTCCTGCCGGAGCTGCCTCGGCCCAGTCGCATAGTGCTGCAAGATTGAACTTCTTCAAATCTGCGTACTTCCCTACTGCTAACGTTGCCCCTATTCCGGTTGCGGTCTTCATGAAACCCCTTCTCGTGATTTCACTCATTTTATCTCTCCTTTTTTTTAGTGTTTCCCAGTTTTCAGGTGCACGGCAAGGTACACCTCACCGTTCTTGGCATCCTTTCCCGTTGGAATGTCATCCTTTATCAGGGCGCTGCAATGCGTCATCTGACCGAACGGACTGGCCGGATGTATACGCTCTTCCAAACTGCTAATGCCTGCTTCGTAATAGGCAGATTTAACGTCTTTTCTGTTGGGCAGGTCCTTGGTAAGGTAAACCGGCGCCACGACAGCGGCGAGAAGAACTATCAGGGTCGCGGTGATAGCGAGTGCCCTTGGGCCGACCCGTAGATACTTTCTAAAGGTTCCCTTGGCCCAACCCCAGTGGAGAACAAGGTGGGTGAAGATAAAAAGAAGGAGCAGAAGCGAGAGCATCCAGTGCAGATCTACCCACTCCTTGCGGGCAGCACTCAGCAGCGTTGCTCCGCTCAATTCGGCGGGAAACTCCCGGAGCAAGATTCCGGTAAAGATGACAAAGATAAAGTTGATAAATGTCAGTATGTTTGTCCAAAAATTGATCGTATTCTTTTTCATGGTCCTATCCTCCGTTTCTATTGGTTCTAGAGAACAAGAAGATCCTACCCCACTTACCGGAGCAGATAAATCCCCACTGTTCAACCTCTTCAATGAATCCTCGTTCTTCGCCCCTGGTTTTCTCAAACGAAAGCCGGCCCCCTGGCTTCAAGACACGATGGAGTTCACGGAGTACATTATTCAGGCCCCCGGCGATGTAGCGAAGGCCAAACAAAAAGGCAAGATCAATACTTCCATCCGGCAACCCTGTATCCGAGGCATTTGCAAGTAAGGTCTCCACGTTGTCAATGCCTTGTTTTTCGATTTTCTGTTTGACTCTCTCTATGGCGAGCGGATGAACATCAACCGCATACACATGGCCTTCATTTCCGACTATTTCTGCTGCAGGTATGGTAAAGAATCCCGGACCAGATCCAACCTCGAGTACCCTTTGTCCTTGCTTTAGCCTGGCTGCCTTTAAGAGCCTGTAAGGATTTCTCACCATCGGGAGAAAT
This sequence comes from Deltaproteobacteria bacterium, assembly GCA_019310725.1. GTDB lineage: Bacteria > Desulfobacterota > DSM-4660 > Desulfatiglandales > B25-G16 > JADFWK01. The sequence goes on along the minus strand of JAFDDT010000054.1, from coordinate 6,004 downwards.
GGATTGTCATGCATTAACCGTATGATCCAGAAGGCCAATCTGGAGGTGTGAACGTCTCCGGAGTGACGCCTTTGCTGTATTCTATTGCTCATCTTCTTTTCCTCCTTTCGTTTGGCTTATTTCAATCCATACAGAGCGATCCACCAAACCAAATGCCTCAAGGGCCTGCGTGAGGCTCAGCCCTATCATGCTACCGCGGGTTTGTGCAGTATCAGTATTCCAGAATAGTTTCAGTGCAAAATATCCGGGCACTGAGGCATGGCAAAAGACCATAGCGTCCCGCAACACTTGACCATTGGCACTCTTTTGGACCTTTTGTGCCAGTGCGATAAGCTCGTTAACTGTGATCTGTTCCTTGCCAGTAGCCGACTGAATCTTGATTGTTTCCATCCATCTCATTCTTTTCCCTCTTCCGTTTTAGGTTTTGACTTACTGTTAGGCATGGAACGTGCCAAAACATATTCTATAGTAAAATCAATTAGTTATAATCTAAGCGATGTTTCAAGGTGTCCTGTAGTCCGTTTTTTGAATTGACTATGGTATGATTTGGCCATAAAGTGTCTTATAGGACAGATTCATTACTGCAAGAGGAAAGTCATGAGAATAGACGAGAATGAATTCTTTCGTGAGGCCACGTTGCGCATTTGCGGGAGCCTTGATGTGGAAACGTTCCTGTATGAAAGCTTCATGTATATCCGTCATTTTATCCCGGCGGATAAAGTATTCTTAACCCACTTCAACCGAGAGAAAGGTGAACATATCGCCCTTGCCATGTCGTCGGCGAAGGGCGGCTCATTACTTAACCTGGCCGTGTCCATGCCCACTGAGATCCGCCCCTTTGTGGTGCGTACCGATAAGCAGAGCACAGCCGTAGACCGCGCGGAGACTCATCCGACGGCCCAGCCATGGATAGCCAGGGGCTTGCTGGATAAGTACTCATCGCTGCTGATAGTCCGCCTGGTCATGGATGGAGACATCGTCGGGGGAGCTATCTTTGTTGCACAGGAGAGCGCTAAGTTTACGCAGGGGCATGCTGATCTACTTTCGCTGCTCAGAGAGCCCTTTGTTGTAGCCCTGTCAAACAGTCTCAGATACAAGGAATTGCTTGAACTCAAGGAACTCCTTGCCGAAGACAATCGTTTTCTCCACAGTGAGTTGCGGCAGATTGCAGGGGAGGAGATCATTGGGGCCGATTTCGGGCTGAGAGGAGTGATGGAGATGGTGCGCCAGGTTTCACCGCTAACCAGTCCGGTCCTGCTTCTCGGGGAAACCGGAACTGGCAAGGAGGTCATTGCCAGGGCCATTCATAACTTGTCACAACGCAAAGACGGCCCATTTATCACGGTCAACTGCGGGGCCATACCCGAGAACCTTGTGGATAGTGAGCTGTTCGGTCATGAAAAGGGTGCCTTTACCGGAGCGATTTCCCGCAAGCGAGGGCGTTTCGAACGGGCAAACGGCGGAACAATATTCCTTGATGAAGTGGGTGAGCTTCAGCTTGAGGCCCAGGTCAGACTTTTGAGGGTTTTGCAGGAAAAGGAGATTGAGAGGGTGGGTGGAACGGAGCCGATCAAGGTGGATATCCGCGTCATCGCTGCCACCAACCGCGATCTGGAGGCAATGATCAGGGACAGGAAGTTCCGCGAAGATCTCTACTTCCGGCTCAAGGTTTTTCCCATTGCTATCCCGCCCCTCAGGGATAGAAAGGGCGACATTCCCTCCCTGGTGCAGCACTTCATGCAAAAGAAGTCCCGCGAGGTGGGCCTGGTGGATATTCCGACCCTGGAGCCGGGCGCCCTTGTAAGGCTCATTGCCTACCCGTGGCCGGGCAATGTCCGGGAACTGGAGAACGCAGTGGAACGGGCCCTTATCCTAAGCAAGGGAGAACCCCTTGCCTTTGGCGACCTCCAAGCCCCGGTAAAATCCGAAGCTCCCTTTGAATCAGGAGTAGGGCCCGGATCTCATTTAGATCTTCAACGCAAAGATTCGCTGGCACTTGATGAGATTGTCTCTGGGCATATACGTCAGGTCCTGGAGATGACCGGTGGTAGGGTTGGGGGGAAACAGGGAGCTGCCCACCTGTTGGGAATCAATCCCTCAACCCTGCGCAAAAGAATGAGAAAGCTGGACATCCCCTTTGGGCGCAAATCCAAGAAGAATTGAAAGCCCGGTATATCCTTGTTGCCGAAGAATGGAGTAGATCATGGGTATAGCCCTTAAAGGTAAGGTCCCTTCCATTGATAAATGTTACAAGCTGCTTAAAAGGTATCATGTTCCAGATCATATTGTTCAGCATAGCAAGACGGTTTGCAGGGTTGCAGTTTTGTTGGCAGAAGAGCTTAATGAACAAGGGGAGAATCTGAGCATACCTGAGATTCAGGCAGCAGCACTTTTGCACGATGTGACAAAGATGGAAGGTCTTAACAGAGGTCAGGACCATGCCAAAACCGGTAAAGAGTTCCTTGTGAAAATTGGTTTCCAGAAGATTGGTGAAATCGTTGCCGAGCATATAAAGCTCCAAGAAGGACGAAACTCCCCACTGTTATCGGAAGAGGAGATTATTAATTATTCAGATAAGCGGGTGATGCATACCAAGGTTGTAAGCCTTGCGGAGCGATTTTCCGATCTAAGAAAACGCTATGGGCGTGGCGGAATGGATAAGAATGCAATGCAACGGATAAGTACTCTTGAACACAAAACCTATAATCTTGAGAAAAGGATATTTGCCAAACTGGATTTCACTCCGCACGAACTCTTGGATTTAGTGGATAAGGCTCTTGCCATAGCCAATAACCATCATGCCCGATAGGAGAATCAATCCCCGGTTCTCGTTCAACAAGAAAGGTCAAAACTGCCTGTTTCCTAACATATTAAGTCCCCAACATGGAAAAAAAGTCTTGTCTTCCGGTTTTTCAGGATGCTCCTTTTGAGCATTTAATTCCGTTAGCTGTCTGATAAATCGAACGTAGTGGATATCATAGGATTTTTTTCTTTTCAGGAAACCGGTCTTTGTCCATTTGTCGAAAGAGGGCCTGAGAGCTTTGGTGATTTCAGCGTCTGAGTATCCCTGGCTCAACCCGACCAGGATAAGATCGACAAGGCCAAAAGGTCCTATAATCTCCTCGTCATAAATTCCTCCAAAGCCAGGCGAGGGTTTCTGGAGCATGAGGCGCTCGGGAAGTCCGATATACTGTGCAACGCGTAGCACCTGTGACTTATACAAACCGGACAAAGGTGCCCAATCACCCATGCGAGGATCATCAACCCCTTGTTCTACAAAATAACCCAGTGAGGCCTCTGTCATGTTGGCGCAGATCACCAGCATAAGTCTGTGCCGGGTCGAATATTCCTTAAGTTTGGCGATTCGCAAGCGATGCAGCAGTATCAGGAGTTTGTAATGGATAAGTACCCAGTCAGGCGCCTTACCGGACTTAACAGCTAATATGACCTGCCTCTTGGCCTTCATGGGAGCCCATCTGACTAACAGCTTCATCAGCCACATTGTCAGCCAATGAGGCGGCATACCGAGGAGTTTTTCCATATGAACGGCATCGGTGGTAATATCAGCCTGTATCAGATCGGCGCCGAGGTGCCTATATATTTCAGGATTATAGAACTCACCCTTGACCCTTGAGTCATTCATCTGAAACGCAACCACTGGCCATTTATCGCTTTTTTTCCTGGCGTTGACACAGAGATTCGCTGTTACTATGCTGTCAATACCTCCGCTTGCCCCAAAGACGGCACCCTTGAGCCCTTTGCGGTGCATTTCTGCAGCAAGATTCTGAGCTGACCTTTCAACGAAGAGATCAGCCGAAAACTCTGTGATCTTTTTCTCCAAAACCATGGTACTGGATTCTGACTATTAACATACTAGCTTGGCCCCATTTTTGTCATCAGACAACTAGCCATTCTGCCTGCATTTCCATGTGGGCCGTTAATAGGGGGAAATCGGCCTATAGTAAAATTATCTTACTCTAAGCTATGGGTTTGAGTCAGTCAACTACTGCTTGTATGAACTGGAAACCTGAAGTTGTTTACCAACTGGGCTTGGGATTCATTTCCGCTTCACCACATGGTTTATAGGAAGCCCACCAGACCACCCTTTCTGTGTCATCTGTCATGATCTGTGGGGTGCCCAGGCGGTCGTTCAAGTAGTAGTATATGTTGCCGGTGCTGACATCCACTTTTGCAATACGGATTTTCCCCATATACAGATACTCAGCTGTTATGGTCCCATCGGCAAGTCTTTCCGCTATTACTTTTCCGGTGAGATCATAGCGGAAGATCGTTGTAACACCATCCACTGCTTTTGTCACCCGTTGTCCAACCCATTGTAAGTATACTCGGCTACCGTTGCATCGTCTTCCTTTACCCTGATGAGCCGATTTTTCTGGTTGTATATGAGGGTCTTACTCCCTATTGCGGTGGTGTTCCCATTTGCATCATAGGGAACAGTAGCGCCTGAGCTCTTTTGTGAAACCCTGTTCAACGATGCGGGAAAGGAGACGATGGGACTCTCATTAGGAATAGCGTCATGGTCATCGTCATAGTCCCAGGTGGTGACCTTGTTCCCACCTCCAAGGACACTGGGCTCAGTTTTGTATAATGGGAAAAATGACGTGAATAAGTAAGAACTATTATAGGCCCGTTACTTCAGTATCACTCCTGTCTCCTTGTACCACAGCACAAAATCAAGATAGCTCATGGATATGTGTATGGCCTTTGAGAATTCCAGCATTTTCTTTTCCATATCCAGATACTGGCTTTTAGTTAATGAACCTGGAATCTCCTTAATCACCCCAAATGATTTGAGGTTTTTGAGTATGTGCCGGTCCAGAATCGCCAGGTTCTGCTCAAACCCAATGTTCCTTAAGAAATGGCTGGCCTCCTTGTAACCGATACCCTTTACGCTCCGAGCGAGCCACTCTCGTGCCTTATGGCCATCACTGGTGCTGCTGATCGTGGATCTGAGAGAGACCGGGTTGTTATGCAAGAACCGCTCTCGTGCTTCAATAATATACGCTGATTTCTTGTGGATGAATCGGGCTCCAATCAGCTCCCTCGTAATTTGGCTGCTATCTCCAGTAAATAAAACTCCGCTTCTCACCATATTCTCTACAGCCACACAGCACATTTCCCCTCGGGCCATGGGTGTCAATATACAGAAAACGAGTTCAGCAAAAATCTCCTTTTCTGTCCCCGTCCGCCATATTCTCTTAAATTCGCCTAACCTAATACGGATTTCCTCCCTCTTGTGAGTGTAAATACTCGTGAGTTCTTGGATTGGTTGATTCCCTGTGATTGAAAAGGCGTTCATCGTGCTCAGATTTGGATTTTCATATTGTAGAAACAGTGTTTGTTGCGCTATAAACAAAATCCAGAGAATTCTACAACCGTTTGAGATTAGAATGCATTTGGCGACAATTGTCGCAAACACTCTTGGAATAATGGACTCCATGATATGTGATACAAAAGAATCAATGCCAAGCTTCTTCCTTTAACTCAGATTTTGCAGCAGGCATCGTAGCGAGGCACAAGAAACCTCAGCGAAACAAGCGTTCCAGCAAGGTTTCTAAAGCCGCAGTAGATGGCTACTGCAAAATCTGGGTTTAAGACCAGCATTGCAACATTCCACTATTCCGGGCAGCGTAACGTCAAAGTCCAGGGTATGGGTATCTTTTTTTTGGTTATGCCCCTGGCCCAGACCTGGTATGATGGGTTGTGGTTATAAAAAGCAATCCATGCATAAGCAGTAAACACGGTTGTATATTCCGCTCGTGTCGCGCCAGGGCAGGCCTATGACATGGCCCTGCTATTCCGGGTATGGCCGCAACGAGTTTGATAAGGAAGGGTTATAATGGCAAACTTCAGGGTTAAATACAAAAGAAAAATTGCCTATCCCAGGCGAAGGGCCTCCCCTGTTCATGCAATTCCCCGGATCAAACCGAGCGCTGATCGTCGGCTGCGAAGAGTATTTTCAAAGATCGGAGTACCCGGGGAA
>JAFDDT010000259.1 GCA_019310725.1 Deltaproteobacteria bacterium | reverse complement strand
AGATTTTTCCCTACGGGAAATAGAATGGCAAGGCATAGAGCACATGCTGAGCTTAGTATAAGCCAGGTGCTGAAAGCTGTCATGTCGATCTGCTTCAGAGAGACAGATATCGCCACAACCAGAAGTAGCAGGGCAAACAGGATTTTTATCTTCACACCTGTCACATATTTGGTTGCATAAACTCCCAATTCCACACCAACAAGTGACCCACCAAGGATTATCAAACCCGGTATCCATTCCACATATTGTCCAATGGCATAAACGGCAGTCCCATAACATGATATGAGAAATACAATAACTAGAGAGGTCCCTACGGCAGTGGCAGTGGGTACGCCGATCACATAGATCAAGAAAGGTAAAGCAATAAATCCACCTCCAAGTCCCATAAAGCCCGAGAGGAAACCGATAACCATACCGGAAGCAATGATTACCCACAGTGAGATGGAACCCGTTCCTGAATGGGGCAGTGAAACCCTGGGAGGAAGCCCTATCTGATAAACAAGGCGTGTTAGGGTAGACCTGCTCTCGTGCATTTCTGGTATTTTCTTTCTTTGCTCGTTTTGCTTTATTCCCCAGTAATGATAGTTTTCTTTCAGCATAAAGATGGAGATCAAGACCAAAAGAACGATATAGGCAACCCTCACATACACGCCTGCAAGGTGTAACCTCTCTAAGTGCAATACAAGTCTCTTTCCCAACTCCACTCCTGGAGCGCTGAATAGCCCCACGGTCATGCCCAATCGCAGATCCAGATTACCAAGTCTATGATGCCTTGTGGCAGCAAATAGGCTATTACACGAAAGGGTAAGAAACACTGTCCCAATTGCATGGACCATTTGGAAACCCAGGATATTTAGGGCCGGCGTCAGCAAAAAGCCTCCACCTACACCAAAGAAACCCGTTAAGATTCCAAGAATGAAGCCTAGAAGTAGTAATAGAAATGGATTAATCATCTCGCCATTTATTGCTGGAAGTGATCAATGAGCTTATTCTGCAGCCTGAAAGCAGCAAGTACTCTACCGGAAGGTTCAATGTGTAAGGCCCTTGAACTCATGCCAGAAAGCAGGCATGTCGACCGAAGCAGCCTTAATTATCTCCTGTTGTTGCGAAACATCCACAGCAAGATCTCTGCCTTTGGAATATGTTAGCTGGTGGCTACCTTTTCCTTTAGTCCCGAATAGTATTTTTCAAGAATAGTCAAAACCTCCGGGCGGCTGAATTCCTCTGGAACAGGGTCTCCGTGTGCAAGCATTGTGCGCAATAACGTCCCACTCAAGACCAGATGATCCTGCCTGCCATGGGGACAGGTCTTACAAAGAAGCCATGCCCTTACATTTGTAACAGTAAAAGTTCCAATCTATTGGGAGTATCTTGATGGCCAGAGCATCTTCTGGGATATCATAGGATATTTTCTGGGCATCAAATGGGCCATAATAATCCCCAACGCCTGCATGATCCCGACCGATAATCATGTGGGTTACTCCATAGTTTTGCCTAAAAACCGCATGAAGTAACGCTTCCCGTGGGCCTGCAATATTGAACTCCCCTCGCGCCAGTACCTTGGCCACTCCTGGATGTTTTGGGTCATCTTTTCCGAAGATCTCCTTGCACTCATATGGTTTATCGATTGTGTATTTTTCCTCTATCCTCATGGAACCCATTAGCTCACCGCTTTCCCCGTCAATGAGCGCCACCTCACCACCTTCTCTCAATCCGGAGGCTACATTTGTGGATACTGAAAGCGTGATCGGAATAGGCCAGAATATTCCCTTTGCTGTTTTGAACTCCTTACAGACTCTTTCCCAGTCCTTCCTCCCCATAAAGCCATCTATCGGGCTAAATGCCCCTGTGCCAATCATGATTAGGAGGTCTCTCTGGATGTCATCCGGACCATTGGCAGCTCCCTAGCCCTCCTTTGGGCCTCAACAAGCTCCTTTCCCTCAACCAATCTTGAGACTAGATTACCGCCATGTGGCAGCACCAAACTGGACATATCCTCGTTTACCTCCGAAACGGTTTCTTAGAGCTATGAAACGGCGAGTATTGATGTAGAGCCTTTCAAATAGAGAAGTTACATGTATCCTAGCTGGCGCATCCGTTCCATTGCTTTTTCTTTATCCTGTCGCCTTCCGCCCCGCTCCTCAGTGTTTTCAAGATCTTGTTCCCAGGCTGGAATATCAGAGCCTTTTAAACTAGTTGTCTTTGCTCCCAGGGAGCGATAACCTTGCTCATAGAGGGTGCAGTAAGGTATATTGAAGGCAGCATAGGTATCCCAGAGATCCTTTTCAGTAAAGTGCAAGATGGGGCGAATCCGAGTGTGCTCAGGCACCAGGTGAGCCATCTCCTTATGCTCAAAATATTCATCATTAAACCGCGCCGGATGTTCATCCCACCGGAGACCCTGAATTATTCCTTTGATATTATTTCGCTCAAGAAACTGGTTAAAGACCACAGTCTTCATCAGATGATTACCAACCTGTGACTCAGCCTCAAAGGGGAATTCCTCCCCATCGAATCCAATACGCTTAAGCTCGGCACGATTTCTTTCATCCAAATCTTTTACCCTAACCGGTGCACTCAACGTATAGTTAGCGGCCTTTAATACATCATCATTTCTACAAATCTCCAGAGGAACATCCCAGTCCTTCTTGAACTTCTTTACAAATTCCTCTATCTCCTCGAATTCATCACCTTCACCGATAATCATTGCCTTTGGGAGAGAAATACCCTTTTCCTGACAAACCTGTCGAGTGACCCACAAGGTCAATGTGCTGTCCTTGCCGCCTGTCCATGTTATCCCCAGTTCTTCGTACTCGAATTTGTCAAAGGCCTCTCGAATTATAGCCTTGGACAGCTCAACAAACTTCGAGCACTGTCTCTTCCTCTTTTCGCTAATCTGTCGGTCAATAGCCATCTTTGAATCTCCTTCTTGATTTTCTATTAGTGCTCACTCCAGATATGGTCCAGAGCTGTATTTCCTACCCATGATATCTTCTTACCCTGGGTTTCACCTTTTCCTTTATCTCCTCCGCAGCAGAAGAGGTCTCGATGATGTTATTGATCTCCTTTGGATCTGCCCTGAGATCATATAACTCCCATGAGTCATCTGTTTCCAGATAGATAATCTTGAGGTCCCCTTGAAGATAGTAGTGGACCTCCTTTTCCTCACCCTTCTCTTTGCTCCCATGTTTATCCACTGCCTCGCCAAAAACTCCCTTTGCAGGATAGTCCTCAAGAGGAAGAAGGGAGCAGCCTTCAAAGGCATCCACCTGATTGAGTCCGAAAAGATATAAGATGGTTGGAGGTATATCTAAAGTGGACACCAAAGTATCACATACCTCACCCCGTTCTCTAGAGGGCTCATAGATAATTAAAGGCACATTGACCAACTCTGAATACATCTTTCCATCATGAGAGAGCCCTCCATGTTCCCCAAACTCATCCCCGTGATCGGAGGTGATGATGATCAGCGAGTCCTTTAAGACATTAGATTTTTCCAGAATTCCGAAAAATTTCCTTACCGCATCATCGATTTCCTGGACATGGGCACAGTAGAGTTTCTTAAGGATCTCCACGATCCCCCTGTCAGACACATCTCGCTTCAATAGTACATCCTTGAATAGCCCAAACATCTCCTCCTCATTGAGCTTTATCGAGGGATCTACCATGTCAATGTACTTGCGCTCAGGCACATAGGGCTCATGAACATCCATATAGTGCACCCAGAGGAAAAATGGGTTGTATCCGGCTATCCCTCCAATATGGGATGATAACCATGTAGACACCTTATTGTTTATTTCCCCTGCCTTTATATACGGAACCTTATCATCAACCTCATCTTCCATAGAGTCATAGAAGACGTCCCATCCCCTATTCCAGCCGAAGTAGGCACTTAGATACGGGTTTGAATGGAACCCAGCCGTTGTAATCCCTGCCCTCTTGAGCACCTCGGATATCAACACCCTCTTCTCCGAAAGCATTTTTCCTCTTCCATATTCGAGATAGAATGATGATGTAAGTATCCCAGGGAAGGCTGCCTGTGTGTAAGGACCAGGGGAATGTGCCTTGGTGAACCTGATGCACTTGTCCTGAACCGAATCAATAAAAGGTGTAAAACCCTTCCCCCCATAGCAACCCAAAACATCCTTTCTTATAGCCTAATGCCTTTAGCCTGGAACGTATTTTGTGGTCATCCTCAGGTGGATGTGCTGGTTTTTCTTGCCCCAAAAGAGATTTGCCTTCCATCTCCTTTGGTATTTCCAAATCCATCACGTCAATCACAGTGGGTGCGATGTCCAGCAATGAGGCCCTCTCGTGTTCACCATTAGCCGGTATTCCGGGGCCTGCTAGGCAGAAATAACCGTAAAAGCCGTCAGCCCCGTCATCTTCCCCAAAAGGGGTTTCAAAGGAATATATGTTTCCAGGTCCAAAACCGACCATCTCATTGGTTTTCCATCGACATTCATCAAAAAAGATAAAAAGGTCAGGGGCGTAATCCGCAAATGTACCGGTATAAATTTCATTTCGTTTGAAGACCCGGGTTTCTAATGCATTACCATTTTCATCTGGTATAGCTTTCACTTTGTCAATAAGTTTATCAAGCAAACCGTCATAATCACCAGGATCAATAATCCCTTCGGGTTCTCTTCCTTTCATGTTGAAATATATCTGACCAGAATATCCAGTGGCCCATGCCCTTGTCTTAGACCAGTCTACCTTGAGTTCCGTAAATGGTATGGGTTCTGGAGGATATTCGCTGAGAACCATGTACCCCTCTTGAATAAGCCATTCATTAAGATTAATTCGACCGTCGAGTCTCTGCACACAGTGATCACTGTGTACAAAGAGCACTGTGTCTTCATCGAGATTGTCGCGGATTTCACCAATCTGCTTGTCAATCCAGACGTAATAATCATACAATACCTTCTCGTATTGCGAATCAGGATCATATCTCTTATGCTCCTCATCAAAGAATCGATAAAACAAATGGGACATCCTGTCACAACCTGTGATCACTGCAAATACGTAATCACACTGTTTTTTGGCTATGAAATGCCTGAGAAGGGTAAACCTCTGAGCATCCATCTCATAACTTCTCTTCAGTGCACGGTCTTTTTCCATCTGGAGATAGTTCTCCCCTGCCTCGCCCACATCAATGATATACTCACCAACCAGGCCTTGGACTTCGTCTGCTAAACTCTTTGGCCATGTGAATCCCTTCTCCAGATCCGGCGTCATAAAAGAGGAAATGCTGTATCCCCCTGGTATGCGTGGTGGCGGCCATGTCACCGGCATATTTATTGTTGCAATCTTCTGGCCTGATGTGGGGAGTATCTTATACAAACAGTCAACCCTTTGATCCTTTACCGTACAATCAATTGTTTTAAACTCTCCATATGAAAATTCATCTCTTCCCCCATATGCCTTTCTCCTGCATTTTTCTTAGGTTTGGTAGATCCTCCAGCCAGCCTTCAACCAGCTCAGGATTGAAACCAGATAGTCCCAAAACAACCATTTTTGACACTCTTATCCTCCCTTCAATAATTTTTCTTCTTGATCATCACAGAACTTAGTTCGCTGCGCTTATCCCGCTATGCGGGAGAATCATGGAACAATGCAAGGATGGAAAAATGGGTTCAAAAGGGTCTTGGTCTTTTTATCTTTTACATCATTGCGATATTCCACCATTCCATTCTTCCTCTTCCAAATGGGGAACGTCCTAATATTATCCGAAAAACAAGCCAGGCAGATACAGGGCAATCTGGGGAAATATGACCAAAAGCACGACGCAGGCTACCATACACAGAAAGAATGGAAAGATGCCTCTAAATATATCCTCCATAGGCACATCCTTGGCAACACTGGCGATGGCAAATACATTCACACCGATGGGCGGCGTAATCTGCCCCATCTCCATCGTGAGAACGGTTATCACCCCAAACCAGATCGGGTCAAAGCCCAAGGCCACAATCGCCGGAAAAATGGTGGGCAAGACAAGCAGGATCATCGGAATCACATTCAACAGGCAACCGAGAATTATGAAAAAGATTATCACAGCTGCGAATATGATATATCGACTTACCTCCAATCCCGTAACAAAATTAGCCAGTGCAAAGGGTAACCGAGTCGCTGCAAGGAAATAACCCAAGACACCTACACCGATCAGGATCAAAAGAAGCTTACATGTTATGCTTAGCGCTTCTTGCAGGGATAACATGATCATCTTCTTGTTAACACGCCTCCTGATTAATGCATATACAAAGGCACCAACAGACCCGATGGCACCCCCCTCGACGGGACTGAAAATCCCGCCCAATATCCCGCCTAAAATCAGAACAAACAGCGCCAGCATGCCTATTACACCCTTTAGGGAAATAATCTTCTCCATGAAGGTAGTAGGCTCCCCCCGGGGTGCCAGTTTTGGATCAATCTTCGCACGAGCATAAATCATACCACTAAACAAGCCGGCGAGGAGTAACCCGGGCAGTATACCTGCAACAAAAAGCCTGCCGATGGATTCTTCAGTGACGATGGCGTAGAAGATAAACCCAACACTGGGCGGTATCAAGATCCCCATGGTCCCACCTGCGGCTAAACAACCTGTCGATAGGGACATATTATACTTATGTTTTTTCATTCCCGGGAGAGCGACTGTGCCCATGGTGACTGCAGTGGCCAGGCTATCGCCACAGACCGCTGAAAAACCGGCACATCCCACGACAGAGGACATGGCCAAGCCACCGGGCATACGTCCCAGCCACTTATTTGCGGTTTCAAAGAGATCTTCGCTGATCCCTGAGTGGTAGGCAAACTCCCCCATGAGAATGAATAGAGGTACCACCGTCAGCATATAGGAGGCGGCGGTATTATATGGGCCAATTCCCAGCATGGCTAAAGAAGGCAGTACCCCTTTGTAAGTGACAATCATCCCCAGCAATCCTGTCAAGGCCATACCAAACCCGATTGGCATCCCCAAAAACAGAAGCACAAAAAGGAAACACATCCCCAGAACTCCTGCCGATGCCCCGCTTAAACCCGAGGGTACAAGACCTAACAGCGGTACAATCAATATAAAACATGCAGCTGCCAGTGCTAGGACTAACCAGGGCAACCGCTGATCATCAATGGAACGCTGCAGGACCCGCAAGAAATCCAGCGCCACCACAATAGCCAGTAGAAGAACGCCTAATGCAGCAATAAACCAAAAGATATAGATGGGAATTTCGAGGTCATAACTTATTATGTTATCTTGTATTTTCTTAATGCCTTGCATGATGAGTTGAGAAGACATCAAGGCAAAAAACAACGAAGAGATTAGGTAGTTAAAGCTATCAAGGAGGTTTTGAACCCATTTCGGAAATCGTGAAACAAGGAATTCTATGCGTATATGCCCTTCATTAATCTGTATAAATGCAACCCCTAAAAAGACAATAATAAGCAGCATATAGCTTTCAATCTCGATACCTCCCGGTATGGATCCTCTAAACGTAAACCGGGCTATGACATCAAAAAAGACCGGCAAGGGCATTACTAAAAGGAATCCAATGCTGATGTAATTGGAGATGCGAGTTGCAGTGGCGAGAAATCTTTCAAGGTTTGTTACTGTCGAGTTTAAGCTTACGGTCATCTTAACGTACCCGCCTTTCCTCCAGTTCATTTAGTCGATGCCCGCCTGATACACTGATAATGGCTGCAATAATACGCATTCATCCCCGTGCACAGCACGGGGATGAATGTTATTGCTCAGTTGAGAGGGTTCAAAAACCGTTGTTGCCTGGCCTATTCCTTATATCCCCCTACGGTTGTTTTCGCATATTTCTTGCCTAATCTTAAGACATTCTCATGGATCTCTTTGGCATTCTTGTAACCCTTTTTTTCCATACCCTTAACCCAGGTTTTATGTATGGCATGAATCTTATCGCTCCATCTCTTTTTTTCAGCTGCTGGTAAAACATAAAATCTATGCCCTTGACTTTTCATCCATTCGGAATCTCTAATTGCCCCTTCGTCGAGCGTCTTACCACAGATTTGAGACAATTTTCTACCGGTGGTATCTTCCAGTATCTTCTTCAGGTCGGGAGGCAGGCTGTTCCATTTATCAATGTTTATGGCCCCATAGAAGGGGTCACACATAGCGTCAATTATGGTATGGTATTTTGCTGCATCGGTGATTTTGAAAGCTTTGCATGGTGCTATGGGGAAAAACATACCTTCTGCCATGCCCCTTTCCAAGGCCAGATATGAATCCGGCGGTGTCATTTGAATAGGGTTCGCCCCCAGTTTTTTTATTATTTCCCGTATTTGGGGGTTAATGCCGATTATCTTCATGCCCTTTAAGTCTTCCAGGGCTCGTACCATCTTTTTCACTGTGTGAAGGTTGAAAGTTGCGCTTCCCCATTGCCACAACAATTTTATATCTTTAAACTCATTCCGCCACTCCGGGTATTTATTATACATATCCCAAGTGGTTAAGCTGGCAGCCTCAGCGCCGTTAAAAATGAGAGGTGTCTGAATTACCGTATTCAATGGGAATTTACCGTGGACCCAATGACACGGTGAGCCCGTCATGTCAATTGAGCCAGCTACCAAAGCGGAGTAGACCTCTCTAGTAGGACATAGGGCATTTGGATTGAAAAAGTGGATCACCAATCTGCCGCCGCTAAGCTTTTTAACTCTATCTATCCAGGGTAGTATGCCGTTTCTTATTGTTGGATGTTTGTCCGGATACTCACTGGCATATCTTAGCTCGTACTTCTTTTCTGCCGACCAGGCACATACGTTAAAGGCCGCTAAGAGTAAAAAACAGGTAAAAATACCTGCCATTGATATTGAAAATAATTTCCTCATTTTTTTGCCCTCCTTTTATGATTTTTTTCTTCACAAGTACATCTTGTTGTTTTAGAGATTTTCCAATTAATGGCACCACCCCCTTCGAGAAGAATTCATGATGTTGTTGTCCGTCTGGCTCGTCCTATCACCACCGTGGAACATTATCGGATCATCTTATACTAACATACGCACAGATAAAATACGTATAATTCTTATCTGCACCTGCACTTTGTCTTTCCTGCTACTTTCTCATAGCCGCTTAGAGGCCTCAAAGGTCACTAAAAGATAAACATATTACCCTCAAAATCTAAATGCATCAGGGCCGTAGGTTCTATTCAACGATTCAAATCTCTTGGGATCAAGTTCTGCCCCTGTCAAGCCTGGATAATCGGGGCCGTAGCGGTGAGCCCTGAAAACTAAATTGCTGAATCCTATCTTTTCTACGGGTATGTCGTAGAAAAATGGGTTAATATACTCCCAGACGATCTCACCGTGTTTTGTTATCTCGAAGAAATGACCTGTTGGGCCTGCACAGATAAGGGTATTGCCATTAGGTAGTCTCTGGCAGCCAGAAATAAACGAAGCGAAGAAAT
>JAFDDT010000053.1 GCA_019310725.1 Deltaproteobacteria bacterium | reverse complement strand
TTCTTGAACAAACTTGGTTGTTCTAAAATCAGTATGATCAAAGATCTCGAAACCGACATTACCCCCCTGTGGCAAGCCGTCACCTGCCAGGGTGAGGCGCAATTCATGCACCTTCTCTGACGGGACCATAATAACGGTCCCATTCGCCTCAATCTTGTAAGGGATGTTTCTTTCTCGCAGTTTGGAAAGGATGGCACCCCCATCCTCTGGGGAAAGATTGTTGAACAAGACCTGGTAGTCTGTCTGATTTGCCCACATAAACATAAGGGCAAACCCGGCAATCACAAGCGCCAGGGTAAATGCTATGCTAATCTTTCTGGAAAGAGGGAGAGACCTTATGACGTTTGCTAGTTGACTCATTACATTGTTCATTATGAAGCTTCCTTATGATCGTTGGTGCCCATTGCCGATCCTCGATTGGACAGGCTTGAGAGCACAGCAAAGTCAGACGATTGGTAACAGAGATGATACCTTGAATGTCTTTCTGTTAATGCGGGTGTCTCTTATATGTGTCAAGTTACCCATAGACTTACAGCTGCCTCATGCGCTGGAGGAGAGGATCAAGGCATTTGACACGGTCAATCTCATTGGCCGTGCCACGGGCCATTTACCACAGGCTACCTGCGTCACCTAAAATTGCATGTGCATAATTTCCCGGTATGCCTCAATGACCTTGCCCCTGATGGCAAGCAGGAGCCGCATCGATATATCAGACTTCTGAAGGGCAATCATTGTTTCATGAATATCCGCCTTTCCCTGGAGAAGGTCTATGATGGACCTGTCTGCCTCGCTCTCTAATGTGTTCACTTTGCCAAGCGCCTCTTTTATGACCTCACCAAAACCTGTGCTACTTTTCTGCCTGGTCTTTTCAGTGCCGTTTATCGAGGCCTGCGAAATGTTTCCAATCCTCAACCCATCCATGACTTACCTCCCTATTTCAAGGGCCTTAAGGGCCATCTGTTTTGTCGATCTAATTGCAGTGATGTTGGCCTCAAATATCCTTTTGGCCAAAAGCATGTTAGTAACCTCTACAACCACATCAACATTCGGCCTCAGCACATATCCCTGTTCATCGGCATCAGGATGGCCCGGGTCAAAGACCCTAATAAAAGGGGTGTCATCTTCCACAATACCGTCTATTTTGACACCCGCAGCCTTTGACCTGAGAACCTCTTCGAAGTTCTGCACCGGGTCAGGGCTCATCACAACCATCTTTCTCCGATATGGCCCGCCATTTTCGGTACGGGTAGTCTCTATATTGGCAAGGTTGCTGGCAATAACATCCATCCTCTTTCTCTCGGCATGGAGTCCAGAGGCACTAATCTCAAGTGATTTCAAAAAGTTCACCTCATCTTCCTCCTTCCCTAATAACCTCTTTCAGTGTATTCAACCTTCTTAAGAGGCTTTCAATTGCTGTCCTGTACGTCAAATTATTCTCCATAAGCTTTTCCATTTCCCTGTCTATTCCAACCCAGTTGAATCCATTCCATTCACCCTCCTCCTCAAATGGTTCGATTCTGCCGGAAGCATTGGCCCCCATGTCAATATGTCCCTCATGTGTCTTAGCCAGGTTAAATCCATTATCAGATTCCAATGCCTGGGCCAGAGCACGCTTGAAATCAATCTCTTTGGCCTTATAGTTGGGTGTGTCTAAATTACTAATATTGCTCGTAATATTAGTATGCCGTTGTTGAGCTATGTCAATTGCTCGCTCAAGTGCAAAGATTGTTTTTGAAAATGATACATTATCTGGCATTGTTTTCCCCTTTCCACCTGAAATCNTGTAGCAATTTGTATGCCTTGTTTATTGACAAACTCGCAAAAAGTGTTTTGTGAACGAGATTGAGCGTTTTGGGAGAAAAGCGCTTGAGATGTTCAGCGTTAAGAAATGCTAACTGTTTGAGGGCATTATACCGAGTTTTAGTCCCGCTGAAGCGGGAAACATCTTAAGTGCGCCCAGAATGCTCACGGATAGAGCAAAACAGATTTTTTGCGAATGCATCTTTATTGTGCCTCCATCTTTTCCCGGTATTCATTGAGCTTATTCCTCAATGTCCTTACACTGATGCCCAAAATATCTGCTGCCCGCGTCCGGTTACCATTTGTCTGGTCGAGGGCGTGAAAAATTACCTTTCTCTCCATCTCTTTTAACGAAACTGAGGGCACAAAGGTCGAACCTGTAGTTTCAACTGCCCTCATTTTCTCGCGACTACCAATGTCCTCCTCATTTATGAAATCCCCGCTACACATTAAAACAGCCCTTTCTATGACATTCTCAAGCTCGCGTACGTTACCTCTCCAAGGCATCCGCATAAGGACCTCTATTGCTGATTCTGTCAAACCCTTGACATTTCTCTTATCGAGCCTGTTGTACTTTTCGACGAAGTGCCGTGCGAGCAAAGGTATGTCATCTCTCCTGTCTTTCAAAGGGGGTAAATGGAATGGGATAACATTCAAACGGTAGTAGAGATCCTCCCTGAATTTTCCATCCCTGATCTGTTTTTCAATATCCGTGTTCGTAGTGGCAATGATCCGAACATCTACGGGTATAGGGGTTGTCCCACCAATTCTGTCGATTTCCCTTTCCTGGAGTACCCTTAAGAGCTTGGCTTGAAGTTGAATATTCATCTCGCTTATTTCATCCAGGAGCATGGTACCATGATTGGCTAACTCAAACTTGCCCTTCTTTCGCGTTATGGCACCCGTGAATGAGCCCTTTTCGTGGCCAAAGAGCTCGCTCTCAAGCAAGGTCTCCGGCAGTGCACTACAGTTTATGGCCACAAAGAGTCTGTCTCTTCTGTTGCTGTAATTGTGGATATATCTTGCAAAAAGTTCCTTACCTGTACCTGACTCCCCCTGAATAAAGATAGATGCCTGGCTATGAGCTATCTCCTGCACTTGCTGCAAGAGCCTTTTCATTTCCCCATTTTCCGTTATCATGGCAAACCTGGCCTTTGGCTTGCTTCTGTCTAAAACAAAGGACCGGTCAAATAGCTGGGAGCTAATGATGTCTATCATTTCAATGGTCAAGGGTTTCACAATAAAATGAGACGAAGATGACAGGTAGGGACTCATTTACCTCTCTTATTTTTTTGAGAAGATCAATACCACTCATATGGGGTAGATTCAGCTCAGTCATGACCAGGTCATAGTGATCCCTGGCTACCTTTTCGAATGCTCTCAGTCCATCGCCAACCGCGCTCACCTCATAGCCTAATCGATTGAACCGCTCGACCATAAGCGATCGATCCGTTTCAGCACCTTCTACCAGTAATACCTTCTTCCCTTTCATGCCTGTTGCACCGTGCTCAGTAACTTTACTGTTCCTTTCTGCAATCTTGCCTGATTACCATAAGACACCGATCTTCGTAATTTTTGAGCCCACCCTACCTCCTCTGCTGCTGGTAGTTAACCAGAAGGCCATGTTTGAGTGCACACGGGATCCTATCAGCCCTTTTTTTTCTCTGCCGCCCTGAGCCATGCCTCTCTCTGAATCTTCCATGTTCCCCCTTTCTTGATGAGTCTCATCGTCTTCTTGCCCCAGTCGTGGTACTGATCAGCACGGTAGTCCTGATCAAAGGATACCAGTGCCTTGGTGTCTGAAAGGGGCTCTACCGTAAGGTTACTTAGGTTCACCTGTATGTTAGTATGGCGCCCGTTGATTCTCGCTCTGTGCCGTTTCCATCTCGTGCGGGTGAGACCGCGGCAGGAAAAATCATCACTGTAACAGGCCATATACCCGGGGAGATCTTTCTGCTGCCAGGCCTGCTGCCAGGTGGCAATTAGCTTTTTGATCGCTGTCTGCTCAGTCCCTTTGATAGCTGGCGGGGGGGGTGGGGGCGGGTTACTGCGGATTTTCTTGAATTCACTCTCAAAATTGATTTCTTCTATATTCTCTCGAGCAAGATTGCTCCAGAAGGGGTCATTGAGGCTCACAATCTCATTATAGATAGAAAGGCAATCTTTCTTTTGATTGAGCAGTCTATAGCATTGAGCAATTTTCAGCTTGAGCAGGATCTTGTTCTCGTCTTTTTTTTCTTTCTCAAGGGCACCATTAAAGGCTGCGAGGGCCTCTCTAGCAGAACCCAGATCAAGATACAGATCTCCTATCTCTTTATAGATATTATAGTAGTCTATGTAGCAATTTCCTTTTGCCCGATCTGCCTCCTGTGTCGCCTTGAGGGCCTCTTCCCTTCTTTTCAATTCAGCCAATGCCCTTGCCCTTTCAGCAAGAATCCTTGCCCTGTCACAGGCCTTTAGACGATATCCTAAGGCAGCCGAAAATATCCGAACTGCAGGTATGTATCTTTTTTGTTTGATAAGGATTCTCCCTTTTAACTGGTATGCAAGGGGGGCATTTTTATCATGTGGATAATGCTCTGTGAGCAGATTCAATCTTGAGAGGGCCCTGTTGAGCTTATCCTTTCTGAACTCATCTCCGCCCAGACAGAAAAGGAGATCCGCTGGTTTCTCCTCATCCGTCAAAAGAGTATCTGCTCTGCCGAACATCTCTGTAGCAAGACTTGTAAGATTCAGCTTTGCAGAGGCCCTTGCAAGAGTTAAGAAAGCATCAGGGGATTTGACCAGCAAAAACAGGTTCTTTTCCTTGCAGTAGATATCTATTATATTGGTGTAGTCCCTTGTTCTCATCTTTTTGCTGAGCATATCTTCGAGGGTTTTGCGTAAGGCACCCTTGGTCTGTTCTCGCAATCTGGTGAGGGGATAATTTTTGAGCAGCCTTTTTAAGGTCTCAAGGCTCTTGTCGTAATCCTTCCTTTTATGATAAAGGGTAGCAAGCCTGAGCAGGGCAAGCTGTGCCAGAGGATTTTTTTCATCCTTAGTAAGAATAGTGTTCAAAACATCTTCATAAATCTTTGCGGGGGCCTCTATCTCTGTGCCTATTCGTACTGCAGGCGATGTAATGCCCCTTTTGATCTTCAACTCCCCTTCTTGTTGTTGCTCTGCGAGCCTGATAAGACTGATAAGGGCTCCCTCTTTTTCAGGGTACCGGGTGAGAACCAGCTGATAAATCTTTGCAGCATCCCCCAGCAGTCCTTCATCTCTATAGGTATCTGCAATCTTGGTTAATACCAGATGGTTCATTTCTTCATCAGGGCAACTGTTGTAGAATCTATAGAGATTTTCCCTGGCCTTTACACCATCTCCCAACTGGTAATAGTTATTGCCGAAATACAAGGAAATCTGTGGATACCGGTAAATATTCTCACTATTGGCTGCTCTCAGTTCAAAAAGAATATTGAGAGATTTACGAAAGCCTTTTATTTCATAGAGGATCTTGGAAATTTCTATTTTTGCCTCTGTTTCCTCAGGGGTACCGGGATAATGATCCACTACAAACTGAAGGATGGACAGGGCCTCCCTCCTCTTTTTTTTCAAACGCAACACCCCTGCCTTGTTAATAAGCGCTGGAAGCGCCACTGCAGAATCTTTATAGTTCTTACCGATCATGTTGTAATAGGCCACTGCCTCATAGTAGTTCTTGACCCTGGAGCACAGATTCCCCATCGCAAAAAGAGCCTCTGGTACATAAACGGAATCAGGAAATCTACTCACGACGTCCTGATAGTAACCCTCTAATTCTATAAAATGACCCGAGAGAGAACCGGAATATAAGTGCTCGTAAGACTTGGCCAAGAGAAAAGAGGCCCTTTCTGTATATCTTCCATCGGGGTAGGTTTCGATAAGATGGGTAAGGCCCTCGACTGCGCTAGGCCAGTTCTGAGACCTATATGCATCCACGCTTTTCGCAAAAAGTGCGGTATCATCCTGACCATCATCTAGTTCGATCGCCAAGAGCTTCTCTAACGGCCTAATCCCATTACCGGGTTGGTTGCCGCTGATCTCTTTGGATTCGCCTTTGTGCTCTGGCTCCTTTTTTCTTACTGAATCTTTCTTGTTTTGAATCTCCGGTGCATCGACTATTTCTCTGGATTTAACAAATATGCTTAAGCTATTATTATTAGAAGTAGCTGTATACGCGGGTATATCAGTTCCTTTGATGTCTAACACCAATCTGATCCTTTTTTCGTGATATCCGAGCCTTATGCTCTTTAGATTTGGGCTTTCAACCGAGATAGCCTTTGGTTTAAAGCAGTTAGCAGCATTACAGAAATCAACTACAATCCGTGGGGGAAAATCGAGGGTATTTGTGATGTATTCTGGAATCCTGCCATTACCCACCACATCTACAGTTGTGCCGGATTTGGATTCTTTAGAGGCAACTGAAATTATCCTGGTCATCAGCCCCGGACTGGAATCCGAATTACAAGGACTCATGGTGGCATTCACATGATATGGCATCACCAAAAAAAGTAAGAAAAAAAACAAGATAGGGGTTAATCTGCCTTTAGGAAAGATTGCCATACAGAGCTTGGCAGCAATTACTATGCCAAGGACAGGGATCTTCCAAGGGGAGCCAAAATGCCTTTTTCCAGTGAAGGCATAGTTTAGCTGCTTGGGAATGCTTCGAGGTAAGTATTAGAAAAAACTAAGGAAGATGCTAGAGAAATGCTTCTATGTCGGTTCTTGATTCCTGCATAGGTTCAAATCATATTTAACACGATGTCATTATTTTGACAACGCTTATCTGATAGAACTCCTAGAACCTGTTTCCACAAGGTTCTGTTTCTTGATCTTCTCCACCAAGGTCGTCCTGTTGATATTCAGAAGTTTTGCTGCTTTTGTTTTTACCCAATCGCTCCTCTCCAAGGCACCAAGGATCAGGCTTTTTTCATAATCCTCAACTGCCTTGTGAAGGGTTACACCATCCTCAAGGAAATCCTCTTCAACCGGTTGAATAGATTTCCCTTTCCGCGGGAGATGTTCTGGAAGGTCTTCAGCCGTTACCACCTGATCATCGCAAAGGATTATGAGCCTCTTTATCACATTTTCCAGTTCTCTGACATTTCCAGGCCAGTCGTACTTGATCATTGCATCCATTGCCTCAGGGGAAAATCCTGTTATCTTCATCTCCCTTCCCTTCTGAAATTTTTTCATAAAGAAATCAATAAGTAGGGGAATATCTGATCTTCTCTGTTTTAGCGGAGGCACCCTGATTGGGATAACATTTAGTCTATAATATAAATCTTCTCGAAATTTCCCCTTGTTTAAGGCCGTAGTTAAATTTTTGTTCGTGGCTGCTACAATCCTAACATCAACATGGATCGTTTTAGTCCCACCGACCCTTTCAAACTTCTTTTCCTGAAGCACCCGTAGCAACTTTACCTGCAGTGACGGACTCATCTCCCCTATTTCATCCAAAAAAATGCTACCACCGTTCGCCATCTCAAACCGACCGATCCTGCTCTTATAAGCACCGGTAAAAGCACCCTTTTCGTGGCCAAAGAGCTCGCTTTCAAGCAATTCTTCTGGAATAGCTCCACAATTAATAACAACCAGCGGCCTGTCACTGCGGCTGCTATTATAATGGATTGCCCTGGCTATCAACTCCTTGCCCGTACCGCTGGCTCCACTAATAAGCACCGTGCCATCAGTATCAGCTACCTTTTCAATGAGATCATATATCTTCTTGATAGCGTTGCTTGTACCGACAAGGTTATCATACCCGTATGTCTGGTGTAGCTCCTTCTTGAGTCGGAAGTTCTCTTCCTCAAGGTTCCTGAACTTGAGGGCCTTTTCAATAACGACCAAAAGCTCGTCGCCTGTTATGGGCTTAGTAATATAGTCAAAGGCCCCCTTCTTCATTGCTTCAACGGAACTCTTGATTGTCCCATGACCGGTAAGAACAATACACGTGGTTTTGGACGTCGTGGTTACTACATGGTCAAGAACCTGCAAACCATCAAGATCTGGCATTACCAGATCGGTCAGCACAAGATCGTAATAATTTCTCTCTAACTCCCGGATTCCTGCTACCCCGTTAGGAGCAGCCACAACCCGATAACCATGAGTCCTTAATATCTCACCGATGACCTCCAGTATGACTGGATCATCATCGATAATCAATACTCGTGCCATATGGTGCGTATCTCTGCAATTGAAAAGTGACTAAAAGATAATTGAATCTTTGGATGGAAAAAATGGAAGCCTAAACATAATCCCCACGATGGAACTTAAACATAGCTACATTTGCGGTCACCGCTAGATCTTTGATAAACCTCTCAAGATGCTTATCGTTGTGGAATTGGTCAGAGACCTCGCTCTCAATGATTCCCACCTCTTGTTTGATACTCTCTACCAATGGCTCAATATCCTTGAGTGTTTTCGTAGGATCAGCCAATTGTCTTCCATAGTCATCTAAGAGATTAAGGACCTTATCACTCTGTTTCAAAAAATCTGCATTGATACCACGGGCGCTCTGGAGGTTTGTTGGGTTTGCTTCAGCCAACCTCTGCTCAAGGATTTCCGTGAATCCATTACCCTTCCCTAGATTTTTGGGGGATACCAATTTTCTATGGTATACACTACTTACATCATTTATGTCCATTTTTCAACCTCCTGGTATGAAACACCTATCCTTTGTTGCCCGTTGTCCGTAATAAATCCCTTAATTTCTCAATCTACAATTCATAAACCTTCCATTGTGTTATCTGTGTTTTGTTTTCTAAAACCCTATAAACTCAATAAGGCCGACAAGCTATTGAGCGCACTTATCTCACTTATACATATTCGGTACAGCTTCACAGTTTCTTTAGTAGAAACCAGACATAGCAAAGGTCACCATTTGCCAAAAACAAAGGGGAGATTATCCATCAAATACCTTCTTCAATTTCTCGCCTACTGTTTCAGCAGTGAATGGTTTCACCACGTAATTGTTTGCCCCTGCCTTAACTGCTTCTAGAATATTTTCTTTCTTGGCCTCGGCTGTAACCATCACGAAAGGTATATCCTTTAGTTCGTCATCTGACCTGACCTTGTTTAAGAGCTCTATGCCTGGCATCCCCGGCATATTCCAGTCACATAATATCAGATCAAATTTATCTTCCTTTAACTCTTTAAGGGCACTTTTACCATCATCGGCTTCTTTTATATTTGTAAAACCAATCTGCTTGAGGACATTTTTTACAATCCTCCGCATAGTCGCAAAATCGTCAACTACAAGAACCTTCATATTTAGATCCATAAGACCCAATCTCCCTGTCTAAATTAGATTTTAAAGATTTGCCAAGAGTTCGTCAATGCCCGCCTGGTCAAGACCCTGACCTTCCTCTTGAGGTCCAGCTAATTCCGTTACCTTTTCATCTACAGCCCTCTGCAGCTCCTCTTCGGAAATGTCAGGCCTCTTCTGCTTCTCGTTTAATCTAATACCAAAAGATATAATCATCTCTTTAACCTTCTCCTCTATTCGGCTTACCACCTTAATAATAGCCTTAATTCTCTGGCCGGTCAAGTCTTGAAAACTCATCTGAAGAAATGAATCAGATATCAAAGACATATGATTATTGATACATACCTCAATAGAAGCAATAAGTGGAGAGATAGTCTCTGTTGCTTGCTCATCTATAGTAATTTCTACACCCCCCTTCCCCTTACCTGACATTCTTGCGGTGCTTTCTTTAAGAGAGGAAACGCTTTCTTTCATTTTATTGCTCTCTTCCTCCATGCTTTCAAGATTATCCATTATCTTATTAGCGGCCTTTGCGGTTGCTTCGATTATGCTCTCCAGTTGATCAGTAGCCTGAGGGATATATTTTGTTGCGATATCCGTAATGTTAGGATGAATTTTTGACTTTAAGTCCTGTCTAAAATCAATAATGAGAGAGGCCAGCTCCTTCATGTCTCCGGTCATTTCATAGGCAAGGTTTTTGAAAAAGAGATCATCCTCAAAGCTCAGGTTATTGCCCATCGCTTGCCTTAACAAATAGATAATGTCTTCCATCTCTTCGCTTGAAAGCTTCTCATGCACTAGATCAGAGATTTTCCTTTTCAAATGATTTTTCATTTTATCACACCCTCTTCAACTTGAAAATTGAAATTTGAAACCGGAAACTTGGTGACTAAGCGATGACAGTTTGCTTGGTGCTCTTGATAAGTGCATTGAGTTTTGACCCAATTCATCAATGCTCTCCCTGCATTCATTAACCTGTTTTTCCGAGATGACATTTCGCCGAATTGCTTTTCTTAACGTTGCTCACCCCAGTTTCAAGTTTCCGGTTTTCAGTTTCAGATACGTAACTTCTCAATAAGTACGGGTGATAGCTATTGATTCCCGCGGCCGCGGGAATGACGATTGAGCGTAAATATATGTCATTCCTGCGAAAGCAGGAATCCAGTGATTAGTCACAAATGCAATTTACCTCAACTTATTGAGAGTTACTCAGATACTACTCAACTATCAGATTAAGCGCTGTTTGTGCAATACGATTTAACGGAACCACCTTTTCAGCCGCACCCAATTTAATTGCCTCTTTGGGCATCCCAAAAACTATACAACTCCTCTCGTCCTGCGCCAAAGTCCGTGCACCAGCCTCCTTCATCTTCAATAACCCAAGAGCACCATCTGAGCCCATACCGGTAAGTATCACACCAACGGCATTGCCCCCTGCATATTCAGCAACGGAATGGAATAGAACATCTACAGCAGGCCTCTGATGGTGTACCAAAGGTCCCGTTTTTACCTGGACATAGTATTTCGCACCACTCCTTTTAAGCAACATATGATAGTTCCCCGGGGCTATAAGCGCCACTCCATTAGCCAAAGAGTCACCATCCCTGGCCTCTTTAACTGTCATGGCACTCAACCCATTGAGTCGTTCAGCAAAGGCGGCGGTAAAGTTGGCAGGCATATGCTGGACGGCTACAATACCGGGTGCATGGGGAGGCATCCCTGTCAAAACAACCTTCAATGCCTCTGTTCCCCCTGTAGAGGCACCGATAGCGATTACCTTATTAGTCGTTTTGGATAGCGCCTCAGATGCCATCTTTGGCTGAATAGTTTCTTCAGAGGATTCTTCTCCCCTCGCTTCCACATTTACCATGGCCACGGCCCTTATCTTATCAACTAACTGGACACCCATCTCACCGACAGAATAGGCACTTGATGGCTTTGACATAACCTCCACGGCACCGAGTGAAAGAGCTTCCATGACAAGTTTGCCACCCTTGCTTGTCAGGGAACTGACTATAATTACTGGAAGAGGATAATATCTCATCAATTTCTTAAGGAAGGTAAGCCCGTCCATCCTGGGCATCTCTATATCCAGGGTTATTACGTCGGGTTTCAGTTTCACTATCTTGTCTCTAGCCACATACGGATCAGGTGCAGTGCCGACTACCTCAATATCCTTTTCCCGGGACAACTCATCCCCAAAAACCTTCCTCACAACAGCCGAATCATCAACTACCAGCACCTTTATCCTCTTATTCATTTCTCCTCACACGAAATTTCAAACTGGAAACTTGAAACTTGATGTAACTTCTCAATAAGTACCGGTAATAGCTATGGATTCCCGCGGCCGCGGGAATGACGATTGAGTGTACGTGTATGTCATTCCTGCGAAAGCAGGAATCCAGTGATTAGTCACAAGTATAATCTGCGTCAACCTATTGAGTTACAACTTGAGCCTAAAATACCAAACCTAATGTTGCACCGCTCACATGATCCCCACTCAAGAGCAACAGACGATCAGTAAGTGCCTACTAGATTTCACATTTTGCTCCTCTCCGAGTTTAGAGTTTCAAGTTTCAGACTATTTTGTACTCTTAATGAATGCGTTGAGTTTTGGGCCAAGTTCGTCAACAGTTTCCCTGTATTTTTGGATCTCTTTGTCTGGAATAACCTTCCGGCAAATGACTTTACGAAGCCACGCTTTGGTTTCTTCGAATGAGCCCCTGGCATAACGATAAAATAGCTTTCTCTGAGCAAGGGTATAGCGGCCGTAACCTTCAGCAATATTCGAAGCAATACTATACGCAGATCGAATAATCTGATAACCGGTGGTCTGTTGAGCCTTCGTCGGCCATTCATCAAATGCATACCAAATCAGATCTGAAAGTTCTTCAGCTAATTTGTAAACATCCAATTCATAGACTTCTTTCATTGTCCACCCGATTGTCAAGTTTCCAGTTTCAAGTTTCCAGTTTCAATCATAATCCCTGCTGCCAAATGATTATTCTCTGTCCCAATGAAAACCATATCACCTCTTAGTGCTGCGAGCTTTTCATCACTGAGGTCGTTTTCATCCATCAACTCCGGGATACCTAACTTAAAGGCACCTGCCTTATCGGCAAGTGAAAGCATTCTCCCTCCAATCATGTTAAGGGCTTCTCTCACGGTATCCCGTCTCTGATCTTCATGTATCTCTTCTTCCTTTAGGCCCAAAAAATTTGCCGTAATTTCACTAAGCAAGTCAAGAGGGACTATGAGATACAATGATCCTGCCAGGGGCCCGTTAAAACTGACGGTTGCACCACATAATGATTGGCCTATAGAAAACCATTCTTGAAAGTTAGAATTGCTCTCATCAAGTTGCACTGGCTGAAAAAACATGGTGTCCAGCACATTAGAAATCGCCTCCTTCAAGGTCTTCATCATGGTCTCTTTTTTCATCTTCAACTTCCCCCATTATGTTACTCAGTATCCTTTTTATGTCCTCAGGCTGAAATGGCTTCTTTACATAGCCACGTGCGCCCATTTTCATAGACTCTTGCACAATTTTTTCACTGCCTTCAGTCGAAACTACCACTACTGGAATCGATTTTAACAGCTCGTCTCTTTTCATCTCCGCTATCAGCTCCAGCCCATTCATATTAGGCATATTTATATCGCTTAGAACAATATCCACCCAATCATTCATGAGCACCTTCAAAGCCTCCTTACCATCTGCTGCCTCCCAGTACTCCCCCACATCAAAACCAGAAACTCTGATTATCTTCTTAATAACCGACCTCATCGAAGAAGAGTCATCAACAATCAAGACATTAAATGCCATTTACCAATCTCCTCTTGAAACATCGACCAATTCTTCAACAGCCCTGAGCTTTTCCCTAAAATTGGCTATGGTTTTTTGGAGATCAATCTCAGAGAAATGCAATCGATCCACAACATCCTGATAATATCTGTAGGCAAGTCCATCAGAGCCCACACCAATACCCATTATCATGCAAATGCAATCAGCCAGATAAACAATCGGGATAGATAGATCATCAGAAGGTGCCTTATCGGGGTTATGATGATTTCTGATTATATTAACCATAGCAGGACTAAAATTCCACCTTTCAGCAACCTTGGCTCCCAGCTCAGCATGGTCAATCCCAATTACCTCTTTTTCTGCTTCTATAAAGGTAAGGCCTCTATTTTGAACCGTTTTAATAATATCCAGAAACGATTCCTGAACATAAGTATTTAATATAACTTTTCCAATATCCTTTAAGAGCGCAGCAGTGAATAGAAGGGGAATGTTGCTGAGATGTTTTTTTTCGGCTAAATCCTGAGCTATGAGGGCAGAGGAGACTGAATATCTCCATAGCTCGCCTTCATTAAGATCATAACCCTCTTGAGCATTCTTAAGATTATCAGCGCTATTTCCCATCATAAGCAAACAGGCTACCCTTTCTATCCCTAAGTAGGCCACTGCCTGTTTGATTGATGCTATTTTCTTCCTGAGACCAAAGTAAGTAGAATTGCATATCCTAAGAAGATTTGCGGTCATGGCCTGGTCATACTTAATAACATCCGCCAGTTCGGCGAAAGAGCAATCAGGGTTACTTACAATCTTCATAACCTTGTCGCCTACGTAAGCAATTGGCCTTAATGTGTCGATTCCTTCAATTATTCTTTCCACATCTCTCATATCTTCTTAAGCCCCCCGCCTGATGATACCTTGAGCCATGCCTGACCGCTTTCTATCTCCAGCTTCATGGTCCTGTTCACGTTACCCCCAACATCCTCAAAATCTATCATGACATTATTCTTCCAGAACATCTTCCTCAGCAGGGTATAGTTTCTCTTGCCAATATTAAAAAAACCTTTTTGATCGAGGATCTGGGCACCACCGACCACTATGACCTTGAGCCGGCCTTTTTTGGCCCCAAATTTATATGCCTCTTTAAAAAGAAGGGGTATTCCGGTATCTCCGAACATACAAGGATTCTTTTTGGCCTTTACCCCATCTAGTGAGGATTCGGGTAACATATAATGAAGAAGACCCCCTACTTTTACGATGGGATCGTATACAGCAACACCTATACAGGAACTGAGAGAGTAAGTAGCCAGGACTGTCCCGGGATCACTACTCACCTTCATATCTCCCACACCAACAACCAGATCCATCATCATTCCCCTGAGGCAATAGCAAGAATTCCTGCAATATCAAGGATAAGGCCAACCCTGCCGTCTCCCATAATCGCCCCCCCAGCTATTCCTTTTACCTCCCTAAGCCATCCACCAAGGTTCTTAATAACTACCTCCTCCTCGCCCAGTAATTCATCCACAAGCAGGCCCGTTTTTCTTTCCTGGTTTTCCACAACCACTACTAATCCTTCCCAAGGAGGGGTATCCGCTCCATTCGGATGGCAATTTCCATTGACCCCGAGGAGCCGGTCAAGCCGGATCAAACGAATCAGATTATCCCTGACCTTAATCATCTCCTTTTTCCCCTCCACGGTGTAGCATTCAGCTCTCCTGGGCCTGAAAGACTCCTGAACAGCAAGGGTAGGAATGATATATCTCTCGCCGGTTACTTTTACAATCATCCCATTTACAATTGCTAAGGTGAGGGGCAATCGAATTATCGCGGTTGTACCTTCACCCGATACTGAGTGTACCTCAACCCTCCCCCGCAATTTTTCAACTATTTTACTCCTTACTACATCCATGCCTACGCCCCTGCCGGATATGTCAGTTATCTTTTCTGCAGTAGAAAAGCCTGGATGAAAAATAAGGCTATTGATCTCTCCATCAGTCAATTTCTGGCCTTCCTTTATAAGACCGCTGGATATGGCCTTTTTGAGGATCTTGTCTCTATCCAACCCCCGCCCATCATCCGCGATTTCTATAACAATATCAGCCCCCTTGTGAAATGCACGTAGATATATAGTCCCTTGCCCTGGCTTACCTGCCTCCTCCCTCTCATCAGGTAGCTCCAGGCCATGATCAATTGAGTTCCTGATCATATGAACCATTGGCTCATATATCTCTTCAACCATATTCCTGTCTATCTCTGTATCTTCACCAGACATAACAAGCCGGGCCTCTTTACCTGCCTTCTTTGCCAGGTCTCTCACAAGCCGTAACATCTTTTGAAATGTATTCCTTATTGGCTCCATTCTCAGCGACATGGCCGTTTTCTGTAATCCGGAAGTAATCAAGTTCAACTGATTAATTATTTGATCCACCTTCCTGTCTCTGCTCATCCTGATCAACTCGTTTTGCCTGAGCATTGATTGCGCAATCGCCAGCTCTCCAACCATGTCCACCACACTATCGAGCTTTCCAGTATCTACCTTCACGTGGAGAGCCACTGGCCGACCAGATCTTTTCTGTTCCCTGAGGGCAGACACTACCTCCTTTGTTTCAACCTTTTTCTGCTCGACGAGTATCTCCCCAATCTTCTTGTCATGCTCTTCCTTCTGAATATCAAGGGCATCTTCTACATCCGTTTGAGATACCGTCCCCTTTTCGACCAGCATCTCGCCTATAGACGAATTACCCCCCCCTTCAGCCTCCTTGATAAGATTTTCAACACGAGCAATGACTTCACTAGCATCTATGTCCCCTTCCATGGGATTTCCTGTATCAAGAGAGGCCTGTACATTTTCAATCATCCTCTTCAATATATCCACACTATCCAGTATGATATCTATTATTCCTCCTTCTATACGTATCTTTCCATCTCTGCCTTTATCTAAGAGGCTTTCCACGATATGGGCCAGGTTATTGATCTTGTTGAAATTGAGAAAGCCTGAGACACCTTTAACCGTGTGGAAGGGCCTGAATATGGCATTTATCGTCTCAAGATCAGAAGGATCTTGTTCAAGATCCATCACCTTAACCTCAATCGTTCCCAGATTTTCCAAGGACTCGCCCACAAAATCACTGATAATTTCTCTGTCCTCATCACCTAACATAATGGACCTTGCCGTGTCCGCTCCGGCCTCCTCCCGTTCGTCACCGGAATCAGTCATTTCAGATTCTTGTAAATTCTCTTTTGCTTCTGTGAGTTTTTCCTTTTCTGGACTCGAAGACATGGCAGACGGCTCTATCCCTTCACAGCCAAGCCTTATGAGAAGAGAAGAAACGTCTCTATCAAATTCGACTTCATTTACAAGATCCCTGCACATTTCCTGTAGTTGGGAGATACCTGACTCAAAAGGGGAAAGATCGGATTTCTCTCCTAATATGATCCCTTCAATATACCCCTTCATCGCCCCTGCGAGGGTTTTCAAGGAGTCTTCTCTTACGTCTTTGAGCAACTCCTCCACGGATTCCAGAGATTTTAGAACGTCACCGAGGCCTGCGATATCTTCTGGATCCAGCATAACCGTGCTCAGGGCAAGAGAGTCAATCTGCTTACTTAAATCTTTCAGCTTTAGTGATTTCTTCATGACTCGTTCGTTATTTGAAACTTGAAACTGGAAACTTGATACTCGCTACTATCCGCAATCCCTGAATTCCAAAATTCCAAATCCCTAAATCTTTTGATAAACACTCGGTTGAATGTACTTAAGGTTATGCTTTATCCCGGTCAAACTTTCCGCATGACCTATAAAAAGATACCCCCCAATACCAAGATGCTGGAAAAATTTTCCTACCAACATCTCCTTTGTCGGGTTATCAAAATAGATCATCACGTTGCGGCAAAAGATAATATCGAAAGGCTCATCAAAGTGGAATTCCTCCATAAAATTGAGCCTCTGGAAGCTTATTTTTTCTCTGATCCCCTTTTTTAGCCTGAAATACCCCTTCCAGCTATTATCACCCTTCTGAAAATACTTCCTTTTCAATTGATATGGTATGCTTTTTACCTTTTTTTTCTCATATATTCCGGAACTTGCTGTTTTCAGGACCTTGGTTGAGAGGTCAGTTGCCAGAATCTCAATCTGCCATTTTTTCATATGATCTAAGGCTTCACTGACAGCTATTGCTATACTATATGCCTCCTCGCCTGAAGAACATCCTGCACTCCAAAGTCTTAAAACGGTGCTTCTTGAAAATACCTTGCTATTTATTATCTCTGGCAGGGCCTTTGTTCTTAGAAACTCAAAATGGTCCGGCTCACGAAAAAAGTAGGTCAGATTGGTTGAAATGGCATCGAGAAGGATTTTGAGTTCATATCCACTCTCATCATTTATCACTTGGTCATAATATTCTCTGAACGAGCGAAAATTTCTCTTTCGAACAATCTTCCCGAGCCTTGCCTTGAGTAACTCTTTTTTGCCTACATGCAGATTGATACCGGCTATGTCATACACATAGCGGCTAAATTTCCGAAATTCGCTATCCTTCAATACCAGTTCTGGCATCAGCTATCCATCTTGATACTCGATACCCTGGCCCAGGCCTGGTTTGCATGGTTTATTGCAACAGATTTCCCTTATAAACATTATCACACCATCAGCATAATACATGCGGGTCGCACTAGGCGGGCTCAAAACTGGATAAAATAAAGCTCCCTGCAGTAAACTGCAGTGTATCAAGCGCAATTGCGCCGAAGCCAACCCGCCTTCACTCTATGAGCTTCCGCCTTCGTTAAAACTTCGACGGGACAAGATGGCGCGGTCGCCTCGCCATCTCTGTCGGGCCGAAGCCTTTGGCGAAGGCCGATCATCCCTGCAGCCCCGCAAGCGGGATCTCCGCTTTGCTCCGACAAGTTGCAGGGTATTCTGGCGAAGGCGAAATAACATCAAAAATAGGTTTCCAGTTTCAAGTTTCCTGCTTCCTGCTTCTAATGGTCTCCCTCTCCCTTTGAAATACACAGGCAATAATCCTTTCCCGATCAATTGGTTTGAGGTCAAGAAATTCTATAGCAAGATTGTAGATACTCGTGCCCTTCTCATCCACTGGTGTTACCCGGAGGACTTTGCCAAATACATCAAGAAAAACCAGAGGGATCCTTGAGAGAACAAAATCTGCGTGAATGATCTGGCCGGGTTCAACGGGTTCTTCTGCTACCACATTCATCCCTGAACCGCTAATACTCACCCCAATCCCCTGCTTAGGGAGAAGGTCTCTATCTGCCTCATCTTCAGATAACTTGTCCAATATTCGATCCAGTTTCTCGTCCATCTGAACAAGAAAATCTATCAGACATACATTAAGGGTAACTTCCGCATCTTTCTTTTCCGGATCAGTAATATCGCTGATTGTTTCTTCCGCTACGTACGCAAACTGAGTGCTGGTTTGCTTTATATCCTGATATTCCTCAGGAGTCAGAGGCCAAAATTTTACCTTGAAGGAAAAAGTTCCCCTCACGTAAGATCGCCTTTCCCTTGGCTTCACACTGATCACTTACCCCTCCCAATGGAAATCGTTTCCCTTCAAAACATAAGGTTCCACGTAGAATAATTCACAACTTGAATATGCAACTATCATACCATTACCCACTAAAACCGCTTCACGATTCTAGCAGACGCGATTTCGTAGCTTCTGCAATAAGACCTGTTGGTTGTGCAAGCCAGACTCCATTGTCAGGTTCGGGTCGAGCGCACCATAGGCGAAGAAAGTGCTGGAGATGGATGTAAGCTCTAAATCCTTTTTTTATCTTTAAGATATGCTTTGTCTTGGCCAATTGGTATTTTCCAAGGCAAAGATTCTTGGTTATACCAACAACTGCTATGATCGGCGGGAATGTCTTTTTTCTTTAGTACAGAAATTTACAAACTC
>JAFDDT010000258.1 GCA_019310725.1 Deltaproteobacteria bacterium | reverse complement strand
GCCCTGTCGACAGGCTTGATGTCCCAGGGCCTGAGCCAGATGGGTCTTACCGACGCCGACTGGGCCGCAGAAGATTATCGATTCCTTACGCTCGATAAACCGGCAGGTCGCTAGCAGCCTGTCCGAGTAACAGACGGATTTTGACGAAAAAATTAGTAATAGAGGCACTATTGTGCCAGCACGGTGGCCAGGGCTCTCTGGCTGAGCAGCCCATTCCGGTGTGCACCAAACAGTTTGAGCAGGTTATGACCAACACAGATGATTTTCCATTCACCGCCGGCCTTGTCCTCTCCCCGTAACAGGAACTGTCTGAAACCTCTCGCCTGTTTTATCTGGCCGAAAACAGGCTCCGGCAGCTCTTTCCTCAGCCCGTACCGCTCTTTTCCCTTCTTTGTCCTCAACTTGCGACGCATCCTGTCCACTACCGAGAGGTCTTTTGGTATTCTTCCCCGCGGCGCGGGCGGCAAGGCTGTTCTGTGCCCCATCTTATCCGGCGGCATATAGACATCTATTCCTTGGGCGGTGAGGTTCTTTACGGCATCACTGGAGAAGTATCCGGCATCGGCTGACATCTGGCGTGGCAACTGGCCAGTATTTTCCTTCACTACTTTCATCATCGGCTCGGCTTGTCCCCGGTCTGCGGGCTTGTTGGTGATCTCCGCTGCTACGATGACCTGGTGAGCACTATCGACAGCGGCCTGGGCATTATAAGCCTGTATGAAATGCTTGCCTCCTGGAGCCGGCATGATACGCGACTCTGGGTCAGTAAAGTTCCTCTGCGCCTTATCATCCGGCACGCCGGTATGTTTCTTATTCGCCGAAGCGGCTACCTCGGCTTCAGCTTTTGCCTCGTCCTCCAGTGCCTCCCTGGCTTCCTTTATCTTCTTTAACCGGCTCTCCCTGAAGGCCAGTTCCTTCGGTAATTCATCACCCCTCTTATCCTTGCCGTACCGACAGTCTTCCTCTTTATCCACTGCCTCCGCCTTCTTCATTAATGCCGCCACTTCCGCCTCAAGACGCGCCTCTTCCTCTTTCATCCTCTTGTAGCTCATGGCCTTATGTTTGGAGGCATTGGCTTTTATCTTTGTCCCGTCCAGAGCCACATGGCCCAGTTTAACCAGTCCCGCCTTCTGGCATAGCTTCAGCACCTGCAAGAACAGTCCGGACAGCGCTTTCAGGTGGTCTTTGCGGAAATCAGAGATGGTGCGGAAGTCAGGGGTGTTGTTCGCCGCCAGCACCCGGAAGGCGATGTCTTCACAGAGACGCTTCTCTATCTTCCGTGACGATGGCACCCCGATGCAGTAGGCGTAAAGGAGTACCCTCACCATCATGGCCGGATGATAGGGCGGATACCCGCGCTCCTCTGACGCATAGCGCACCAGTATCGTCGAAAGGTCAAGCTGGTCCACTATGTCAGAAATGAAGTACGCGAGATGATCGGTGGGAAGCCAGTCCCGCATCGATGTCGGCATGAGGAAATCCTGGTTGGGCTCATAGGGGCGAAATACCTTGCTCATAGAGACCTCCTTATTTGGACTTGCCCCCATTATACCCATTATATCTGGCTGAAGCTATTACTCGGACAGGCTGCTAAGGACTTCAATACAATTAAGCGCATTCGAGACGAGGACGCGTCAGTCCTTGATGAACTAGAAGAAGCGTCTGAGCTCATTGTGGGTGAATTTGTAAAGCAGGAGCTGCTCGATTTCCTGAAACGTGTAGGAGAGGAAAGGTTAAAGCGCATTCCCGTCGGAGTTGGAAGCGGCATGAAACGTGAAGGACAACATGGCTTGTTTGTGTACCTTAAAGGCGGCGACCGGCACTTTTGGGCGTACTACGACCTAACTACAAATAAAATCACAGAACGGAAGCTCGATGTCGTCCGTCTGATTCGGTGCCAGGAAGGAACTACACGGGTAGAGCCCGATTTTGATGTTTATGAGATAATAGACAAGGTTAAGGACTCTATCGTTAACCGGTTCAAACAGCTCCAGGCTAGCCCATTGACTTTTAAGGCTCCCCAAAATCAGATTGTTAATCTGCTCCAGACTATCAGGGGGCAGCAACAAGTGGACAGCTTACTGGTTTATTATTCCACACCACTGCCGAACACGCTGCTAAGGCCTCTTCGCAAAATATGGGACCAATATCGAAAAGATAACGAAGTTGCTCGCTTAGTAGAGAGTTTGACTATTTTTGCAGACGCCAATCCAGTTGCTCCAGCAGTACAGTCCGGCGCGGCCGAAGTTCCGACCGTACAAAAAGACGACCTTAAGCTTATTTGCTGGCTGGCTCTAGCTTAGCGCTATGAATGGCAAAAAAGCCGGCAATTGTTTCCAGTAGCTTATCGGTGTCACTTATGGTATCCCTGGTAAGATTACCAATTTTCCTCAGACAACTCACGATGCCAAGGCTCCCAGTGTATGAGTCACAATCCAAGTCAGCATCGCTTTTATACTTGCCTGGGTATCGTGTCCATCCTTCGTGAGGAAATGTGAAAGCGGCTAGAAGCATTAGTGTACATAGTGCCCATCCTGCAAATACAGATTCTTCAAATGCCTGGCGTTTTCCAACTTTTACGCGCCCTCGCAAGTTACCAGATTCTTTCTTAATGGCATCAGCCAACAGCGTGTAGAAGTCACTACCTTTGAAGATTGGGAACATATTCACTGCTACAGAAAGTGCATCTTGGGGGACTCTCTCAGTTCGAAATTCAGGACCAAAAATACCCTGGAGATTGCTGTCTGTCGGCTCAGTCAAGTAGTTCTTTGCTTTTTCAAAATCGAAGCTCACGTTAGGGTTTAGCAATTTGTACAATGCGCTCTGTAATTTGGAGCGGAGGTCGGATAGCATGGTGACCACAGGTTTTACAGCCTGGGGTGGCAACAATGCAAACTCCTTCATCCAGTCCAGTACGTCAGGCGAGCGGTTGAAATCGGTATTTTGCTTCACATCAATAATCCTCTTGCGAATGTCATTAACGTTCAAATACTTCTCGCTCGTTTTACCTAACCCAGCCTTCATAACCGATAACGCTGATTGAATCATAGGTATGTCAATCAGCTTCAAGAGCATATCTGACAACAACTTGAGAGAATTATGGCTGTATTCCTTACGGAGTTCTTTACTCTCAAATTGTCCTGAGGCTAGAGCTACCGCCTTTACCGCTTTTTCTATGGCCTGCTGTATCAAATAGACGGCAAGAGCTGCATCTTCTGGTAAGTCTTTCTTTGAGGACAAGTATTGCCGTCCAACTACCTTGGCGTACCCACGGTAGTCATTCCTAGCCCTTTTCAACCAACGTCTGGCTTCAAGAAGCCGGTCCGAATATTCAGTTGATGCTTCACCTACCAAATATTTCCCCTATTAGCTTGTTTGGCTTAACAAGGTATCTTGCCTGTTCTTTTCATTTCTCGGTCGTAGATTGATTTCCAATTCAGCACCAAGAACATCCGCCACCTTTTTGACAGTTGACAAAGACGGGAGCGAACTGCCACTCTCTAACCTGGCAATAC
This sequence comes from Deltaproteobacteria bacterium, assembly GCA_019310725.1. Taxonomy (GTDB): domain Bacteria; phylum Desulfobacterota; class DSM-4660; order Desulfatiglandales; family B25-G16; genus JADFWK01. The sequence continues at coordinate 841 of JAFDDT010000258.1, read as the reverse complement.
TTTCCTGCTTGGTGTTCAGCAGCTTTGCCAATTCTTCCTGGGTTAATCCTTTTGCCAGCCGTAACCGAATTAAAGCAGCCGCCAATCTGTATTCAGGTTCAAGAGCTTCGTACTCCTGTCTGAACTCCGGGTCTTTCAGCAATCTCTTTTTATGCTCTTTCCAATTCATGCCCCTACCTCCTCGATAGGTAATCGTCCCGCCGACGTTGAGCTATTTCTATATCTCCTCTGGGAACCGGCCCGGTTTTCTTGGTAAACCCATGTAGCAAGACAAAGGTTTCTCCGGTGGCCAGAAAGTAAATAATACGATACCGATTTCTTGCCTGCTGGATTCTCAATTCCCAGAGTTGCTTTTCAAGATGCCGGGCATACGGCATTCCCAAATTAGTACCGAATTCCTCCAGCAAGTCCAAAGTCCTGGCAATCCTGGCTCTTGACTTCGCATCCAGGGAGTCAATGAATTCGGCAACCGGGGCCTTGCCCGCCTGTGACTCGTAACACTCAATATTCCACACTTAGCCTTAGTATAACAAATTCGTTATATACTGTCAACCTCCACCGTTATCTTGGTCAGAGACGGAGCATCACTATTTCTTTTTTGAACTTCACTTTCGCCCAGGAAGGGGGAGGATAAAGCAATTGCTTTTTCTAATATCACGAAAGTTCTTTTTGTTCAATAATGAAGCTGTAAAAACGAAAAAGCACCTTAACAACCGAATAGCGGAAGTCGGTAGTGTAACATTTTTTGTGTGAAATTGTGGAGGGGTTGAAAAAGTAGGGCGCTTTCCTACAAGGTTTTATTGAGAGAAATAAAACAAACAGGAAGGAGAAGCGCCCGTGA
>JAFDDT010000052.1 GCA_019310725.1 Deltaproteobacteria bacterium | reverse complement strand
AGACGGTTATCAACTACACAGAACCTCTGGCCAAGGCTGCCTAAGGGCATCCTCATTTTTTAACGTCAAATTGCCAAAATCACGGACAGAACTTATGAGACGCGGTACTAGCTGCTATGGGTATTCAACTCTGACCACTCCCTCCTATGACCCAGGGCTCTTTTGGGCCGTGGATTCACCGTTTCACTAATTTTATTGATCTTGCACCCGTTTATCTGTATAACCCTCCTGTATTGTGGGATTTTTTCTGGATAGAGAGCTGCTCCTTAGTGCTTCAATTCGCAAATACAGTGACGTATTCCTAAAGCAGAATGAGTCTCTCCGCTCACTCACCACTAAGCTCTGAGTGAATAGGTTCGTCATCAAATCTATAGATCGAATGGCTCTCACCAGATAAACCAATGCGGCTAAGCCCAACACTTAAACAGGATCTCGGTCAACAGGCTCACCAAATCTTGAGGCATAGGTCGGTGTGGATTGAAGAGGGCACGCGTTTTCATCCATTTAGCAGGTAATCGCGGTATGTACGATAACGACGAAATGCTCAGAAACCTCAGCGACAACGAAGAGATCGCAAAAAAGCTTTTTGAAATTGAAGCGAGCATTCTTTCCATTGGCAACTTCAAAGATCTTTTTGAGAAATTGCTTGTATCAATTGAGGAGAAATTTGGAATCCCTCACCTGTGGATCTCCCTTGTTGAAGAGAACGAAGTATCGCACCTTATCGAAGCACTTGAGTCTTCAGAGCTGTCAAAACAACGCTTCAACCTCGTGGAGAAAAGCGTATTTCTGGATCTCCTCCAGGGCAAGGAAAGCCCCATTTTAGTCAATGAAAACCTGAGGCCCTTTTACCGGCTCCTGCCTGATAACCAGACCTATTTTCTCAAGTCTCTTGCCCTCGCACCCCTCATCCTGGATGGTGAAGTAATCGGTAGTCTAAACATGGGCGATTATTCCGGATTCCGTTTTCAACCCAATATGGATACCTTCTTTCTTTCCCAGCTTGCCGTAAAGATTTCAATCTGCCTCTCCAACGTCACTGCACGAGAAAAACTGAGATATCTCGCAACAAGGGATCCCCTTACCTCCCTTTTTAACAGAAGGGAAATGGAAAAAACGTTGGAGCGAGAAATCAGTCGCGCTAAGCGCTATGGAACCCCTTTGGCTGTACTCTTCGTTGACTGTGATGATCTCAAAACGGTAAACGACACCTATGGTCACAACTGCGGGGATGCCCTGTTGAAGTATGTAGCTGATCAAATCATTGGGATAATCAGGAGAGACGATGTGGCTTTCAGGTTTACCGGAGATGAGTTTGCCATCATGTTGCCCCATCAGACATCAGCGGAAGCGCTCAAAGTATCGGAGCGACTCAATGCCTTTTTCCGGGAAAATCCGATGAAATTTGGTGACGCAAGTATCCCCGTTTCCATCAGCTGCGAATTGGCATCGACAGTAGACCCCGAGGTCAACAGTGCTGGTGCGCTTCTCAGCAAAGCACATGAACGGCTCTACGAAGCCAAAAGACGGAAAAACCTCAAGGGCTCGCTGCAAGATGAGCCGATTGGCGCACCTCGAACCAAGGGCGTCCTGTCCTCTCCTGAAAACTGACCTCTGGCTGAGGTCAGAGACTCTGACTGAAGATAAGATATGAGGGGAAAAATGAAAGAAACCAAGGTTATAAAACAAGGCAAGATACAAGAACCTATATCTGATTTTCTCCTCAATACACCTCTCTTTGACGAGCTCAAGACAAATGAAATAAAAAACATCGCAAAGCATTTGAGTTTCATTGAACTCAGTAAAGACGATATTCTGTTTAAAGAAGGAGAAAAGGGGAACTGTGTGTGTTTTGTTGTGGAGGGCACCCTGGATGTCATAAAAGAGTCGTTGACAGGAGAAAGTGTCATAATAACGGCTTTGCATAGGGGACGTTCAATAGGAGAAATGTCAATCATTGATGATTTTCCTCGGTCAGCAACGGTAAAGGCGCGCACACAAGTTAAGTTGGTCATATTAACGAGGGAAGATTTCGATCTGCTGTTGGAAGAAAATCCCCAAGTAGGTATAAAGATCCTCAAGAAGATCTCACGCCTCCTCAGTCTCAATCTGCGTAAAACATCGAGCCGCCTCGCTGACTACATGTTACCGCTCACATAGGCTTTAAAGGGCAAAGACTGCGGATTTCTGAGAACATCAGAGATTTCTATCAGATAAGGATAGATGGAGGACATATCCAGGACATTCATTTCGTTTGGCGTCTTGCTCCTCCTCGATGAAAAACTTGACTTCTCTTCTGTCCGCCAGCACGGAGAGTTCGTACTGTGGCTATCTACTGCCGAAGTTGATGCAACTGCTCTAATTGTGCCGATTGTGTTGATCCTGGCTGGTGTGCGCTAGGGACATAGCCTTGCTGCTCGCAGGGCTTGCCCCTGGCACCGATCCGCCTCCGACAACAGATGTCGTTCACGAAACCAGAGTGGGTGGTGCATTCACGAGCATCCTGCTGGGTATCGTGGCCACACAACACCATCCTGACCTCGGTTAAGTAACCATGCCTGCCATCATTGGATAAACAGCACTTGTTCGAGGTAATTGGTCTGGTGCTGACATGGGTTGGGCTCGTTCGTGCAGGTGGGGTTCGGAGCAGGCAATAGTGGAGCCTGGAACTGTTATTTTTCACCGAATCCCTGTCCAGGCAAAGCATTAAATTGATCCACTGGAGAACACAAGCGAGCTCTGAATTTAGACATACAGGGTCAAAATGATGGTAAAATCTAAAATAAATTCCGCATTACTTCTTGTTATTATTGTCCTGTCTATCTTTTTGTTGATTTGCATTACTTATGTTCAAAAACGACGAGCCGCAAGAGATAGGCAGGAACCAGTCCCTCAGGAGGTCTTGAGTACCATCGAAAAAGAAAAAATGTACAGCAGTGCCAAGCTCCAGCGCAGAATTGACGCACTTGAAAAAGAGGTGGAAAGACTCAAACATGAAAAAATTGTTGTAAAGGAAGGCAGGGTTAAGGTTCTTCATTACCTCCCAAACAAGATTATGGCGGAAAAGGTAGATTATGAGGTAGACCCACGGGCACTGCTGCCTGTCGAAAGGGAGATTCCATTTTCTGACAATTTGATCTTTGATACTATTAAGTCTCTGATCCAGGATCAGATATCGGAAAAAGAAATACGAGCTGGCTTTTGGACAGGTTTTCCTGGTGACTCCTTTAGATTACTCAGAGCGGATCTACAGGGAAATACCCTGACACTCCACTTTGATGATCCCAAGTATTTTACCAGTGGTGGTTCGAATAGAGTTGGATATCTATGGCTTCAGATTAGGATGACAGCCCTTCAATTCCCCGGAGTTAAGCAGGTAAAATATAACCCAGAAACCCTATTTCAGCCATGACCCTTGATGTGGCTAATCTTTCAACAAACATGATTGCTGCGTTGCACCGCCCTCTTCGAACCCCAGATCTCTCTTTCCACATGGTCAGGCCCCGGTATAATTCCCTAACCAGACGAGACCGACCTTTTGGGGATAACTCTGATCAAAGCTTTGGCTGTGGCGAATATATTTGGATGCCTCATATTCCCTTTTCATTGTTATCAAGTTCTCTATATCCTCATAGACAACTGCACTGCATAAGACATTACTTTCTGACGCAGCTTGCAGGCTTTGCCGATCTTTCAAAAAGAACTTCATCAGCTGATCTACGGCGCCCTCTATATCTGAGCGCCAGGCAATCTTATAGACAGCTCCGCATTGGCACCTGTAAACCTCATCCAGGTCATCAGGGAAAGGATAGGAACCATCACAGAATGGGCAAACTACATGAAATGATCTCACCAAGGCTGATGTCCTCCTAAATCATACCAATCTCTTGAGGGAATTTCTTACGAAAAATCTTTTACCCTGTCAATAGATTATCCTTGCAGATATGAACAAAAAATGACAACATCGTATGAAATGTTTTTTGGAAACAATGAAAGGGATGGTAGTCGTTGAATCTTCACAAAACTGATTATACGGATGCTCGTATTCCATACCAGGACCTTTATATCTACTATCTTGAGGGCCCTATACAACGGGAAGAAGAACCCCGGTTAGGCTCCCATTTTTTGGGAAACTGGATTGAGGAGGGCAGCTCTTTTCTTTTCTTCTCTCGTCCAACCAGAGAGCTTATACAGGGTATGGTCGATACGAATGAAGGGTTACGATTGATTGACGAGTTTCACTTTACCTATGAGGAATGGCAGGGTGGAAAGATTGAGCCTTTCACGGTTCCTCCTTTTTTCATTGTCCCGCCATGGGAAGATAGTAAAAATCACAAAGGGGGAATAAAGATACTACTGGACCCCGGCGTTGTTTTTGGTACCACGCTTCACCCAACAACACGGGACTGTTTATCAGCCTTGGCGAGAATGTATGAGGAATACCAGATTGATAGGGTGCTCGACCTTGGCACTGGCACTGGAATCCTGGCCGTAGGTGCTGCCCTGCTGGGAGCAGAGAGCGTTTTAGCGATTGATATTAACCCGCTAGCAGTTAAGACAGCTTTATCTAATGTCAGATTGAATGGACTGGAGGAAAAGATTGAAGTCAAGGAGGGTCTGGCAGAAAAATGGGGTGATCATCTCTCTGATCTGGTGATAGCCAATATCTACTATGATGTTATCATAGAGCTCATAAAGGGAGATGGATTTCTAAAGAAAAAGTGGTTTATTTTTTCAGGACTCATGAGGAGCCAAGCAGAGAATATCAAGTTAGCATTATCCGAGTATCCGACTGAAATTGTTCAAGAGTGGAATCATGAAATGGTATGGCACACGTTTTTGGGAAGGGTACAGGGTTCCTCCAATGAATGAAGCCAAGGAAACTGTTCCAAAACTGGAAGGCTATAACTGTTTTGCCTGTGGGACGGCAAACCCAATAGGGCTCAACCTTCACTTCTACCTGCTCAGAGAGTATCTTTGTTCAGACATAACCTTAGGAAAAAACTATGAGGGTTGGGAAAATATGGCCCACGGTGGGATAGTTTCAACCCTATTAGATGAGGTCATGTCGTGGGCTGTGATTTATTATAAAAGGATCTTTTTTGTCACCAGAAGCATGAAGATAAAATACATCAAGCCAGTTCCATTATATACTGAATTGACGGCTAAGGCCCGGATGATAGAAGAAAAAAGGGGGCGTTTGTATCAAGTCGGGGGATTGATTCAAGATCAGGACAAAAACACGCTGGCCAGAGGAGATGCCATCTTTGCCAGGCTATCTGACAAAGAGCTTTATCTGGTGTCAGAGAAGCTAAAAAGAGACATGGAAGATCTCTTTAAGAGATTCTGACCATACCGTGAAAGAAGAGAATATCAGGTTTGAGTCCAACGGTCTGCAGATTGAGGGCCTCATGTGTATCCGGAAAGGAGAACGGGGAGTAGTGATTACCCATCCACATCCACTGTATGGCGGCACCATGTATGATCAGGTAGTAGCAGCACTGGCTCAGGTTTACCAGAGCAAGGGTTTTACAACCCTGAGGTTTAACTTTAGAGGCACTGGAGGCAGCGAAGGGCGATATGATCAGGGAACAGGAGAAAGGGAGGATGTGAAATCTGCCCTCCTGTATTTATATGCTCTGGGAAAGAGGGATATTGATCTGGCAGGATATTCATTCGGGGCATGGGTAAATGCTAAGATCACCACCAGCGACTTTGCGGTCAGCAATATGATTATGGTATCCCCGCCGGTTGCCTTTTTAGATTTTTCCTTTTTGTCCCTCAACCCGAGGATTACAGCAGTTGTCGCTGGTGGTAGAGATGATATTGCACCAGTTGATGGGATCAATAGGTTGATCTCTATGTGGAATCCTGCGGCGGAGTTCGAGGTCATCGAGGGAGCGGACCATTTTTATACCGGCAAGATTGGCACCTTGAAGTCCGTGTTATCTCGCTTAATAGGTCGATTCTAAAGCTGATAGATTATGGATCCTGTTGCATCCATAGAAATAGGAACCAATTCCATAAGGATGTTGATTGCCGAAAGAGGCACCTCAGATGCTCCCTTTACGCCAGTTTTGCGAAAAAGGGTTATTACGAGGCTCGGAGAGGGTTTCAGCAGTAACGAAGGGTGTATGCTTAAGCCGGGGGCCATAGCCAGAAGCATTACTGCACTCCGGGAGTTCTTTGGCATTGCTAGCCAGTTTGGTGTATCTTCTCCCCTTGTAATAGCAACCGGGGTAATCAGGAAGGCAGCCAACAGGGATACCCTTATCACCTCGATTGCCGAACACCTAGGCCATAAGATAAGAATTATCTCGGGACAAGAGGAGGCCGAACTGACAGAGAAGGGTGTTATGTCCTCACTGGACCTTGGGAGCGAGTCTTCTGTTATTTTTGATCTTGGTGGCGGAAGCACCGAATTTATTCGCACCAATACCAAAGAAACTACATACCTATCAGTAGAGCTTGGGGTAGTGGTGTTAAGAGAGACGTTTCTAACAACGGACCCTCCAAGAGAGGAGGAGATATGTAACCTGAGCAAGTATATTGAGGATGTGTGCAAAACAAGACTTTATTCATTAAAGGAATCTGGAGACCAGAATGCTGCCTTTTTAGGGACTGGGGGAACCGTAGTAACCCTCGCTGCGATGATCCATGATATAGCAGAGGATAGTTTCAGTGAAAAAAATATAAATGGTCTTTCAGTCAAAAGGCACAATGTTGGGCTCCTGTTTGAAAAACTCAAAGGGATGCCAGCAGCAGAAAGGCTAAGTTTTCCTGGCCTTGAATCTGGAAGAGAGGATATTATCCTGCCGGGCACCTTACTGATAATGAAACTTATGGATTATTTTGGAAAGGATGAGATAATAGTTAGCTATAGTGATTTATTGGAGGGCATTTTGATACAACACGTGGAAGGAGAAAGAGATGGCTAATAAACTACTGGAAGAAGCACTTACCTTTAATGATCTCCTTTTGGTGCCGGGTGAATCTGCTGTGTTACCAAAAGACATAGACGTCAAAACAAGGCTTTCTCGGAACATTTCCCTAAACATACCCATTGTCAGTGCAGCAATGGATACGGTTACCGAATCTGAAGCGGCAATAGCATTGGCCAGACAGGGTGGTTTAGGATTCATCCATAAAAACATGAGCGCCGAAAAACAGGCCCTAGAGGTCGAGAAGGTCAAAAAATCAGAAAGCGGGATGATTCTTGACCCTATTACAATTGATCCGGATCGGAAGATTTTTGAGGTGCTCAATATTATGGAAAAATACAGGATTTCCGGTGTACCTGTTGTTAAAAAGGGCAACTTGGTGGGGATCATAACCAACAGGGATTTGCGGTTTGAAGCAAGCCTTGACAAAAAGGTTGGAGACGTGATGACCAAGGATAACCTGGCTACCGTGCCTGTTGGGACAACCCTGGAGGAATCAAAGAGCGTCCTTCATGAACGAAGGATAGAAAAATTACTGGTTGTTGACGATGCAGGGAAGCTGAGGGGGCTCATAACCATAAAGGATATTGAAAAGATCAAAAAATACCCTGACGCATGCAAGGATCAACATGGTAGATTGCGTGTTGGCGCAGCAGTTGGGGTTGGGCCAGATAGAGAGGAAAGGACCGATCGATTAATAGCCGCAAACGTAGATGTTATTGTTATCGATGCTGCCCATGGACATTCCAAAGGAGTAATTGAGGCAGCAAGAGATAGCAAAAGGAATTTTCCCGATCTAGAGTTGGTTGCTGGCAATGTGGCTACAGCGGAGGGTGCAAGGTCCCTTATCGAAGCCGGTGTTGATGCAATAAAGGTGGGCGTCGGGCCAGGCTCCATCTGCACCACCAGGATAATCGCAGGTGTGGGTGTGCCCCAAATGACCGCCATTCAGGAATGTGCGCGAGACGCATCAAAAGCTGAAATCCCGATTATTGCAGATGGCGGGATACGATATTCTGGGGATGTCACTAAGGCATTGGCTGGCGGCGCTTCATCAGTTATGATTGGCTCTCTTCTCGCTGGCACAGAAGAAAGCCCTGGAGAGACGGTACTTTTCCAAGGGAGGACATACAAGGTTTATAGAGGTATGGGTTCAATAGAGGCTATGAGGGAGGGAAGCATAGATCGCTACTTTCAGGAAGCAACAGAAGGAGAAGCAAAATTGGTGCCAGAGGGTATTGTGGGAAGAGTTCCGTACCGAGGTCCCATAGCGGACACGATTTACCAGCTTATAGGGGGCTTAAAGGCAGGAATGGGTTACGTGGGGGCTCCCACCATAAAGGAATTACAGTCCAGTGCGAAATTTCTCAAGATCACGGCCGCAGGGCTCAGGGAGGGGCATGTGCACGATGTTATTATCACCAAAGAGGCCCCTAACTACCAACTTGAATAGAAATCAGTTGGTCTCGTTCAGGACTTAGCAGAAGCGCCTGCCCCCTTTTCCTTTCTTGATGCCTCTGTCTACAGGATGACTCCTGAACCGGGGTAACGTCAAAGTCCAGGGTATGGGTGTCTTTTTTTTGGTTATGCCCCTGGCCCAGACCTGGCATGTCAAGATCCGGTGATGGAAAGTGAGTCATTCGCAAGCAATGAAAACAGTTGCATATCCACCCCCCGTCGCGCCAGGGCAGGCCTGTGACATGGCCCTGCTCCTAAAGTAGGACCAAAAAGCAAGAGAACCAATAAGGAATCGAGACCTCGAGGACCTGGCTTTGATTAGATCTCAAAGGGGATGTTAGATAAGGAGCATGCAAACTCCGCCAATCAAAATAATGCAACGAAGCAAACCAATCCCACCCAAAGACAGGGACCATAGATACCGAAATCGGGTACACTCCAAGGATTTGGTCTCATACAGGGTTTTGGTCAAGGAAACCGATCTTCTGGTCAGCGCTTCCGCGGACCTGAGCAAACAGACCAAAGATAGGGTACATCACTACCGCAGACAACTGGAAGATTATATCAGAAGTAGGTCTGATTTCATATCGACCCTCCTGCCTTATCCTGAAGATGCCTTTGCACCGGAAATAATAAGAGATATGATTTCAGCTACGAGGGCGTTTGGCGTGGGTCCGATGGCAGCAGTTGCAGGCGCGATAGCCCAGTTCGTTGGTAAAGATCTCCTACGTTATTCGGAGGAAGTTATCGTTGAGAATGGTGGAGATATCTTTGTCAGAACCAAAAGCCCCATAACAGTTTCCATCTTTGCCGGAAATTCCCCGTTGAGTGATAAGCTCGGCCTTATATTAGCGGCTGAAGAGATGCCCACAGGCGTGTGCACCTCTTCGGGCACGGTCGGGCATTCCCTCAGTCTTGGCACGGCTGATGCAGTTTGTGTTGTGGCCCAATCTGCGTCATTTGCTGACGCTGCAGCCACAGCACTTGGAAACAGGATAACCAACCAATCTAACCTCACAGGGGAAATAGAGTCGATGCGAGAACGCAAGGATGTCAAAGGTGGTGTTGTCATTATTGGAAAAACAATGGCAACCTGGGGGGAAATAGAGCTAACAGATCTCAACTGAAGCAAGAGGTGAGAGGAAAAAGTGGCGCTCACCGCTGGCGTAAGGGAGGCAATTGTTGTGAGAGATAGCGTAAATTTTCTTTTTGAAGTAGGTATACTTAAAAAAATTCCGAGGTCCGGCTACCAATTCTTAGGCACAGGCTCTGAATCAGTAGCAGAGCATTCCTTCAGGGTTGCTGTGATAGCTTACGTACTGGCAAAAAACGAGCCCAAAGCCGACATACAAAAACTTATCCTCATGAGCCTCTTTCACGATTTTCACGAGGCCAGAACAGGCGACCATAATTATGTGAATAAAAAATATGTTACCGTGAATGAGGACGATGCAGTCAATGATTTGACCAAGAAAATCCCATATGGCGAAGAAATCGTATCCCTGATTGATGAATTCAATTCCAGAGAAACACTTGAGGCAAGACTGTCTCAGGATGCTGACCAACTTGACTTCATCTTGGAGCTAAAACGACAACGGGATCTCGGAAACCATTCCGCTGCTGAATGGCTGAGATATTCGGTTAAACGCCTTACTACCAATCTAGCAAAAAAAATGGCTAGTGAAATTATCGAAACAGACAGCAGCGACTGGTGGTTTGAGAAAAATGAGGACCTCTGGGTCAATAGACCAGAGAAAAAAATCAGTGAACATAGTTGACTATTTCTCAAGTTTAGAGGGAAGGCGGATTGTCCTTGTCGCCTTTCTTCTATCAGCACTAATCCATGTTGGTGCACTAGCGGTTTTGCAGGGAATCTTCCCGGGCACATGGTTCAAGCCCAAGCTCAGAACCTATAAAGTAGATTTGATACGCCCGCCGATGGAAGAGATTACCAGGACCAAAAGACAAGAATTTCCCGCAGTCAGCCAGATCCATAGTGAACCGCCTAAGGAGCCCAGCGAGGCAACCATCTCCCTGGATACGAAAGATTCTACCTATGTCCCCTATACCAAAGCACTCAAGCAGAGGATACGCTCTCATTGGATTTATCCTCTATCTGCACGAGAGAATCTTGTTCAGGGTAGCCTTATGATCGTGTTCAGGCTCGACAGCGGCGGCAATCTGACTGTTTGTAATATCGTGCGCTCTTCCAAACATGAAATCCTTGATAAATACGCCCTTGAGGCTATACGATCAGCAAACCCATTTCCACCATTTCCTGAAAACATAAAGGTTGAATTCCTCAATATTAACGCCGCCTTTGCTTACCTTTTACAGTTTGAATAATGAAGCTCCCCACAGTCCTGCTATATAGCTGGACAGGGTATTCTGGCAAAGACGAATAAGGATATCATTCTTGTCCAAAATAGCGTATTGATAATGAAACAGCCAACAAATATTCACAGAACCGTGATCTCATGCCGTGGGGACCTGGAGCCTTTGAATGGCATTGATAGTGCGGGCAGATCTTGACTTTAGTGATATCAAAGGGCACATGGAACTTCTCGGGAGAACTCCTAGATAAACATTGGGAACAAAACCTGGACATTGTCTGAGAGGCAAATGAGACACTACCCTTGCGATCCGATCCATAAAAATAGCTCTTTCTTGCACCACATTTTCTCTGATAGAATTATATTAGAAAATGATTCTCTTGCTTCATCTGTCAGGTTAATTACCCCCTTTAGATATTGGGCTGCAACAAGTGGAACACAGCCTAAAATTGAAGCGTATCCATTATGCAAAGACTCTTGATTATTTCAAACAGATTGCCGGTTTCTATTGAAAAGAAGAAGAAGGGCCTCTATTTCCATCAAAGTGCAGGAGGCCTGGCCACAGGATTGGGATCTTTCTACAAATCATACAATAGCTTGTGGATAGGATGGCCTGGGATAACCTGGGACAAAACAAGTGAGGAAGAAAGAAAGGATATTGAAGCAAAACTGATCTCAAAGTTTAACTGCTATCCTGTTTTTCTCTCTCAAAATCATATCGAAAAGTACTATTATGGTTTTAGCAATAGGACACTCTGGCCCCTTTTCCACTATTTTACCCAATATGTCGCGCATAATAAAGGTTTCTGGGAGACATATAACCAAGTAAACCAGCTTTTCAGTGAGGTAATTTGCCGAATCGCCAGGAATGACGATATTATCTGGATACACGACTATCATTTGATGCTCCTTCCCAGCCTGGTGCGGCAAAGATTACCCGATGCAACGATAGGCTTTTTTCATCATATACCTTTCCCTTCTTTTGAGATATTTCGCCTCCTGCCTTGGCGGAGAGAACTTGCAGAAGGACTACTCGGAGCAGACGTTATCGGGTTTCATACCAATGACTATGCCCGCCACTTTCTGAGCAGCGTACGCCGTCTATTAGGTTACGAATACAGCTTGGGCCAAATACGTGCACATGATCGCATAATACGGGTAGACACATTCCCCATGGGAATAGCCTATGAGCGCTTTTCAGAGGCCACTCAAGATCACGAAGCACAAAAAGAAGTGATCAAGATCCGCAAAAGGTTGCTGGAGCGCAAGGTCATCTTATCGGTTGATCGTTTGGATTATACCAAGGGAATTCCTCAACGCCTGGAGGCCTTTGACACCTTTTTGGGGAAAAATCTGGAGTATAGGGAGAAGGTAATCTTTATCCTAGCTGCAGGTCCATCCCGGACCCAGGTAGAACATTACAAGTTTCTCAAAAGGCAGATCGATGAACTTGTAGGCAGAATCAACGGAAAATACGGCACTATCGGTTGGACTCCTATCTGGTATCTATACCGACTTTTACCCTTCCAAAGCCTCACTGCACTCTACAGCATCGCTGATGTGTGCCTTGTAACACCTCTCAGAGATGGAATGAATCTCATAGCAAAAGAATACCTGGCAACCAAAACCGATGGTCAGGGGGTATTAGTATTGAGCGAAATGGCTGGTGCTGCGAAGGAGCTAGGGGAGGCAATCATCATAAACCCTAACAATAGGGAACAAGCGGTAGAGGCACTAGAACAGGCCTTAACGATGCCAAAAAAAGAACAGGAAGGGCGCAATAGGGTAATGCAAAAACGGATCCAGCGGTATAGCGTGGTACGGTGGGCAAGAGAATTTATTGATATGCTGGCTCGAACGAAGGAATTGCAAAAAGAGATGCATGGAAAGATACTGACCTATGAAATGGAAATGAGACTATTGAGCGACTATCACAAGGCGAAGCGGCGCCTTTTACTCCTGGATTATGATGGGACGCTTATTCCCTTTTTTGATAGGCCCGAAAAGGCGCGGCCTGCACATGAGCACCTCGAGTTGCTTAGAAACCTTGCTGCAAATCCCAAGAATGAGGTGGTGCTCCTCAGTGGCAGGGATAAAGATACATTAGAGGAATGGTTTCGGGCCATAAGTCTGAGTCTTGTTGCTGAACATGGGGTATGGATCAAAGAAAAACAGTGGGAAATGATAGAGCCCCTCACAAATGACTGGAAGGAAAAGATACGTCCTATCCTTGAGTTGTATATGGATAGAACCCCTGGATCATTTATCGAGGAAAAAGAATTTTCCCTTGTTTGGCACTATCGAAAAACTGATTCTGAGCTCAGCACAATGAGGGTGACAGAATTGACAGACGAACTCATAAACCTCACCGCCAATCTCAATCTCCAGATATTAGAAGGAAGCAAGGTGGTCGAGGTAAAAAATAGTGGCATCAGTAAGGGGAGAGCAGCACTGCGGTGGATTGCGAAAGAACAGTGGAATTTTTTCCTGGCAATAGGGGACGATCGGACCGATGAGGATATGTTTGAGGTTCTTCCTGAGAATGCCTACTCCCTTAAAGTGGGCCTGACTTCTTCACTCGCCAAGTTCAATCTGAAATCCCAGGGAGATGTCCTGGCGCTCTTACAAAAACTGGCATCAGGAGATGCCACATAATTCAAAATTCACAGAATTCCAGCGAATTGGTGGTAATATCGGTATGCATTGGGCAGAGAAAAAACAAAGCAGCTTTTGCTGAAAAGTCATGCTTTCTACCCCTTTGCTAAAGCCGCGGTGGACTATATGAGTTAAGTAACTTCCCCATAGGTTCGGGGTTTGTAGGGGGCTTGATTTACCCCAAATTATCGACGATTTACCAAGCTAATTCAGGAAGATTGTTTTTTTATTGGGCCGGTCCAGGGCAAGCAGTAAGAGAAGGTATCGCTTTAGATTTTTTGTAATGAGGAATTCCTCCTTGACACGCTCACGACCGTTTTTGCCCAGCTTGTTGGCAAAATCCGGCTGGGTCAGCAGCGAGCGAATCCCCAGGCTGGCTCCCTCTACCGAATGCACCAATAAGCCCGTGTAACCATCAATGATCTGTGCCGGTATCCCTCCTACAGCACTACCTATGACCGGTCGTTTTTTCCAGAGTGCCTCTGAAACTGTTAGAGCAAACCCTTCCCGGAGCGACTTTTGCACAATAATATCCGAGGCACGCTGAAATGCATTGATCTCAGTAGGAATAGAACGCGTTAGAAAGATTATATGAATATCAGGATCATTCCCAGCCTCCCTTATTACCCGCTCCAGAATCCTTTCGGCTTCAGGATCATCCTCGGCCTTATCGCCTACCATCAGCAAACGACAATCTACATATTTCCGCGCCATCTTAAAAGCCTGAACCACTCCAACCGGGTCTTTCCATGGATCATAGCGGGAGATTTGGGTTATAATCGGTTTATCTCTGGGGACGCCATATTTTGCTAGGACATTGACAATGTAAGAGGAATCCAACTCCTTGTTCTTGTTGTCTAAAGGGTCAATGGCAGGATAAAAGCGATATTGGGGGATATCCAACTTCGGTGAAAAAAGTGCTGAGGAAAATATTGCGGAATCATATTTTTCTATATATGGCCTGAGGAATTCCCAGATTTGACGATTTGGGTGGGACAGGTCGATATGACATCTCCATACCCATCTATTCCTGCGATTTTGGTGCCAGGAGATCAAGGCAGCGGGCTGGGGATCATGGATAACGATGAGGTCTTGGTCAAAACTCATCTTACTGTTATTGTCTTCATTACGAGCCAGATAGGTTCTAAAGACGTCCTCTTCAAAGTGCCGCTCCTCACCTTGCAAGGCATTGTGAAAGGTCTTGGTAATTTCGAAGAACTCTTCGTCTCCCTGAATAACCTCCCACTCAACCTGAATCCCCAGCTCATTAAGCAGGGGCACAACACGATGGAGCATTTCGGCTACCCCACCGCCGACTGCTGTGGAGTTTACCATCTTGATTGACTGGTTGCCTACGTGAGATGCTAAAATGGTAAGTTCCTCTATAATTGCTGGTCCAACCACCTCCTTATAATCCAACAAGGTGGGTGCACTCGGTTTTTCGTTTCCCGGGGTTAGCCCGGAGCCTCTTGAGGTATCTTCCTGCTCGTTAGTCAAGCTGTCTCCTTGTCCTTTTTCTCTTTCAGATGGTCATCAATCAATTGTAGAATTCGTGCCCTTAGGCCTTCCAATGTGTAAACGCTAACGTCGATCTTTCGTATCATTTGAGCCAAAGAAGAAATACTGAGGCCTTCTTGTATCCACGTGGAGAAGTCATCGGCCTGAAGCTGTGTGTTAATCCTGGATTCGATAAAATGAAAATAAAGGGAATATACGCTAATAGTCGAAAGCAGGTCACGAAAAGATTTGAGATCGTAGGCGAATTTATCCGTTAGATAAACAACCCTGACCACATCATAGAGGTAGAAGGGTTCATCAGCTCTTTTCTCAAAGGCTCCAGGTTTATGCTCCCTGTAGGACTCAATGATTTCAACAAGACGCATCCTTAAGCTTCCTATCACATTATATTCAGACAAATCAACAGCCATTAATTTTTCAGCCAAGGCCTTTTCATTGAGGCTCCTTGAAACCCAGATGGCAAAATCGCTGTTATAGGGCACCTGAACCTCTCGCATCTTCAGGAATGCAGAGAAAGTGTGATAAAAAATAGATGAATCGGGACAGCTCTTTATTAGATAGAGCAACTCCTCAAGACTGTAGGCCCTTTGCCCAGTGAGTTTCTCAAGGGAGGCGCTAGACAAGAACTGAAATACATCTCCCATGAAACTTCCCTTCTTTATGGTGTCTCAGGATTCATCGGTCAGGAGCTTACTTATATGCGCTGGGTATCATCCTTTTCTCGAATGCTATCCTGGATTGCACTTGGATACCATAACACTATCAGATCTCAAGGGCTCAGGTCAAATCAGGAGTATATGGTGCAGGGTAACGTCAAAGTCCAGGGTATGGGTGTCTTTTTTTTGGTTATGCCCCTGGCCCAGACCTGGCATGCTAGGTTGCGGTTATAGAAAGAGATACATGCATAAGGAGTAA
>JAFDDT010000051.1 GCA_019310725.1 Deltaproteobacteria bacterium | reverse complement strand
GCCTTCACACCCAAGTTTGTCAAAAAGTATGCAAATGTGGCGGAGGTGATCACAGGCGCGATGAAAGAATACGTGAAGGATGTCAAAGCCAAATCCTTCCCTGCCGATGAACACTGCTACCACATGCTCAAAGGCGAAGACGAGAAGTTCAAGGAAATGATCAAGAAATATAAATAATGAGGGCGAAACCATGACTGATTTGCGTGAACGATTAAGGATCAGCGAGGAGCGTTTAGAGGAAATTAATGACTTTATCCTTGATCCAAACAATGAACTGATCAACAAGCTTCTCGAGATCGTAGAGAAATATGGCGGGCCAGAAGAAATAAACCGAAAGGCTCATGAAGCCCGTAAACTGGAAAACCTGCTTGCCCGGCTGAAACGAGATAATTCTCCCTATCTGGCCGACTTGGAATGGCTAACTGAACAGCGAGATACAGGGGCCTTTGTCAAGATCTCGGACTATCGAAAGAAAATCTTGGGCGACGGGGCGGAGACCATGACCTTTAACGAAGAAAACGCCGTGACATTGGAAATCAGCTCGTTCGGGTTCTTCCCCTGGTTGATCACTGAAGTCAAGCAGGCCATCGAAAAGCAGGAGTTGATGCCAGGCAGGTTTATCCGGGTGCGTAACATGAAGGAGCAGGTAAGAGACCAGGGCGACACCCTTGCCGTGGCCGCGGCGATGCAGATCGTGGGCGCAACCTACGTGGAAACCCTGGATACCAGGGGAACCGATGGCTCCAATATCCATCTGGGAGGCCCGGAGACAATAACCGGCTACTTCGGTGGCATTGGGCAGCCTAACGACTATCCCTTCAAGTGGGTCGAGGAATATCTGCATTATTACACCAATTACGGGATCAGGCAGGTGCTTAATATCAACGCCGGAACAATTTTTCTCGCCTATATGCTTTATAAGCTGGGCATCGACAACGAGTTTAAGATCTCGGTCTATATGGGCAATGACAATCCCTTTGCCGTGTTCTGGACCCTCATGGCAGCACGGATGCTCTCGCGGGAGGACGGCACCACCAGCCTGATCGGCTTCAATCTCTCCAACTCTGTCAACAACGACACCATCCGCGCCAGTGACAAGATCCGCCGTGCCATGGGATTGAACGATGTGGTCCGCCTTGAGCATCATATAACAGAGACCTATAAGTCCATCGTAGTCCAGCCCTACAACAGGCGCGAGGAATTGGTGGAGGTTGCCAAGGAAGTGCCCAATATTGCGGCCAAACACGAGGGAGGCGATCCAGAAATTGACAGTGCACGAGAGCACCCAAGCGATATTCTGGAATACTTTCTGCCCAAGGAGGAGATTATCAAACAGGGCCTCATGGAAAAACTGGAGCGCAACTACCTGGATAAGCACGATGCGCTCAATCGGACGGCTGATGCCTTAACCAAAGCTGGGATTGGGGTAATCTGCGCCTGGAACCTGCATAAATAGAGGTGCGATTCGCTAATCGCATTCAATCTATTAAGATTTTTCTTGACAAAAACCCTTCCTTCAATTAGATAGATTTTGCCTTCTCCGATCAATAAATCAAGCTTATTTTCTTTTGACAATAATAGAAAACCCACACGTTAAAATATGGCCTTTTTACTGAGTAAAAGGCCCTCACCAGTAGGTTATTTCTTTATAAAAGGAGGCGCAACAGTAAGAGTAGACAGACTTTGATCAGTGAATTTGAGGCAATTGATGAGATTTTTGGTAGTCTTTCCACTAACAAACAAAAAAGGAGGATAGGTAGATGGCTTATGATGCAGTCAAAATGAGTGACTGGCAAATCTCAGAAGCAGCTGAAGAGAATATGCCAACACCGGATGAGTGGCGGGAGAGGTTGAATCTCGAAAAGGATGAGATGCTTCCAATGGGCAGGCTCAGCAAGCTCGATTTCATGAAAATCATTGAGCGCCTTAAGGACAAACCAGATGGCAAGTACATTGAGGTAACAGCGATTACCCCAACCCCCCTGGGTGAGGGTAAGACCACTACAACCATGGGAATCCTTGAGGGTATGGGGAAGAGAGGACTTGATGTAGGTGGATGTATCAGGCAGCCCTCTGGGGGGCCAACCATGAATATCAAGGGGAGCGCTGCTGGAGGCGGTAATGCGCAACTTATACCTCTTACCGAATTCTCCATGGGCCTCACTGGTGACATCAATGACATCATGAATGCCCATAACCTCGCCATGGTTGCCCTCACATCCAGAATGCAGCATGAGAGAAATTACAATGATGAACAATTGCAAAGGCTTACCCATATGAGAAGACTGGACATCGATCCTACGAGAGTGGAGATGGGGTGGATTATGGATTTCTGTGCCCAAAGCCTCCGGAATATAGTGATCGGCCTAGGTGGTCGCATGGATGGATTCACCTTCCAGTCGAAGTTTGGAATCGCTGTGAGTTCCGAGCTCATGGCAATGCTTTCCATAGTCCGGGATCTTGCGGACCTCCGCGAAAAAATGGATAACATTACTCTTGCGTTTGATAAGAGAGGCAACGCAGTTACCACAGCCGATCTTGAAGTGGGTGGTGCCATGACTGCATGGATGAGGAATACCATTAATCCTACTCTCTGTTCCACAGTAGAGTATCAACCATGCATGGTTCATGCCGGTCCCTTTGCCAACATTGCTGTTGGACAGTCTTCTATCATTGCCGACCGTATCGGTCTCAAGATGTTTGACTACCATGTTACTGAAAGCGGCTTTGGAGCTGACATAGGCTTTGAAAAATTCTGGAATGTCAAATGCCGCTACAGCGGCCTCAAGCCTCACGTATCTGTGCTTACCAGTACTATCAGGGCAATGAAGATGCACGGAGGTGGGCCAAAGGTGGTAGCCGGACTCAAGCTACCTGGAGAGTATACCAAGGAAAATCTCGGACTGCTCGAAAAGGGTCTCTCAAACATGACACACCACATAAATATTATAAAGACCTCAGGAATCAGTCCAGTAGTGTGTATCAATACCTTCCATACCGATACCAAGGATGAGATAGCCATGGTTCGGAAGGCTGCTGAAGATGCAGGGGCTCGATGTGCTGTTTCCAGCCATTGGGCCGATGGCGGCGATGGGGCACTGGAACTTGCAGACGTGGTGAAAGAGGCATCTGAGGAAACCCACGAATTTAAATTCTTGTATCCTGTTGAGACAAAACTGAGGGATCGCGTTGACAAGATCGCCAAGGTGGTGTACGGAGCAGATGGCGTGGCGTGGACACCTGAAGCAGAAAATAAGGCAAAGATGCTGGAGTCCGACTCCAAGTATGATGATTACACAACAATGATGGTCAAAACCCACCTGAGCCTTACTCATGATCCTGCGGTAAAGGGTGTGCCCAAAGGATGGACCCTTCCAATAAGGGATGTGTTGATCTATTCCGGGGCCAAGTTCCTGTGTCCCTGCGCCGGGGCAATTAGTCTGATGCCAGGAACTTGTTCAGATCCTGCCTTTAGAAGAGTCGATGTAGATACCAAGACTGGCAAGGTGCAAGGCCTATTCTAAGACAAAAAATCCAGGGGGATCACAGTCGATTCCCCTGGATAGAACTCCATTGCCATCAACCCTCAACCGCTGATGCGTCCCCTTTTTTGGTGTCACCCGAGATGACTTTTTGTACCCAGCCCGCTTCATGACCACGAAAGATGGCAGGAATAACCCACGGCATAAGAGCACGGTTTTGCAAGTATTTTACTGGCTGTTTTATTCACAGCAACAGTCTATTTTAGACAAGAATGATATACTAGACATCTATAATCTATGACCAAAGCAATACTTCGTTTAGAGAAAACATCTCACTGAAAAATCAAGGTAGATTATGGGCTTTCAGAAGAAATTATTGTCAGGTGATTTCGTAGTATTGGCGGAATTCGACCCCCCTAAGGGCATCGATGCCTCCGATTTGGTCTCAAATCTCATGACGGTCAAGGGCAGGGTTGATGGTGTTGTTGTGCCTGAAATGGCTCAAGCTGTCATGCGAATGAGTGCCTTAGGTGGCGCTGCCCTGATGCAGCAGCAGGGGATGGAAACCATTATGCAGATCTGCTCTCGAGACAGAAACAGGCTGGCCCTTCAGGGTGATATCTTAGCAGCCTATTTCCTTGGCATTAGAAACCTTTTGGTCGTTCCCGGGGAAGAAATTATCTACGGCGATCATATTGATGCCAAACCGATCCTCGATATTGATGAACTAACCTTGCTGAAGGCTATAAAGGGACTTCAGAACGGTGTCGATATGGCGGGGATGGAACTAAAGGGATCACCTGAATTTGTTACTGGCTGTTCTATAAAGCCAGCCAAAAATGAGATGGCTTTGGAAGCAGAATTGGAGCTTGCCCAAAAAAAGGTGAAGGAAGGCGCTCAATTCCTGGTAACGCCAGCGGCCTTCAGCATACCTTTTTTTAAGGATTTTATGGCAAAGGCCAAACCCTTAGGCATACCGGTGTTCGCTACGGTATTCCTTATAAAATCAGTTGGCGTTGCACGATATATCGCCACCAATGTCCCAGGGGCTCATATGCCCGATGAAATGATCACCCGGCTTAGAAAGTCACCTGATAGGATTACCGAGTGCATAACTATCGCAGCCGAACTGGTCAAATCCCTTAAAGAACTCTGCCAGGGTGTCCAACTGGTAACAATGGGATGGGAAAATCGGCTTCCAGCTATTTTGGATGCCGCAAAGATTTAGAACCGGTTGACTTGTTAGTTCCAGTAGTTTTACTGGTTGAATTGGCTGAAAAATCCAAGTAGATAGCGCAAAAAAAAGCAATGAAACGTCTTTACATGCCCTGGGAGTATCTTTGAAAACCTCAAGAGAATGATAACCCATGTTTTTCTCCATAGCCCTCTACATTGCCCTGGCCATCTTTGTGGGTGGCCTCATCTATAAGATCGGGACCTGGTTTTCTCTCAAAATCGCTACCCAAGCCCAGACCATATCCCCCTCACAGAGACTTCTGGCAGCAGTGAAGGGGATTGTCCTGACCATTTTGAGCGCAAAGATCCTCACGCTCATCAAGGTCTTCTTCCTTGATATTATCTTGCAGCGAAAGGTCTTTCAAGAGAGCCGCTTCCGGTGGCTCATCCATATCTTGATCTATGGGGGCTTTATGTTCCTGGTGCTCATGCATGCCCTCGATCCTATCATTACTGTTGGCATCTTCCCTGACTATGCCCCTACCCTGAACCCCTTTCTTTTTCTCCGAGACCTCTTTGGAGTACTGGTAATAGTTGGAGTAATACTAGCCGTCTACCGCAGATATATCTTAAAGGCCCCCCGGCTCACCACCACTACTATGGACACCTACGCCCTCATTATCCTGGCAGTGATCATCGTCTCAGGGATAATACTTGAGGGTACTAAGATCACCTCCTATACCCGCTACCAGGAGATGGTCAACGATTATGCGGGTCTAGAGGAAGGAGAAGATGACTATCAGGCACTCACAGCCTTCTGGGTAAAGGAGTTTTCTATGATTTCTCCTGATATCACGGCACCTTTTGACTCCTCGCTCATTGAAGAAGGCAGAGAGATACACGAGATGAGCTGTGCCGGGTGTCACTCCAAACCCCAGTGGGGATTTGGTGGCTTCCTGGTAGCAAAGGCAACGAAAGGCATATCCCTGCCCATAGATAGGGCTCATATCCCGAGTGTACTCTGGTACATCCACTTTCTTGCCTGCTTCATCGGGCTCGCCTATCTCCCATTCAGCAAATTCCTTCATATCATCACGAGCCCCCTCAGCCTTCTTGCGAACAGTGTGATGAGCAAGAGAACCTCATATCCTGTCAATATCGCAACCAGGCAGGCCCTTGAATTTGATGCCTGCATGCATTGCGGGCAGTGCACCGGCCGTTGCTCTGTGGGGATAATGTCTGAGGCCTTACAAAATGTTAATATCCTTCCCTCTGAAAAGATACCATCCTTAAAGAAAGTCTCCTCTGGCAAGGAGATGGCTGAAGGGGAGTTTCGGACCATCTTGGAAGGTGCATACGTATGCACCAATTGCCATAGATGCACCGATGTTTGCCCGGCAGGCATTAACCTGGAGGATCTGTGGTTCAACATGAGAGAGGAGATGTTTCAAAGGAATTACCCATTATTCTTTGCACTTTCGCCTTTGTCCTTCTATAGGGGCCTTATGAGGGAGACAATGCCTGACAGCGATTATGAGAGGCCATTAGATCAGGCCCGGGAGGCTATCATTGCCAGCTACGATTTGATGAAAAGCCAGGATAGGGCTATAACCCTCAACCCTGCTGACCAGGACCTCCGGAGTGGCCTCCTTTTATCAGACCAGGCAAACACCTTTCAGATGTGTTTCGGGTGTCAGACATGCACAAATGTATGTCCAGTTGTGGCAAACTACGAAAACCCAAAAGAGGTCTTAGGGATGCTTCCTCATGAGATCATGTATGCCGCCGGACTGGGAATTAAGGACCTGGCCTTTGGCTCAAGAATGCTTTGGGATTGTACTACCTGCTACCAATGTCAGGAGCAGTGCCCCCAGGGAGTAAGGGTCACAGAGGTGCTCTATGAACTTAAGAATCTAGCGATAGCAAATGCAACCACGGCGAAAGGCTAACCGCATAAGGCCAAGTGGCGTTGCACTTCGGTTTTTTCCATTAACCTTTCCGCAACAGAGCCACCAGACAGGAAAACGACTATGAAATTTGCGTTATTTTTGGGCTGCAACATCCCGGCTAGGCTGAAACAGTATGAATCATCCACCAGGGCTGTATTAGGGAACCTGGGTGTAGAACTGGTGGATATCAAAGAGTTCAATTGCTGCGGGTATCCCATGAGAAATATCGATTTCAAGACATCAATCCTAGCTGCAGCAAGAAATCTGGCCCTTGCTGAAAAGCAAGGCTTGAACATGATTGTTCTGTGCATGTGTGGCTATGGGATGCTGAAGAAGGCAGACCATGCAATGAAGGAAGAACCCTCTCTGAGAGAGGTCATAAACACTACCCTAAAGAAGGAAGGCCTGCAATTTAGAGGAGATCTTGAAATTAGACACCTTCTCTCCGTTCTTTACAATGAGGTGAGTGTTGAGGCCATCCGGCAGAGAGTCACCAGGCCCTTCAAGGACCTCAAAATCGCTACCCATTATGGGTGCCATGCCCTTAGACCCAGCGAGATAGTGCAATTTGATGATCCAGTGAACCCCACACTTTTTGATAAGCTGGTAGAGGCAACCGGTGCTCAAAGCATCTATTGGCAATCAAGGCTTGATTGCTGTGGTGCACCACTGTTTGGAATAAACGATAATCTATCCATGGACCTGGCAGAGAAAAAACTCCTCGATGCAAAGAGATCAGGCGCACACTACCTTTGCGATGCCTGCACTTACTGTCATCTCCAGTTTGATACCGTTCAAGAAATGATCTCCACAAAACGGGGTGAAAATCATCTCCTCCCAGCTATACTGTATCCACAGCTTCTCGGACTGAGCATGGGTATTGACGAGAGAATTCTTGGGTTGGAAATGAACCATATTGATATCAGTGGAATAAAGGGGTTTTTGTCGGAATAGATTGTTGCGCCATTCTAGGTGCCTATATAACCCAAGATCTCAAGATTTGTGTCAAGTTTTTTCATTGAAATGAAACCGAGATTCTTAAGGAGGTAATTTCTCAAGAAGTTCTGCTGATTCCTTGCTGTTGACATTTACGGTCATTGCGAGGAGCGGAGCGACGTGGCAATCTCATTGTGATATTATGCGATATTAGAGATTGCTTCGCTTTGCTCGCAATGACAGAACGCGAACTTATTGAGAAGTTACCTATGGAGCTTTGAAATTCGAAATCTCAATATCTAAATGCTAAATGGTTCGACAAGCTCACCACCCTGAGCGACGTCGAAGGGCAAATTCCAAATTCAAATGTTCTAAATACAAAAGCATTAAATGGTTCCTTGCTTTACTCTGAACATGTTTTGGTTATTCTTGCCCCGTTAGATAGTAAAGACTGTAGGAATCACAACTTTGATGAAATATAGATAAGTTAGGGCCAAATTGAAGATACAAATTCATTATCTAACGGGGTGAAGATTTTGATATTAGATATTGTTTAGAGTTTAGGATTTAGTGCTTGGAATTTTATTCACAAGCTATGAAAAGATGGCAGATGAAGTAGAAAAGGGAAAGATCGGGTCAGTTATGGTTGTCGGCGGCGGCATCGGTGGAATGCAGGCCGCTCTTGATCTGGCAGACTCCGGATTCTATGTCTATCTGATCGAAAAATCATCAAGTATTGGTGGCCGGATGTCGCAGTTGGATAAGACGTTCCCCACCAACGATTGTTCGATGTGTATCATGTCACCCAAGCTTGTGGAGTGTGGCAAACATCTGAATATCGAGATATTAACCCTTTCTGACATAGAGAACGTCACCGGTGAAGCAGGTAACTTCCATGTCAGGCTTATCCAACATCCCCGTTATATAGATGTCGATAAGTGCATTGCCTGTGGGACATGTGCAGAGAAGTGCCCCAGGAAGGTACCCGATGAATACAATGCAGGCTTAATAAACCGGAAGGCCGCATACATACGCTATCCCCAGGCCGTGCCCCTAAAATATCTTATCGATGCAGAGCACTGCATCTATTTTGAAAAAGGCAGGTGTAAGGCCTGTGAGAAGTTTTGCCCAGCCAATGCCGTTGATTTTGAACAGAAGGAAAGGAAGATACAAATAGATGTAGGTGCAATCATCCTCGCACCTGGCTTTCAACCATACAATCCTGCCCTTAATGATACCTACCAATACGGCCGCTACCCCAATATTGTCACCAGCCTGGAATTTGAGCGGATCTTGAGTGCCTCTGGTCCGTATCAGGGCCACCTTGTGCGTCCGTCTGATGGAAAGGAACCTAAGAAAATTGCCTGGATACAGTGTGTTGGTTCAAGAAATATCCATGCGGGCGATAAAGGGTATTGCTCTGGTGTCTGCTGTACCTACGCAATAAAAGAGGCCATGGTAGCTAAAGAACACAGCGCTATTCCTCTGGATGCAGCTATCTTCTATATAGATATCAGGACATATGGAAAGGATTTTGAGAGGTTCTTCAACAGGGCCAAGGATGAAATGGGAGTTAGATTCATAAAATCCAGGATAAACACGATCCTACCAGGAGAGGAGGAAGGGGACCTTACAATAAGGTACGTAAATGCAGCCGGGGGCATTGTTAAAGAAGCATTTGATACCGTTGTCCTGTCTGTGGGCATTGACATAGCGCCGGAATCCATCGAACTAGCAAAAAACCTGGGCATTGAGCTCAATCATTACAACTTTGCCAAGACAGACTCCTTTGATCCTGTCCGGACAACAAGATCAGGGGTCTACGTGTGTGGCGTCTTCCAGGGGCCAAAAGACATACCTGAAACAGTGATGCAGGCAAGTGCTGCCGCTGCGGAGGCATCCAGCCTCCTTTCAACAGAAAGAAACAAGCTGGCAAAGGAAAAGATTTACCCTGAGGAGATAGATGTTACCGGGCAGGAGCCGCGTATTGGCGTCTTCGTCTGTCATTGTGGGACCAATATCGGAGGCGTGGTAGATGTCCCAATGGTAACCAAGTATGCATCCACCCTGCCCCATGTTGTGGTAGCCCAGGAGAATCTTTTTACCTGTTCACAAGACACGCAGGTCAAGATAAAAGAGAACATACGTGAACACAGATTGAACAGGGTGGTAGTAGCCTCCTGCTCCACAAGGACTCACGAGCCCCTGTTCCAGGATACAATCAGGGAGGCGGGCCTGAACCCATATCTTTTCAGTATGGCAAATATCAGGGATCAGGATTCCTGGGTGCACCAATCCGATCACAAGGGCGCAACAGAAAAGGCCAAAGACCTGGTGAAAATGGCGGTAGCCAACGCCGCGCAGCTTTCCCCCCTGTACAAGACAAAACTTCCAGCAACCAAGAGAGTCCTGATCCTAGGTGGTGGAATAGCCGGTATGACGGCAGCATTAAACGTGGCAGGACACGGCTTTGAGGTGGTCTTGGTAGAAATAGAAAAGGAGCTCGGGGGCTTTGCCAGGAATCTTCACAGGACCCTTCAAGGCGATGACGTCCAGAGCTATGTAGCAGAGCTGATCGAGAAAGTCACTCAGAATGATAAAATTCAGGCCTTAACAGAGACTATCCTAGCGGACTTTTCCGGTGGTAAGGGAAATTTTAAGACAGCCCTCGCTGTAGGCCCTGCCATGTATCATAGGGAGGTAAACCACGGAGCACTCATCATAGCCACAGGTGCGACAGAATATACTACCCACGAATACCTGTATGGAGAACATAGCTCAGTGAAAACCCAGGTTGAACTTGAGGGTATCCTGGCAAAGGGAGAGAATCCTATCAGGGACTGGAAGAGCCTGGTTATGATCCAGTGCGTTGGTTCTAGAAATGATGCCAACCCCAATTGCAGTCGTGTCTGCTGTCAGCAGGCCATAAAAAATGCCATCGCGACAAAGGAGGTTAATCCAGATATCAATATCTTCGTACTTCACAAAGATATCAGGACATACGGCTTTTCTGAAGATTATTATAGAAGGGCGCGGGAAATGGGGATTCAATTCTTGAGATTCAAAACAGGTGGGGAACCACAAGTAGAACGAGCAGGAGAGGGGATTCGTGTTAGCTTTACAGACTTTACCCTGGGAAGAGAAATGACAATCAACCCTGACCAGGTAATCTTGAGCACAGGGGTGGTTGCCGGGGATACAGAGGAACTGGCAAGCATCCTCAAGGTCCCACTCACAAGCGACCGCTTCTTTTTAGAGGCCCATGTCAAGCTGAGGCCGGTTGACACCCAATCAGATGGAATCTTTGTCTGTGGTATGGCACATTCGCCCAAGCGGATTGATGAGAGTGTTTCCCAGGCCCTGGCTGCCTCTACAAGGGCCTGCCGCCTGCTTTCGCAGGATTACATAGAGGTGGGAGGTGTTGTGGCCAAGGTTGATCCAGAGCTGTGTACCGGTTGTCTTATCTGTGTCAGGGCCTGCCCCTATGAGGTACCATTTATAAATGAGGATGGGGTTTCGGAGATTGACATCTCAAAATGCCAGGGGTGTGGGGTCTGTGCTGCCGAGTGTCCGGCAAAGGCCATTACCCTTGGCCACTTCGAAGACACCCAAATACTGGCGGAGATTGACGCACTATTGGAGGCAAGATAACAGATGACGGAGTTTAAACCGATTATCATCGCATTTTGCTGTGTATACTGAGGGTATGAAGCAGCGGACCTGGCAGGTACCATGCGTCTGTCCTATCCTGATAGCATCAGGATAATAAGATTGCCCTGTACTGGCAAGATAGATGTTATCCATATAATGGAAGCCTTTGAAAAGGGCGCCGACGGTGTATATGTAGCAGGGTGTCTTGAGGGTGAATGTCACTTTATCAAAGGCAATTTAAGGGCAAGAAAGCGGGTAGAATACACAAAAAAGCTTTTAGATGACATTGGTGTCGGAGGAGAAAGGTTAGAAATGTATAACATAGCGGCCTCCGATGGCCCTCGATTTGCAGCAGTGGCCCGTGAGATGCATGGTAAGATCACAGCCCTGGGCCCCAGCCCCATCAAAAAAAGTCTCTAAAGTGCCTAAAATCATGAATGAACATAACAAATTCAAATGAGCTAAAGGATTTTTTTACTTTGAGTAGTTAAACATGAAAGGCCTTCAACTATGATCGTAGCAGAGAGAAAACCGATTGAAGAAATTATGGGATTTGCAAAGAACTGCAAAAAGATCCTTATGGTCGGGTGCAACGAGTGTGTCACTGTATGTTATGCTGGTGGCAGAAAAGAGGTGGCAATCCTGGCCTCAGCTCTAAAGATGGCCTTCAAGAAAGACGGGAAAGGGCTGGAGGTTACAGAGGTAACACTGGAGCGCCAGTGCGATCATGAATACCTGGAGGAGATCAGGAATATTGTTGATGAACATGACGCCATTGTCTCTCTGGCGTGCGGTGTGGGTGTCCAATTTATGGCCGAAAAATACTTAACTACTCCGGTATTTCCAGGGGTTAATACCCGCTTTATGGGCGTGACTGAGGAAAGTGGCGTTTGGAGCGAGCGATGTCAAGGATGTGGCGAGTGTATCCTAGGACAAACGGCCGGGATCTGTCCTATTTCCCGATGTGCAAAGAGGCTTTTGAATGGCCCCTGTGGTGGCTCTACAAACGGAAAGTGTGAAATAAATAAGGATCTTGATTGTGCTTGGCAGCTCATTATCGATCGCCTCAAGGCAC
The DNA here is from genome assembly GCA_019310725.1 of Deltaproteobacteria bacterium. Taxonomy (GTDB): domain Bacteria; phylum Desulfobacterota; class DSM-4660; order Desulfatiglandales; family B25-G16; genus JADFWK01. Next base: position 3,779 of record JAFDDT010000051.1, on the reverse strand, counting down.
TAGACAGGCTAGACGACTACGAGGAGATTATCCCTATCAAAGACTGGTCCACTGAGCGGGCCGGTGGGCCGAGAAAGGTGGTCAGGGAGGATTTGAAGCAATGAGCACGAAGACACCCAGCAGATTGGAGAAAATTCTTGCCTCTGGTAACCTGGCGGTCACTTCGGAGTGTGGTCCTCCACGCGGCAGCAATGGAGATACAATCACCAAGAAGGCAGAAATGATCAAGGATTATGTGGATGCCATTAACATAACCGACAATCAGACTTCAGTGACACGCCTTTGCAGCCTTGCTGCTTGTATCCGACTCAAGTTGATGGGCCTGGAGCCTATTCTGCAGATGGTCACCCGAGACAGAAATAGAATTGCCCTTCAAAGCGACATCCTTGGTGCCGCATCCTTCGACATATTTAACATCCTCTGCCTTTCTGGTGATCACCAGAGCTTTGGCGACAATCCCCAGGGCCAGAACGTCTTTGACCTGGACTCCATGCACCTGATACAGACCGTACGGTACATGAGGGAGGAGGGAAAATTTTTAGGGGGAGATGATATCGACCGTCCTCCAAGGATGTTTGTTGGTGCTGCTGTAAATCCCTTTGCAGATCCATTTGAAATCCGGGTTCCGCGGCTTGCCAAGAAGGTAGCTGCCGGGGTTGAGTTTATCCAAACCCAGTGTATCTACAACCTGGATAAATTCGAGCTCTGGATGAAGCAGGCCAGAGACCGGGGTCTTCACGAAAAGGTCTACATCCTGGCCGGAGTAACGCCTCTAAAATCCGCAGGCATGGCAAAATATATGAAAAACCGCGTGCCCGGCATGGATGTCCCGGATGAAGTAGTTGAGCGAATGAGCGGGGTGCCCAAGGAAAAACAGCCTGAAGAGGGAATAAAGATCTGTGTAGAGTCTATCCAGCGCCTCAAAGAGGTGGAGGGGGTAAGGGGGTTTCATATTATGGCCATTGAATGGGAGGAAAAGGTACCGGAGATCGTGGAGCAAAGCGGCCTCTTTCCCAGACCCAAGGTTGAATAGAACCCCTTAATATCTATTGTCACAGCCCGCTAAACGCCATTGATTGTAGATCATTTAGCTTACTCTTCTCGACGTCTTTCTGATGTTGAGCAACACAGCCTATTCTTCGGAGCATTCTCGAGCTTTGAGCCAATTTCTCTATCGCACATCTCACGTCATCTATCTCCCATCACCTACCAAAAAGCGCCCCTTTTACCTTCTCTCGCGTATGACCTTTCTCTTACAAGCCCTGACCCTCAATCTCACATTTAGGAAATCACATATTAAAAGCATCCTCGATTCTAGAACTCTCAGAAATCTCTTGACCTGTTGTCAAATTTAAGATACATCTAATTATAAAACAATATACTTAATTACACTAATTTCCTATCAAACAGATGATTATTTGGAGATTGTAATGAAGGAGATATTAGACCTGAAAGAGGTGGCTCAATATTTAGGGTTAAATAAAAGGACGGTCTATAACCTGGTTAGGAAAGGAGAAATCCCGGGTACAAGGATTGGCAGACAATGGAGGGTAAAAAAAGAAAGCTTAGATCAACTCTTCAGAAACCCAAGAAAATCAAATTAGGGCTATTTTTGTTAGCAATCCTAGGCACATTAAGGTCTTAGATCTTACAGTTAGGGGTGATAATAAACGTTTCAGTTTTGGCGACGAGTGTTTAATTGAAGAATATAGCAGGAATCCTTTCAAGAGAAGACCTGGGGATCAGTTATGAAAAATGAACTACAATATTTGAGCAAAAAGGAGAGGAAGGCAGTAAACTCCTTTGTGAAAGAGTTAGAAGAAAATTTGGGTGATTATATCTTAAATATGCGACTCTTCGGCTCCAAGGTGAGAGGAGATTCTCACAGGGATTCAGACATAGACATATTTATTTTAATAAAAGAAAGGACCTCCGACATTGAAGACAGGGTGTCAGAAATAGAGGTGAACCATGACATAGAATTTGGTCTGCCTATATCTACTGTCCTCAATAGCCTATTTGAATATAGGTAAAACAAGGAGTTGGGTTCGTTTTTCTTCGAGAATGTGGAAAAAGAGGGGGTTATTCTATATGAGAAGGATTAATCTGGCTAAATACAGGATAGAAAAAGCCCGAGAAAACCTTCAGGAGCCAGAGGACGCCTTGGACCAGGATCATTTTGGGATGTCAGTAAATAGGAGCTACTATGCGATGTTTACATCTGCAAAGGCAATCTTAGCGCTAAAAGAGTTGGATTCCAGTAAACATTGTGGGGTAATTGCCCTATTTAGCCAGCATATAATAAAGCCAGGGCTTTTTCCAAAAGAACTAGCCAAGTTCTTAAGAAAAGCAAAGAGAATAAGAGAAGATGCCGATTATGGAGATTTTGTTGAAATAACTAAAGAGGATGCTCAGATGCAACTCGAGCATGCCAAGGAGTTTGTAGAAGAAGCGCAAAATTCATTACATGAAATAATCAAAAATGAAACCCGGCGGCAGGCCCAGCTCTTATGGCGCCCCAAAAGGGTGGCAATTTCCACCTGGGTCAGACCGTCCTCATGATAAAGGGAATGCACCACCAGGGTCTCTTCCATGCTGCTGATCGATTTGCCGATCCAATTCAACTGCATGTTTGCCACCTTGCCTGCACGAATGCCCAAATCCAGAATCCGGGCATTGAGGCTTGGCAAGGAAAGCGCTCTGCCGGCCCTCAACCGCTTAAAGGCATCCAGCAGTTCATAGCGGTCCTGTTCCATACGGCTAACAACCACAGGTGTCATCTGCCCACACTTTTCCATGGATCGCAGCATGGCCTTATCCGCCTGCGGATTGATGATCCGCAAGTGACCGAATTGTTCCGAGATCCTGGTCAAAGGCATTTCCACCGTTTCTGTTGCTGAGCGTTGATCTGCCATAATTATTTCTCCCGCCCGCAACAAAGATAGCCTATGGCCCCTGCCTCAGCCTATCATTTCTTAAACGCCCATCACAGGGTAGTCGCTTGATTTCTCTTTGTATCTCAACAGGTTGTGCCCATATCACCTCTTTAAATGAGCGAACGAGTAGTTGCGCTACATATTCAATGATTATAAGGGGTTGCACGCCTATCACATCTCGAATTACATCTCTGGGTAGTTGCTGGACAAATCTGAAAACTGGGGGGCTTATTGGACCGGTTTTATCCGGGTTGGAGCGAGGTGGGTGGCGATCGTCAGTCTGAGACGTGGTCTTCGAAGAATCCAACTTGCCGCTCAAGTAGATAGCCTGAAAATATGAACAATTTTTTTGTTCCACTCAGCACATTTTTTGGCATGCCATTTCCTTTTGCACGCTTCTTTCCCGCATGTTTTCTGGCGATCGCCAAGGCGAGGATGCGGGGTAAACCATTTCCTGCATATTCGGCATGGCCGTTTGTTACTCTTCCGATTATCTCCCATCGTTTTCTCCTTTTGTTAGCTCAAAAACGATGATAGATAAATCAAAAACGATGATAGATAAATTGAAAATAATCGATAGAAAAAACTTCAGATGAGAAAAACGGCGGGTCTCTAAACTGGTGTCTTCTTGGCTATGAAATACCAGCAGGGTGGGTCCATTTCTCGGTGGTGGGTGGGTTCATTCCTTTCCGGTGGTGGCACACTATCCGAATAAACAGAACTTAGTTTGCTTCGCTCACAATTGGAATAATGGAATGTTGGAACAATGGAATAATGGGTTATGGGAAAGTGGAGCAATGCGTCTATTTGCTAATTTTTTCTTGAAAACGAAGGTAAGAAATG
>JAFDDT010000257.1 GCA_019310725.1 Deltaproteobacteria bacterium | reverse complement strand
AACAAGGAGGCGAAAAAATCGGCCAATTTTTCTAGCATGTTATCCCTCTGGTGCAGGCGCAGTATCTAGCACTGTAACATATCACTCTTATCTTTTCAATACGGGAACCGACCTTTGAAAACGTGGGTGCTGCTGGCTTGAGCCCCGTTTCGCGGCGTGGGAGTGGTGGGGTGTTCCTGCAGGAGCGATGGCTAGGATATATCAAGAAACACGCCTGAGGACTATAACTCAGAGCCAAGCATTTCTTCCCAGGCTATCGCCCTTACTGGTGAGCCGTCTTGACCTTCAAAAGGGATGGGAATGGCCATGAAATTAACACGGTTTTTCGTCAGAAGGTGCTGATTGACGATGTATTCAAACTGGATAATCCCCGCGGGGAAGAAAATGTAATGGGTCGTATGTTCTTCCCTTGGTAATTTAGCCTCATTTCCCGAACCAGTTGCCTCGTATCTCAGCAGGTAATCACAGGGAAAATCACCTCCCCATGCCTTAATCTTGCGTTCAACCAGCCATTCACAGGCGTCGCGTGCCATATAGGGTGACTTGCCCCAGAAATCCTTTGTCATATAATCCGCCTTCAAGGGCCAATCTGTACGTATCAAGGCGATGTCACCCTCTCGGATATGCTGGCCGTGTTTTTCCAGCTCGGCCGCGGTTACGCCATCGTTTTCGCCAAGGTGCGACAGGTTGACTATGGCCGCTTCACCATAGAATTTATCCAGGGGCACCTTTTCGATAGGGACACCATCAGGCAGGAAATGAAGCGGAGCATCGACATGGGTAAAGCTGTGTGGGCGGAAGGATATATGCCGCTCTATGAAGTAGTCCTCTTCATGCGTGGCCTTTGTTTCATATTTAACCGGCCAGCGCCACTGGTCTCGAATGGTGAGGGTGAGGTCAACGAATTTCCACGTGAATAATACAACAAACTCACCCGGATTGCCAATATGGCGCTCCGTTCAAGAGGAAAAGGCGCGGAGGTATATCCGCGAGGCGTATAGCACTCGTTTGAGTCCCGGAAAGCCCGGATTTGTGATGCGGTGCTTGTGAGGGTAAGCTTTAGTTGGCTCGAAGCCAACCCCTTTCGGTGACTATTCTGGAGCCTGCATTAACTCGATAGGAATTCCATCCGGTCCTTTGAGGAAGCACACACCCCAGCCCATGATGTCTTCTATTTTTTGCCCTCCCCAGTAAGGTGGATGGTTAAACACCATTCCTTTAGCGGTGAGGTCGTCGTACATCTTTTGAATATCGTCCACCTCGAAGGCGATATGTGCCACACCTGGATTACATAATGTCGTATCTATGCGCTCTCCCTTTGGCGAAACGTACTCAATCAAGTGGATGATGTCATTGTTGGGAGTACGTATTGCGGCAAGCCGCTGTGAAACCTCTTGAAGTTTGTAGAGCTTGTTCAAGCGCTCTCCCCTGGGTTCCATGATGGGTGAAGCTTGCAGGCCCAGAAGGTCGCAGAAGAAGTGAAGCGCCTCGTCAAGATTGCTAACGGTATAACTGGAATGCTGGATACCTTTAATCATATTTGCCTCCTAAATTGTCCTGAGGGGGATTGCATCAGCCGAAGTGGTGACGGTCAATCTGAGGGGAATTAACTGGCTCCCCGAATGGGTCAATACACAGAACTTTTCGAATAGTCTTCGAAATGCCTATTACTAGATCTAATTGACCTGCCCCCATAAAGGATACCACTTCTTAAGTTAGAGTTACCGGTATTCTAGCCTCGGGAGCGCCGCACTCGATATGTTTCGGCTCGTTGGTGGCAACAACACCTGCGGATAAGCCTTCTATAAATGCCTTCAGTGCCGGGCGGTGAGTATGTTCGGTAGCATCGCCAGCCGCCAGCGCCTTTTCAATGGCGTGTATGTAGTTTTGAATGGTCTTTAGCTCGTCATTTATTACCTGTCCTGTTGGCGGTAGGTTGTCTCGCTCCTGCGCGCCACTTGCAGAATCAATACCAAATTATCGTTGTCATATACCTCATAAACCACCCGGTAACTGCCCACCCTGATGCGGTAAGCCTTCTCCGCACCTTTTATTTTCCTGACTCCCTGAGGGCGAGGTTCATCATCCAGGCTGCCGATAGCGTCTCGCAATCGCTCAAAGGCCTGTCTTCTGATTCGGCCTTTGAGTTTTTCCAAGTCGCGGTCGGCTGCCGGTGAAATCTCAATTCTATACACGCTTTGCCTCGGCAGCTCCCTCACGACGGCTAATTGATTCCTCTAATTCACGTTCGGCTTCAGACCAGGGACGGCCACCCTTCTCTTTCCATTCGGTATGGGCTGAATCAATTACGGGTAACAATTCAGCATCCTCACGGCTCTCCAGCCATTCACTAACAGCATCCGCAATGATTTCACTTGCCGGCATATGTCGCCTCGCTGCTTCAACCTTTAGATATGTGTAGAGGTCTTCATCATGAAACACGACAGTCATTTTTCTACTCATATTACACCTCCAAGACATAGATACATACAGACGTCTAAGTATAGTAACAACGGCCAGAGGGAATGTCAAGGCTAGAGGTGAACAATTTAGCGTTTCGTGCAATCAGGTGATGACAATATTTGACGCTATTTTAGTGGGACCAGAAGGGTAGGAAGTTAATTAATCCAATTCCAGAGTAGCAAAGGATGATATATTTAATGAGTTTTCCTGCCCATAGAGCCGGCAGGAATTTCTGAAGTGGCATCCTTGCCGCCCCAGCTACCAGCCCACCTATGTCAAATGGTATAACGGGTTGAAGGGCAAGAAAGAATATGGCCCATAACCCATGCTGATTCATCCAGTCTTCCACCCTATTATATCCTCCCATGTGTTCAGCTACTGCTATTTTCTTGCCCAGATAACCAGCATAGTACCCGCTAAGCTCTCCCAAGGTCCCGCCTATACTAGCAGCCAGAGCTACCATTATTGGGTTCCACCTTGTAGCTGCGGCTATCATTATTGCTGTCGCTATGGGAACAGGAGCTATAATGGTAAAATTGCATACCAATGTAGTCGCAAACACGCTCAGATAGGCCAACCAGACAAGTTCATTCAGTGGCAGGTGAAAGCATGTCCCGAGGTCCTGGAGCAGGTAAGCCAGACCGAAGCTGAGACCAATAAGTCCGATAAGCGACATTGCTAGCCGTAGCCAATTAACTTGATTGGTTTGTCTCATTGCAAATACTCCCGGCGACTTGACAACTATTTTTAACTATGTTAGCATATTTTTTGGTTTCTTTGGGAAATTATTAGCTTATCAGACAGAAAGAGTTATCTTTAGCTATGGCGTTATCTTACTAGAGCGGAGGTGAGAGATGGGAGATATTATTTTCAGGCTCGACTGTGAACTAATGTACGAGCCCGGGCGAGGGATTGAGGTCCACTTAAGGCACGGAGGAAGCCTTACGCGTGAAGTTATGCAGCATCTTACCCGTGCAGGAAGAGAAATATAGTTGGCACTTGAGCAATTGGCTGAACCTGCATCGGAAGGGGCAAAAGAAAAGGTAAGGAAAAAAATTGAGATAGAGGAAGCATGAGGTCGAAAGACAAGCCGTTAGGCGACAAGAACAAAGCTCAAAATGAAGCCAGGAAAACATATGATGAGGCTGTTTTTCGAGCATTCATGGCATTCATGGAAACTAAGGAGCAAGCGGATGTAGCCCATGAAAAGGCACTGGAACAAGCTGTTGATAAACAGGTTAAGGAAGTAGCCGATACAGCATATAAGGAAGCAATAGAGCAGGCAAGAAAATTGCGTGACGAGATTATGGATAAAGCTCGGGAAGACTTCGCTATCGCCTGTGAGCAGAGCGGAGGTGATTAAAATGATGGAACTCACTTTCAGACAGAAAGTATTCTTGAGTAAACTTCTTGACGTTTATCGCGAAATGCGGGAGCCTGTCCACTACAGTGTGGTTTCTGCCGCCTACGACATGCTGAGGCTTCTCGAGCAAAAAGGCATGGTAGGCTCTGAATACGCTACACCGAAGGTGACTTCTGGTCCTGGCCGGTCGAGTATCCTATTCTTCCCGACTGCGGAGGCAATAGAGCTTTTCTCTCGCCTGGCTGGGGAGAGCCAGGGGCAGGAGGAGTGGGAGGAAGTAAAAGCCCACATCTTTTTAAGCCTGCGCAAGGGAAAGGCATCTGAATACCAGGATCTTCTGCGTGAATTACTTACTCGGATACCTGAGGCTGGGTCACCGCTGGTGCGCTGTGCCGAGGTGATAACAGCCCTTTTACTTAGCCTGAGAGAAACCAAGCATAAATTCGGGCGACGAAGTCCGGTGAGTATACTCTTGGGAGCACCGGTGGGCAGTCTGGGTATGGGCACACTGGCTGGACTTGCCCTTGGTCTATGTTTGGCTGACCAAAAAATGAAGCGGCTCCTGGGTAATTTCCAAAAGTACACGAAGAGATATGAAGCATCGTTACGGGAACTGAGCCCGGAAAGTCTGAAAGCCCTGCACCGCTTTACTCGCGATATTTGGAACATGCTGAGGAGAGCGCCGGAACGATAAAATTTTTTAAGCCCATTATTTGGTTTCTTAAGGTTATTTTGCTTATTTCGCCAATTCAACTTCGTGCAGAGAAAGATGATACAGCCAGGTTCTTACTCGATGGGGAGATTACTGTGTCTATGGGAGGAAAGTCTAACCAGCTAAATTTTTAATCGGGGAAGAGAATGATAATTGCCATTGATGCCGCCGGTGGGGAATACGCTCCCCACGAAATAGTTAGAGGAGCTATAAAAGCAGCCCAGGAGTACAAAGTGGATGTTGCCCTGGTCGGCAACAAAGCCATGCTCCATGTGCTGGCGGGTAAACACTTGAGGAAACTGAACATTACCATCACTGAGGCAAGCCAGGTTATCGATTTCCATGAACATCCGGTGGATGCAGTACGCTTAAAGCCACGCTCGTCAATAGTAGTTGGCATCAACCTGGTAAAAGACGGCAAGGCTGATGCCTTTGTTTCAGCCGGTAACACCGGGGCAGTGTTATTTGCTGCCCTTCTCAACCTGGGAAGGATAGAAGGCGTCGAGCGTCCCGCCCTGGGTACTATTATTAATCTCATCCCCTCTGCTCCGGTGTTCCTTATTGATGCTGGTGCCAACGCTGATTGCCGACCAAAACACTTGGCGCAATTTGCCCAACTGGGCAGTATCTATGCCACACATGTCCTGGGTATTAACACACCGCGCATCGGTTTACTTAGCAACGGCACAGAAGACACCAAGGGTAACCGCCTGATTCAAGAGACTCATAAGCTGCTCAGGAATTCAGGCTTGAAATTCATCGGTAATATAGAGGGCATCGATATAGCCCGCGGAACCGCTGATGTCATTATTACCGACGGCCTCACCGGGAACATAGTACTCAAGACCATAGAAGGGTTAGGCGACTCCCTTGTCAGGCTACGACAACAATTAGGGCATTCCGTCGACGATGCCCGTCATTTTCGAGGGCGTGAATTGCTCGTTGATGTCGGCCTTGGCGCCTTGGTCAAGGGAATGGATTATAGGGAATATGGTGGAGCATGTCTTCTGGGAGTAAAGGGGAACGTCATCGTCTCTCACGGCCGCAGTCAGGGCAAGGCTATCAAAAGCGCCATCGGACTGGCCAAACGGACTGTGGAACAGGGCATCTGTCAGCTAATTAAGGAGATTAAATATGACTGAGGAAGTAGAAGTGAGCAAAAACGAAGCCTCTGAATCTGAACAGGAAGTCGCCAAGAAAGTAACCAATGTAAAGAGGAAAAAGACAATCGCTGGGGACAAGCCCGATTCACAATAACCAAGGAGGCCCACGTGCTATCGCTTAGCAAAATAATAGACCCGGTTAATGGAGACTTGGCTAAGGCAGAGAATAGTCTAAAGTCGGTCGGGGAGGTTCAGGACAACCATCTCTCAGAATTGCTGAGCTATGCTCTAGACATTGTTGGAAAGCGGATTCGTCCTGCCCTTACCCTTTTGACGGGCAAGCTTTACGCTTATGACCTTGATTGTCTTCTGCCGATGGCAGCCGCGGTTGAGCTGCTGCATACTGCATCTTTGGTTCACGATGATGCTATTGATAAATCGACAGTTCGCCGTGGTCGACCGACAATTAACAAGTTATGGGGGGAAGATAAAGCAGTTCTCCTTGGGGACTATCTGTTTGCCAAGGCGGGAGAGTTTTGTGCTAGTACCGGGAATCTGCGAGGGATAAAGCTCTTTTCTCAGACGCTGGCGACGATGTCCATTGGCGAGCTAAATCAAGCCTTTAACGCTTTCAATCTGGAACAAACTCGTGAGCATTACTTCGACAGGATTTCTAAGAAGACTGCCTCTCTGTTCGTTCTGGCTACGGAGTCTGGGGCTATCTTGAGCCAGTCCCCGGAAAGGTCAGTAGCGATTCTAAGGGAATATGGCTATAACCTTGGTGTCGCCTTCCAGGTTGTAGATGACATCCTCGATTTTATCGGCACCGAGGAGGAACTCGGTAAGCCTGCGGGCTCAGATTTAGCTCAAGGCACCCTTACCTTGCCGGCGATGCTTCTTTTGAGATACTATCCTGAAGATAATCCGATAAAGAGGTTTTTCCAAGACCGGGGCGACCTAGAAGCTAAAAGACGAGCAGTAGAGTCAATCCGTAACTCACCAATTGTTGAGGAATGCTATGATATTGCCGCTAGTTACTGCGCTAGGGCACGTCAGAACCTTAACCTGTTGCCAGATAATGCCAGCCGTCAGGCGCTGATGGACCTGACGGATTATATCGTCATGCGTAAGAAGTAATTCTCATCCCTCAACCCGAATCTGCCGCCCTAAAAAAGGAAAAAGTGAAAAATAAACTGATTAGTGAAATAAGGTTTCTGCTGGCTAACTATCTTGTGGCACCAGTTCTAGGGATACTTGTTTGCCTGCTGGAGGCACTTGGTAGAATAAAGTTCATTCATTTTGACCGGTTTCCCATTTGGGAAGAAAAACTCATAATCGTATCTAATCACCCTTCCCTGCTCGAACCTTGGGTTTTTTCTTTAATGGGCTTTCCCTGGATGAACTTCCCCTGGGTATTTTCGCCGCTATGGTTTCGCATGAAGTTTTCTTTGAGATGGTTTAAGGAACTGCAAAAGGAATTTTCGTTGCCGAAGAAGCTCTTTCCAGCCAACGTGCCAGACAAAAATAATTTTTACGACCGTCCCTTTATGGGGGTATTTAAAGGGATAAATGTCCCTGTGGACAGAAACAAGGGAGCGCATGGGAGTATTGGTACCGTGTTGGCGCTCAAGAAGACTCTAGAGACCGGAGGCAGGGTTCTTATTTTCCCGGAAGGAACCCGGACGTTTAAGGCGGTAAAGAAATCCGAGGTCAGGAGCGCAAGTGGTAAACAGATGGGAAAACTGAAAGACGGGGCTAGCTGGCTGGCTCTGAAAACTGGCGCTAAGGTTTTGCCGATTTGGGTTGAGGGTACGGATAAAGTGCTGCCAAATAATAAGTTTCTCTTTCCGAGGCTTTGGCACAGGATGACAATCAAGATCGGCACTCCCTTTGTGGCTGAAGGAGCGACGCGCGAAGAAGTCACCCTACAGATTACTCAAACGCTTTTGGGGCTTGCCGATGAGAACGCGGAACAGAAAGGTAAAGGCAAACGTGAGAGGGAGAATAGTGACACGCAACTTGAAGACCGAAACTACAGGCAAACCAAGAAACCAGACGAGGGAAGTCCAATGAGGCGTCAAGGGCGGAAATGAATCGCCACACTACTGTAGAAACAATTACTTACCTGCCAGAGCATGTAGCCATTATAATGGATGGCAACGGTAGATGGGCGGAAAGGCGCAACTCGCCCAGGCTAAAGAGCCATCAGGTGGGCGTCAAAGCCGTACGCTCTATTGAGGTATTTACCGAAAGTAGAGGCGGTCTAACTACCATCGATAGTGAGTAGCATTCTAATATTGAAAATCGCATACACCAGAAATATCATCCCTGGTAAGCAGGCAACCATCATGGTTAAGAATGAACCACGACGCCAGATAGGATCCCCTAGAGGATTGAGGGCTAACATTGGGTCAGTATTTCATAAGGTGATGCGTTCAGTTATGAGCCCCATAGGTGTTGCTGGTGTAGCGCTGGTCGTGATTTGCCTAACTGTACTCGTAGTATTCAGATACTGGGGATTAACGACTGCTAT
>JAFDDT010000256.1 GCA_019310725.1 Deltaproteobacteria bacterium | reverse complement strand
CTACTGAAATCAATAGATATTGCTTTGAGGAAATTTCTCCAGCCCTACCATGGTATTGAGTTTGTAAATTTCTGCTAGTAGGATAATGCCTCACTCATGAATTTTTCACATGACTATCCTTTCTCTGTTCCATCCTCCTTATACTTTTTTGGTTTTTAACTCACATTACCCTTACCATTAGCCAGACTGTTTAGGTCAGTCCTACCCATCAAGCATACAAGCTGGTCGGGTATCCTGAGAGTGAGGTGAACAACTGTCAAGTATTTGACACGTTGGCGTGCTCTGAGTCAAATTTCTCCACAATAAGTAGACAAGACTAATCATGTGGAATTACAGGTAATTATCTGTGTGTAATTTTTTGGCACGATTACTGCTGTACTCTTTAGTCCGGGAGGATGCAGTTTGTTTCTATCGGAGTAATTATGAGATTCGTGCGGCCACAAAACTGTTCAGCAAAGACGCAGGGAACAGATTCTTGTATTCAAACACTGTTTCCAAACAACTTTGCTCATGCCCTCGACAAAGCTGTTAAGCCGGCTCCTTTTTCCGGCATGCCAAGCCCTATCGGGCTGTTGCCCAAACCGTAATCCCTTTGAGCGGTCATTGAAACGTTTTTTGCCAAAAAATCTTGGCGAAGTGGAAAACAAGCGATGTCAACTGTCTGAGCCCTAAAGGCAATTTTTGACATCGCCTGTAGCGAGTCCTTGATTTATGAAAAAATGTTTTAGACAAAGCGAAAAGGGATTTCGGCAACAAATTGTTATGGTTCTTGTAAGAGGCGAAATTATAGAGGCCCCGTACCGGCACCCCAAAAGAAGGGGGATTTTCTCATGCCTCAAAAGCTAAACTATGAAAAACAAAGAGGTAAGGAGTTAGAAATGGAGACTGTTGAGCGCACGTGGGCGGAGGAGCCGTTCCACCAGACCGAAAGGCCATTTCGCATCCTTACCGAACAGGTGGACCAAGGAGTCACGCTTGTTCAGGACGGAAAATTTGTGCTCGTGAATGGTGTCTTTGCGTCAATGCTCGGTTACACCGATTCGAAGCAATTGATTGGGAAAAGGCCTGCTGAGCTGATTTCTACTGATTTCGATCAGGGTATCAAAGAAATGTATGGATCTGTAGAGTCAGGCATCCCCAGGGAAAAAACCTTCAGGATGCCATGTCTTACACAGGAAGGACGAAAATCTTGCGTGGAAGGACACCACAATATTATCAAATGGAATAACAGACCAGCAATCCTTACCACTTTTCGAGACATTGGCCAAGGGAGGCTTGGGGAAATCCCAATCCGCGAAGAGACGGGGCATCTGCAAAGAGAAAACAACAAAACCATACCTGATATAAGCAACCACAACAGATTCGGAAATATTATTGGCAAGAGTCAGGCCATGCAAGAGGTCTACGATCTCATTTCAAAGACCGCAGCATCTGACAGCAATGTCCTTATTTATGGCGAATCCGGCACGGGCAAAGAACTGGTTGCTCGGGCCATACATGATACAAGCAAAAGGCGGGACAGGGCGTTTGTGCCTGTTAACTGCGGGGCCATTCCTGAAACGCTTCTTGAAAGCGAGTTCTTCGGCCACACAAAGGGCGCCTTCACAGGAGCTTACATAGATAAGCACGGCTACTTAGACCTTGCGCATGGCGGAACCCTGTTTCTGGATGAAGTGGCTGAGCTTGTACCTGGCATGCAGGTCAAGTTACTACGGGCCATTGATCTTCGAGAATATACGCCCGTAGGGAGCAGTAAACCCAAGACCTCTGGTTTCCGCGTCATAGCTGCTACCAACAGAAACCTGATGGATCAGGTAAACAGGGGGCTGATGCGGGAGGACTTCTTCTACAGAATACATATTATCCCGATTACCTTGCCATCTTTAAGGGATCGTAAAGAAGACATGCCCCTGCTGATCGACCATTTCTTGCACCTATATGCTGATGGCAAAAAGCCGACCACCATCCCTGAGAAAATCCTTGATGCCATGTACAATTATCATTGGCCGGGAAATATCCGGGAGCTTCAAAATGTGCTACACCGCTATCTTACGGTGAAACGCCTCGATTTCCTGAATTTTGGATCTCCAAACCAGCCAGTTAGAGCGGATGGTGTATCAGTCAAGAAACTCACACAGCAGAACAACAATCTCTGTGTAGCTATTGAGAATGTTGAGAAAGCACTTATTTCCAAAGCCCTGGATCAGACTCATTGGAACAGGACCAAGGCAGCTTTGCTATTGGGTATCTCCCGAAGGGCCCTCTTTAGGAAGATAAAAAATCTTGGGATCATTTAGCCCGATTGTAAAAATTGCCAGAACTCAAGTTGAGCACAGCCAGTAACCGGGCTTGATTTAAAGGCAAGTGGTGAGTTATGAGTTGTCAGCGGTCTTGTGCCTTTTTGTGATGCTAAGACCATTTGACGACAAGCAGAGTTGTGGCAGAAACTGCAATCAGGATAAGCCCCAAATAATACGACTCGCTTGGGTGTTTTACCAATAAACCAGTGTCCCAGCTTCCCGGAACCCATTATTCCACTCAGGTATCCGTTTTCTATTTCAACTACGAAACACGCTAAAAGCGCGAAAGGGATTGGTTTATGAACAGTTCGTGTTCGATCTTCGGATAATGTCCGAAGTTCACCAATAGCCCCAATTGTTTGCCCATGGCCCTCAAGTAGTTGATAACCTGAGCTCGGTCTTGGTCTGCCAATAGCTTCACAGACTCCAGAAATCCGTTCCCCTTCTCTTTGTACACCTCAAAACAGACCCCAATGATTTTGTAGCTTTCCTCCTTAAATACAATTTGTGTTTTCATTTTCGCGTGTTTCGCGTATTTCGTAGTTTCTTCCCCCATCCATCATGAGCATATGAGTAGATTAAACATGAATAGGTTAGGTTTCATTATGACGTGGCGCTGTCCGCTTGATCAAGGCGATTCGGCACTAGGGTTTCACGATCTTTTTTCACACCGCCACTCCCTCATTCAAGACTATCTTTTGCAAATCCTAACCCCTAAACCTCGAAAAACAAAAGATACCCTGCTCTGCGGTTTATTATTGACGTGTGGGCAAAAGAATCCTTAATGTATGTAAAGTATGTAACTTGGAGGTGTAATAATGGTGAGGATAGACGCACTTTTTCCTGAGGACATGCTCGAAAAACTTGACAGTGTTGCTCACGCTTTCTGGCCTTATCACAGATTGAGGAGGTCACTTTTGTAACAGCTGATTACAGGTTCATGGAACGGATCAAGGGGTTTGATAATATTTATGCAATTATCCGCGCACCCTGTCCAGAATTGAGTTTCCATGGCAACATTACCGGTTTGTTAATACATTAGCCAATAGTTTGACAAAAGAAGACCTTTGTGTTAGTAAATAAACTAGCCTTATTTCATAATGCTTTTACAGGACTTTTCAGATGCCGGTTACCCTGGATACCTTAAATATTTACAATCGCCTTAAAGCTACCGGTTTAAGCGAAGAATCGGCCAAGGCGATTGCTGAGATTCTCCGGGAAGCCATAGAAGAAAATCTGGCCAGTAAGAATGATCTAAGAACGACGGAAGGTAATCTCACAAAATATATTGAGACGGTCCGGGCCCAACTGGAGAAAAGCATTGAGACGCTCCGCGCTGAACTGGAGAAAAGCATTGAGACGCTCCGGAGTGAACTCAAAAAAGATATAGAAGTGCTTCGATCTGAGGTTAAAACACAGATTGCCGAATCAAAGGTCAGTACCATTAAATGGGTGGCAGGCATGTTGGTTGCGCAGGCAGGCCTTATTGCTACCCTGGTAAAATTACTCTGAGCCATATCTTGAATGTATATGAATTTATTTTTGAACGCAGATTACCAAGATTATAAGTAAAAGAACTAATACAACAAATATCTGCGGGTACCGGCCCGCCTCACCTTGCCGACTCACATGGCGGGCAGGTCGGCGGAAATCTGCGGCCTGAGTTCTTAAACGTCTCCTCCCGGTTCCCTGGAGCAATTCTTTACCCCATCAGCAATATCCTTTTATCCCAAAGAGGTTTGGAAACGGAAAAAATATGTGGCACAACCCTTTCACTGGTTATTCGTTATTAGGCTGTGAACTCATGGGGGACACTCCTCCACAAATTGCTTTATTTTATCGTAGGCGTTCACGGGTTCAAAGGTTCAGGGGTTCAAAGTTCCATTCTCGTCCCCGGACTGCATTTGGGATGCATATTTACGAGAAAAGCGTTAGCTTCCTCAGGCGTAATCCAA
>JAFDDT010000255.1 GCA_019310725.1 Deltaproteobacteria bacterium | reverse complement strand
TCCTGCCGATAATATCGTAAAACAACAGCAACTATTCAGCCACCAAGGCACAAAGACCTGTCTGCGTGCGATGCACAGGCAGGAAGGTAACCCTGAACGGTGAACCCTGAACCTGTGAACGCCTACGAATAATTACATAATCTTAGTGTCTTGGTGCCTTTGTGGCAAGATACCTGAGTAGTTACAAATAACATTGATATCCCCGTAACCCTATTCAAAGGGTTGTCTCACTCATTGGTAGGTGCATCACCAATCCAAGGGTTCTAGCATTAGAGATCCTGGAAAGAACGGATCAGGAATCTGGTCAATTGAGCTTGATAGAGGGCTTGCAAAAGGCTTTTCCTAGAGGAAGTTGAGGCCCTTTAGCCATTGTATGAGCATCCCGGAGACGGTAGGCTCTCCCGACTTTGTGTAATCATAGATGATAAGGCAAGAGAGAAAACTACGCCACTTGCTCATTTTCGGTATCCTGACGCCTTTGCTCGCTTGCATGGGCTGCAGCTCTAGCCCTGAGCCAGTGATCGACGCAGTTCCAGGATGGCTGGAGTCGATTCCCAAAGATCAAAACCACTATTATGCCATTGGAATTTCAGGCCCAACCCCGAGAGTCACTGACGCATGGGATCAGGCGATCAGACGCGCCCGAGCGGAGCTGGGACGAGCTATAATCTCTCATGTCACGAGCAAGGATACGATCATTAGCACATCGAGCGGTGAGTATGTTAAAGAGATCGTTAAAATCCTCTCAGACACCGAGCTCAACTATACCGAAGTAATTGAAAGGTGGGCCGATCGGGCAGGTGTGTATGGACCACCGGGGCATTTTTATGTCCTGGTAAGAATAGAAAAAGGAAGGGCTGAGTCGGTTCTGAGAAGCGTCAGATAGAAAAAAGATAAGGTTTGAAAAGAAAGTGCCGATATCTATTTATGGCCAACTCAAGGCCGTAGTAAGCGATGAGAAAACACAGGGAGGGAAAAATGGAAAAGATAAGACATCAGAGAATGAGATCACTTGTTTTGGTCTTAGGGGTTTTGATATTGCTCGGAGGCTGCGCTTCAACGCCTAAGGTTGAAAGGACGGCGGTTGATACAACTATCGATGTGAGCGGACGGTGGAATGATGCTGATTCAAGGATGGTTGCAGAAGAGATGATTCGCGACTGCCTTGACAGGCCGTGGCTGGAGACATTCAGAGACACCCATGGAGGGAAACGCCCCACGGTAATAGTAGGGAGGGTTAGGAATAGGAGTCATGAGCATATCAATGTCCAGACCTTTGTCAAGGATCTGGAGAGGTCCCTGATCAATTCAGGCAGGGTTCAGTTTGTTGCCTCTAAGGGTGAGAGATCCGGAGTAAGGGAGGAAAGGCTAGATCAAGCCAAGCATGCCTCAGAGGAGTCCATGAAGGGCCCGGGAGAGGAAATAGGGGCTGATTTCATGTTGATTGGAACAATAAATACCATCAGGGATGAAGCGGGACGCAAAGCGGTAATGTTTTACCAAACCAACCTGGAATTGATCAATATGTCCAATAATGTCAAGGCCTGGATCGGGGAGAAAAAAATCAAGAAGGTGATCAAAAAATCAAGATTTTCATGGTAGGATGAGGACGGAGACTGAAATGAAAAGCAGTCGAGCGAGGCGTATTTTTTTGCCCGTTTCTCTCTTGGGGCTTTTTCTTCTTTCATCGTGTGCTCCTAGCGTCAAACAGTACCCAAAGATTAACCAGCTCCTTCTCACCCAAGACTATGCTTCAGCATGTAAGCTGGTAAAGGAAAGTAAGAAGACCTATGCCAAGCGAAATGCCGCACTCTACTACCTGGATGAGGGGATCCTTCTCCACTATGCAGCCCGTTACAAAGAGAGTAACCTCAACTTGTCCGAGGCCGAATCCATCATGGATGAGTTGTACACCAAGTCTCTTTCCAAAGAGGTGGCGTCTTTCTTGATTAGTGATAACACCATTCCATACCGGGGAGAAGATTTTGAGAGGGCGATGGTCAATCTGTTCATGGCATTGAACTATGTTGGGCTGGGAGATTGGGAAGGGGCACTGGTTGAGGCCCGAAAGGTGGACAACACATTGAGTGTTATTAATAGCAAATATGATGTAGCGAAAAGAAATGTTTATAAAGAGGATGGTTTTATCCGTTACTTAATGGGTACACTCTATGAGGCCGAAGGAGAGATCAACGATGCCTTCATCTCCTATCGAAAGGCAGAAGAGGTATACAGGTCGGACTACGTTCCGAACTATGGGGTCCGTCCACCAGCTTTTCTCATAGAGGATTTGTTGGCCGCAGCCGATGCAATGGACTTTGAGCAAGAGATGAGAGAGATCCAAAACGCATATCCGCATGTGACATTTGCGGATATGGCAGGTAAAACGGGGATGGCAGAGGTACTTTTTGTTCACTACAATGGGTTGGGGCCGGAAAAGGTTGAGAACTCTCTTGTTGTTCCAATGCCTGATGGTTTCTTGGTCAAAATCGCATACCCCATATTTGTTAAAAGGAGCTACCAGATCTCTCATGGTCAGATAACCTTAAGCAATATGGGATCTGGCAAATCATGTCACTTTCCCACGGTTCTGATGGAAGATGTTACCTCTATTGCGATCACGAATCTAGAGAACAGGATCAATAGGATTAAGGCAAAGGCCATTGCAAGGGCTACAACCAAATATCTGCTGAGCAAGCAGGCCGAAAAATCTGCTGAAGAGCGGGGGGGGGTAATGGCTGGTTTGTTGGTCAAGATGACTGCCAATATTGCCAGTGCTGCAACAGAACAGGCAGATGTGAGGCACTGGAGATTGCTGCCAGCAGAGATTCGCGTTGGAAGAGCTGTGATTGCTCCGGGCACCTACCGTGGGAAAATAGACTTTGTCGACGCCCGTGGCGCTGTTATGGGTTCAAGAGAGATTCCCCCCTTTTCTGTGAAAAAGAAAGAAAAAAGGTTTTTCATGTTCAGGACGCTTTACTAGTCTTTGAGCTGTGATAGAGAACCAGTCTATGAGAGGAATCAGGCAAAACACCCTTGTGTTTGTGGTTCTGTTTTTATTGATAACAGGATGCGCAAGCGAGAAAAAGATCCCGGCAGATAATATCCGGGGGAGGGCAGACCGGGCATTCGGTGAATTGAGATCTGAGGAGACCGGAAGTAAGGCTTATCCAAGGCAGGAGAAAAGAGCTGCGATACGGCCTTCGGTTCAGTCTGCTCTGGAGCAGGGTGGCGCGGTTCGGGTCCAGAAAGGAAAGAGACCGGATTGGGTTGATGGAGAGAGTGCCCAGTATCCCTCGCCTTTATATTTAACAGGGGTTGGGTATGACCCTGACCGGAAATCGGCAGAGGATAAGGCAAGGGCCGAGATCGCCAAGATATTTCTGAGTAAAATAGATGCGCGAACCAGGTCGTACCAAGAGTATCTTCAAACTACATCCAAGGGAAGGTCCCAAACAGAGCAGGCCGTCACTATTGAGGAGATTACCAAGGTTTCAACCCAGAAGGTCCTCTCCGGGGTGAGGATTTCCCAGGTGTACCAAGAGACAGGGCAGGAGCCTATTTTTTATGCCCTTGCAGTGCTTGATAGGGGTCAATCAGCACAGATACTGAGAGATAAAATCCATGGGCTGGATCGGGAAACAGAACGGCTTTTCAGCAGTGCTAAGGCTGAAAAAGACATGCTGGTCACGGTAAAATATCTCAGGCAGGCAATCCAGAGTCACATTCTGCGGGGCGCCTATGATGCTGAGCTTCGGATTGTGAGCCAGTCCGGAAGAGGGATCTCCCCGCCTATACCTTTCGCCGAAATCAAAAGCAAACTGGAATCTATCCTACTCAGGGATTTTTTGATAGGGGTATCAGTTACAGGCACAAGGGCAGGTGAGATTCAAGATGCCCTGCTTCAAGGACTAAATCAGCAGGGATTCTCTGTTTCCGAGGATCTCACCAGGGCTCAGGTGCTGGTAAGGGGTACGGTTGAGATCAAACCCCTTGACAGAGGCGCATCTGAGTGGAAATATGTACAGTGGCGGACCCATTTTGATATGGTTGATAAGGAGGGTGGTGCTGTTTTCGGGAGTGTCAATAAGACAGGAAGGGAAGGACATTTGAACCTTGCTCAGGCGGAAAACAGGGCGGTTCGAAAGATGCGAAAGACCCTGGCAACAGAAATCGCGGTGAAGATGAAGCGCTATATTTTTTCTCAGTAGGATGTCGATCAATCGTGGCATAGGGTATAGGCATCTAAACAATTAGTATGCTTCAAAAGTGTTCAC